>JAFRKV010000013.1 GCA_017431515.1 Lachnospiraceae bacterium
CCCGTGGATCAGTTCGTGCACCACGACCAACACCACCAACGTGATCACAAAGAGGATCGAGGTGATCAGCGGATTTCCCGCGAAATACAACTTCCCGCGATTGACCAAAATAAAAGGAATGATAGTGAACAGGCACAGCGGCAGGGCCATCAGGATCGCATACACATTTGCCTTGACGATCCCGATCGTGAGTTCCTTCACCGTGTAACCTTCCTGAATGTGCGTCTCTTTCACTTGCTCAAAATGAGCCAGCCTTCTCTTTTCCGCTTCTGTCAGTTTTCTGTTCTTCTCTTCCATCTTTACTTCCTGTCATAGTGCCCCTCTAGGGCAGTTTTTCACGCACTCCATGCACAGGATGCACTCCGTGCCGTTCTCTCTCTTTCTCGAATTGTCCGTCACATCGACGTCCATCGGGCAGACGCGCCTGCATTTGCCGCATGAAATACATTTTTCCTTATTACACGTCACGCGAAGAGTAGCAAAATAGCTCATCGGCTTTAAGAATACGGTGACAGGGCAGATGTATTTGCAGAAGGCGCGATTGTCTTTGAAGGCAAATGCCAGAATGATGCCGACAGCATAGTAGAGAATATTTCCCACGATAAAAGCCCAGAACATGATCCGCTCGATGTTCCCGACATGCGCCAGAAACAGCGCACCGACGAAGATGAGCGAAGCGACGAAAGTGATATACCGAATCCATCCGATTTTCCGGCGGGGCTGTTCCGGGACTTTGTAGGGCAGGAAATCCAGGACCATCGCCGTCCAGCACGCATAGCCGCACCAACCGCGCCCGAAGATCAGCGGTCCGAAGATCTTGGCTACGGCGTAATGAATCGTCGCTGCCTCAAAGACGCCCGTAAAAAGGTAGTACCAGAAGCCCTCGATCTGCATGTTTTCCCGGCAGATCAGGCCGAGATAGATCAGCATATAAAGACCGACGAGCAGCTGTACGATGCGCCGCGCGTACGAATTATTCCTGACAAAGAGAAACATCCCCAGCGCCACGGAACATCCGATATAACTGAAGTTGAAAAAGTAAAAGATATTGTCTTTGGTCACCCACAGCACGATGGCGATCGTCTCGAAGACGGCCAGCATGAAAATGGGTGCGGTGTATTTCTTCACTGTAAGTTCCTCAAATAATCAATCACGCCAAACAGATCGCTGCACACGGTCTCCGCCATCTGCCTGATCTCGTCAGTCGGCTGAATCAGATCCGGCACCATGATTGGCCTCATGCCTGCAGCCTTAGCCGCCCGGATCCCGTTAAATGAATCTTCAATGGCAAAGCACTCCTCTGGCGATTCCTGCATCTTGTCACAGGCGATCAGGTAAATCTCGGGGTTTGGTTTGCTGATTTTCACCACATCACCGCCGGTCACGGATTCAAAGTAATGGAGAATGCCGGCGTCCGCCAACTCTCTCTCAACGATATCCTTGCGGGTAGACGAGGCCAGACCGATACGGATGCCCTGCTCCTGCAGGTACTCCAACAACTCAATGACCCCCGCTTTCATCGGAATCAACTTCTCGG
>JAFRKV010000014.1 GCA_017431515.1 Lachnospiraceae bacterium
TCTGGAAGCAAATTTCCAGAATCCGGCTTTTCGCCTGATGTTTGGAGGAAATCGCAACGAAGTGTAAAACAGTTATGGACTTTTGTTAGTGTAAAATAGTTGTGGAGTATTTGAGGAAAAGATAATAGAGATCGACTCCAAAGTAGTATGATTGATAAAAAGCACAACAATCAACGAAAGGAGCAATCTCTATGAACACAAGTATACTACAATTTGCATTAGAATTGGCAAAGAAAATCTGTCAGCGGGCAGAAAAAGGTGAGATCAGGGATCTGGACATCATGGCGGGAGAGATCCTGAAGGATTGCAAGGAGACATCCGGTGAGATCCTACAGGTGATCATCCAGCACATGAATGAAAGCCTGCGGAATGATAAGCGGACACGTAAAGCAAGGGGACTCGTCATCAAGGAAAAGAATCGGCCCCGCAGATTGTTAACGGCGATTGGCCAGATCGATTTCTCAAGAGATTACTACTTCGATAAGGAAAATGACAGTTTTGCCTATATTTTGGATCAAATACTGGGGATTGCAAAGTATGAGCGCATCGGAGCTTCCGTTGCGGCGGCATTGGTATCGCAGGCAACCGATATATCCTATGCAAAGTCAGCGGATATCGTGACAGGCGGGGAGGTCAGTCGGCAGACTGTCCATAACCAGATCAGGAAGATGGAGACTCCCCAGATCGAATCCGGGGGAGAAAAAAGATCGGTAAAAGAGCTGCATATCCACGCGGACGAAGATCATGCGCATATGCAGAAGCCCGGGAAGGAGAAAGGAAAGCAGAGCAGGATCATCCCGCTGGTCACGGTGACCGAAGGGACGGAAAAAGAATCAAAGGCAAGGAACAGAACGATCCGTCCGATCCACTTTTCGGATGAAGACTTAGATACGAAGCGGCTGTGGAAGAGCGTGGAGGGCTTCCTCGGCAAGAGCTACGAGATGAATGAGATCGAGAAGATCTACATTCACGGAGATGGAGGAGGCTGGATTCGAAGCGGACTTTCCGACCTTCCGCAGACAGAGCATGTGATGGACGGCTTCCACTTCTACAAGGAGCTTCGGAAGATCAGTAAGCTGCTGCCGAACCGGCATGTGAGAGTGGCTCTGACAAATGCGCTGAAATACGACAACAGAAAGCGTGCGGACGAATACATCCAGGATATACTTGGAGAAGACTCCCTGACGGAGAAGGACGCCGAAAAGATACGGAAGTTCGCAGTCTATCTTCTGGGGAACTGGGAAGAGATCCGGACAAGATTAACGGAAGACAGTATTCCCGGAAGCTGTACGGAAGGATTGATCAGTCATGTGCTGAGTGAAAGATTCAGCCGGGATCCACTGGGCTGGAGCGAAGGCATTCTGGGGAAGCTGGTCATGGCCCGGATCTACCGAAAGAACGGCGGGAGAATCACAAAGGAGCATTTCCGCAAAGGCGGCGGCATCGAAGAGAAATACAGTGACTATGCGGATCGGTTCATAGAGGAGAGCCTCAAAGGAGCTGTGGATTTCAGCCTGTTTGAGCCTCAGATGCCGATCTTCGACGGAGCATCCGGGACACAGATCGCGATCGCGGGGATCGGCCAGATGAGAAATCATCTGTGGCAGTGAGGGGGGTGTTCAGCGATGATCAGGAAGAAGATCCCCTTAAGCATAAGCGGCAAAGATCTGGCGGAGCTGTACACCTATCTGGCTCTGTTCGGGAACGTATATGACGGATACGATACAGAAATCGAGGCACTGAGAAACGCGATCGAGGAGATCTATGCAGAGGCGAATCGGTGCAACGACGCGGAATATGCGTTAAACAAACTACGGAATCCCAGAGAAGCCGGGAGAAAGCAGACTTGTTCACCGCAGCAGATAAAACAGATCCGGGAAATGAGACGTTGCGGGATGAGCATTCGCCGGATCGCAGAGGAGAGCGGTATGTCCAAAAGCAGCGTACAAAGATGGCTCCGGAAGTGAGAGTGTCCCAAAATTAATTATGGGACACCCAGTGAAAAAGGCAGAAAAAATGCAAGCTGTTTAACAGCGGTCTGTGCGAAGAGAAACAGGCGAAGCCGATCGCGCTAAGGCGCAATCGGGGAACGCTTGCAGGGCATGCACGCCCGACAGGCGACCACCCGCCTGACCACAGGCCATGCACCACTTACCCACAGTCCGCCCCGGGGAGGATGAAATATCCGCCCGGACGGAGCTCATACACGCCGGAGGCAAAGGGAATCGGAAGGGCGGCAGAACACGATGACAGACGAGCGCAGCTGCGAAGCGCCCATAAGATAGGATGCTGCGCAGTGCCGGCCCTTACGTTAGGCCGGCGCAAACAGCACACCTTATGAAAGAAGGCGCCATGGATCTGGAGAAAACCGTGGGCAGCTGCAGCGAGATCTGCCGAAACCGTCCGAAGCACCGGAGACCATCAGTAGAACGCTGAAGTTATCCGCAGATCCTGGTGATTAGAAAAAACTTTGGAGTTTGTCAACCAAAAACTCCACAACAACTTGACACCGCCTACCATTACCACCGGCATTGATTTGTGCAGAAAACTTAGCTATAATTAATTGGGTTTTTGTTCCCAATGATATGAGAAA
>JAFRKV010000015.1 GCA_017431515.1 Lachnospiraceae bacterium
GCATCAATCAGAAGATCAAGACCCTCCGTCGTCACGGATATGGCTATCCTGATGATGAATACTTCTTCTTGAAGATCATGGATATGAGCCGGAAGGAGTATATCAGGAATCAGCCATCACATAAAATTTGTGATTGAACCATTATAGATCTGGCGGTGGTGGTTGCATAGGTAGTTTAGACTGCATAGGTGGGGGTATCAGTTTCAAATAGGAGTACCACATTTTGCATGTGTAAAAAATACGGATATGGCTGAAGGACGAATATATGGGGAGAGTTTTTCCGTGACCGATTCTACTGGTAGACAAGTTAGTTTAGATTATACCATTTCAAGCAAAGAAGAAGCTGCTCAAAATACTACAATTGCAGAATTCACTCATAGTGAATATCCCATTTTTGAGAAGAATATTACTGAATTGTTGAAAAGCTTTGGATATGATGATCTTGCAGACTTTTATAAACAAGAAAATATAGACGACTTCCAAAAAATTGAAGTAGGGGACAACATCATCACGCTAAACATATCTGAAACAGGCGATCAATCTATACAATTTTATGATGCCGAAGAGAATTGCGCATATGCTTACAATTATCTAGCGGATAGAAATGGTGCAGAGTGGCTAGTTGAAATATTAGTTTGGTATTATTAAATGATTAAAGATGATGTAAAAGGAGAGCAGCTATGAAAAAGAGAATTGTAGCATTAGTACTTGTATCAGGAATGCTGTTTACAACAGCCTGCGGTGGCAGTACCGCTACGCAGGCAACTGTTCAGGAAGAACAGCAGACCGCAGCAACAGAGCCTGTTGCAGAAACAGAGGCGAAAATGCAGGATGATTCAGAAGGACAAGCGCTTTTGGACGAGGGCAAAGCATGGTTCTATGCAGAAAATGGTGTGCAGGACTATGAGAAAGCAAAGGAATTGCTTACAGAAGCCGCAGAGCATAATGCACCGGACGCATATTATTATTTGGGGCAGATTGATGAAAGCAATTACGCATTTGAAGATGCCAAGGCAGATTATGAAAAGGGTGCAGATCAGGGAAGTGGCTTGGCTTCTTATGGACTTGGTCAGATATACCGACAGGGTCTTGGCGTAGACATGGACTTTGATAAAGCGAAGGAATGTTTCGATAAAGCTCTTGATGCTGGTTGTGTAGAAGCAAACAAGGGCTATGGCGATCTGTACCGCCACGGTCTGGACACTGACATGGATGGAGCAGAAGCGATTTCGTATTATGAAAAAGCGGTTGATGGAGATGAGAAGGGAATCGTGGTATCTGCTTATAAGATGCTGGCAGATATATATGAGAATTTTAATGGGGTTCAGGATATAGAGAGAGACTATGAAAAAGCGATTTCCTATTATGAGAAAGCGGATGAGTTGGCAAAAACGTGGGGAAAACCACAATCTGCTAGCATAGCAGACATCTATGAAAAAATGGGGAATGAAGAAAAACAAAAGGAATATCAACAAAAGTATGTGGATGATCTGAAAGCCTTTGTTGATGCAGGGAATGAAAACTCAAATGCAGAAGTGAATTATGCATTTGCTTTAACACAGGGATATACTACGGATGCAAGTCCGTCTGATGGTTGGACTATTCTTCAAAAGGATGCTGAAGCTGGGAATCCGTATGCAATGGAACAAATCGGAAGCATTTATATTGGGAATGGAGAAAAAATGGCATCTGCCAGAGCTGAAATGGGTATTGCAGAGGATCCGGCTGCAGGTCTGGAGTGGTTTGAGAAAGCTGCGGAAGCAGGATTTCCCCGTGCATATAATGACCTTGGAATGATGTACTACTATGGGCTTGGCGTAGATCAGAATTACGAAACAGCTCGCGAATGGTATGAGAAGGCGGCAAATGAGGGAGTAGCACAATCATGCGATTACATAGGAACCATGTGGAGAGACGGTAAAATTCGAAGAGATCCTGTAGAAGAAGCAGCGGAATTGAAAAATCTGGTTGAGAGTGATCCTATGTTTATGGGTGAAGACATTACTGTACCAGAAGGCATGGTCTATACAGATGTGGAAGATTGGGAAAATGCAATGGCTTGGTTTACAAAGGCCGCTAATATGGGGTCATCTCATGATGCTAAACAGGCAGGGGACTATTATGCATTGCGATACAATCCGGAAATTTTCGGAAGAGAAGACTATTTCTTTGGGCTGGTAGAAAGTAATACCGATGCGAGCGACACTCTGACTTCGTCCAAGATGGTATATGAATACATTCCTGAAGGAGAGACAATTGCAAGCGAAGCAAGAAGTTGGTATGAGAAAGCAATTTCTATGGGAGATACATCTGCTTTAACTACATTAGGTATTCTCAATTATTACCTTGGTAATGAGGAAGAAGCAGAGAAGTGGTTAGCCAAGGCGGTAGATGCTGGTGAAGAGAACGCAGAGAGTTGGTTGCAATCAATTCAGCAAACAAGGAGCGCTCAAGAGGAAAAAGAAAAAGAAAAAGCAGAAAAAGAAGATGAAGCAAATAATGGAAGGCGAGTCGGGGAGTCTGAAGAAGATTACGCTAAGCGGACAGGAAATGCAAACTGACTCAATTTGACATTTCCGTAAATGATGTTACAATGTGCTTAGGCAAAAGGAAGCTAGCGTATCTTTCAAGGACACGCGAAAACCCCGAGGATGTGACCCCCGGGGTTTTCTATTCCGTTTTGGGCAGGGTGGCTTAATCCCTGTGCTGGTTGCCGCTGTCATCTCTGTCCAGCCACTTGCAAATGAGGTAGGCGACTACACTTGCTCCGACAGAGATCAAAAAGGAAACTAACAGATCTTCCAAGTTCACACCCCCTTTCTGCGCCTGTCTAGGGGTGGCAACGGAAAGATTATAACACATCCTGAAGCATTTCGATACAATTCTACAAAACCCATAAAATCAAGATTTTAAAGCATAATAATTCCGTGCAACATCACATCTTGTAACCCACAACCCCAGCGTTATGATCGGATCGAAGCAAGGGCAGAAAGCCCAAAATCATAGCAAAATGGAGGGATTTATGATGTGTAAAATGAAAGTAGCTGTAAACAAATTGATGCTGGGTAATCGTGAGCTGGGATGGGAACTCTGGGATGGAAAAGGAGTTCTGGAGCAGACGAGCAAACAAATCAAAGACGCCATCAAAACTGGCGAAAGAGTGTACGGATTGATAATTGGAAAATCCGGTGAACTGGAGCTGGATACAGCTGGGTTTTTTACCACAGATCTGATGCTACACACTCATATTGGTAATTACAGATCAATGACAGATGAGGCTGGTGTGACAAATCAGGCGCTGATTTGCGTAGGATGTAAAACCAGTGGTGGGAAAAAGGCTTTTGATTGCATCAGCAGCAGATTTGAGCAGATGAAGGTGTCAGAGGAGGAGATGAAGGCATATCTGAAAATTGGATTAGTGACATCCGGAGCAAGGCTCGTCGGAGATGAGATTGAGGTTGCTCCGGTAGAAACTGCAAGGATAGACAGCAATGCTGGAAAGCAGAGAGAAAAAAAGGATCTGAAAGAGACGCGCGATAAGGAAAAAATAACAAGTATGGATAAAGTATTTCAGTAGAGAACGGTGTGGCGGTGTTCGGAATGGACACCGCCGCTTTCAGGAAGGGAGTGTTTTGTATGATGTACGTTGAATATTGGCAATGTCATTTCTACATTGTCGCCAGCGTGACGATGGTTATTCTTGCGATAGCATGCATTGTTTATATAGTTGATAAGATTGTGAAATCGTTTCGTGCACTGGGCAAGGATTGTGCAAATGAAATACTGCTTGCGGCACGCATGGAAGCAGATCACCAAGAATAAAAGGACACTTGAGGTTTAGTTGGTCTGGGGTGGGAAAAATATCAGTCATTCAGAATCAGCTTTCTTGGGAATGGGGTGTGAAAAAATAAATCAATATTCTAAGAAAGCGAGGTACGAAGTATGGGCATGGGAAAATCATTCCGGCTGGCAAGTAAATATGCAGGCGATTATGGAAGGATGGTGTTGCAATTTCCGAATGGAGATTTCACGGTTTGGTCTATAGTCAGTCTTTTAATGTAAGCGGGAAAGACTATTCGACTAACAAAACCAATGATCGATATAAGTGGCTGTCACGGGAAAAAATGATAAACAGTATAGATCGCCTACAAACGCTATCAAAGGTTACAAATGTGAACTCGCTTGACATCGTAAAGGCAAAATGTATGGAAAAAGAAACTCAATTCTATCTTGATCCGCCATATATTGGAGTGTGCCGAGCGAATAAGGGAGATAATTATGCGGTGGATATGAGTTCTTTACAAAGCCATTATGAGCTTGCTTCAGCGATTCGGGATGCGAAAGCAGCGGTGGTTTTGTCAGGGTATCGCGCACCACAGGAGGGGGTACCGACCATGTATGACGTTGTCTTGGGTGATAATTGGCATTGTTTTGCAATAGGAGACGTAAAAAACAATGCCGTAATATCATCAAAAGGTGACAAAAAGCCTGATGTTTCCGAGTACATATGGACAAACCGTGTTCCAGATCACGCAAAATATGAGGTGGTTTTGGATGACTGCAAGGAAAGCATAACAATGAAATCGTACATTCAACATATAAACAATGCGATTAATGATGGTCGGATCACAAATTCAAAGGATATCCAAGATTATAAGCGATTTGAGGAATATCTGAAAGAAACCGGTAAAAACATGCAGACATCTTGAAATAATGGAAGGGCGGCGTTATACTGCCGCCCCCCGAAGAAAAATATCAGGAGGTGTGGAATGAGAGAAGTAAAGGGATACCTATCAAAGAGCAGGAATGGGAAAAAGCTCATGGTACAAATCGTGTATTACGAAAACGGAGAGCTTCACAAAAAGACAAAAACATTAGATGAGACAAACCGCCAGAAAGCACAGCGCGTTGCTGATAAAATGATCCGAGAGAAGGAAGCGGAACTGCAAGAGAAAGAGAAAGAGAAAAAGAAGAAATATCATAACTTTCTTTACTGCCTTGATGGCTGGCTGAAGGCGAAAAGCGAGGAGATTGAGGAAGACACCGCAGATGCTTATGCCTACCGTGTCAAGTATATCAAAAATTTTTTCACTGTGAATAAGCCACTTGCAACCATAGAGGAGCTGACGGTGCAAGATATCAATGCATTTTATCAGTATTTGCTCACTGAAGGAAAGAGTTCTTCAACGGATAATAATCCGAAGGGACTGAGTGTTCGAACCATTAGGGATATTGCAGGAATTCTGAATCGGTTTTTTGATGAGGCGGTAGCATATCATGTAGTCACAGAAAATGTTGCAAAAAGGGCAACCATTCCAAGGCAGAAAGAAAACAACGTGAAGGCAGACGGTGAATTGCACTTTATGGAGTTTGAAGAAGCAAAAGGGTTTCTGCAGTTTCTGAAGGAGCAGCCTAAAGCAGAAGAATGTGAGTACTTGACTCCTAGATTTTACATTTTGTACCCGCTTGTTGTGGTATGCTTGACGTATGGCTTCCGTCGATCGGAAGTGCTGGCTTTACGATGGGATTCCGTCCGTGAGGACGAAATCGAGGTATGCCGTACAGTCGTACGTACAAATCGCGTATATTATAAAGATAACGTGAAAACAAGAGCCTCTCATAGATCGTATCCGCTGACGGATGATGTGCGGTGCTTACTGGAAGAATTGAAGCAAGAACAGCTTAGATTAGGAATCTATAATGACAATGGTTTTGTTTTCGTGGATGAATACGGAAGAGGTTTGGATCCGGATTACGTGACGAAACTTTTTAAGAAAGCAGTTAAAAAGTGTGAATGTACGCAGGATAACCTAACTTTCCATGATCTGAGAAAGACTTGTGCGTCATTGCTTTTTGAAAAAGAGTGGACGATTGATCAGGTAGCTGGGTGGATCGGTCACTCAGATCTGGAGACCACACGACGGATTTATTTGAAAATTACGGAGAAATGGAAAAAGGACAGGGCGGAGGAGCTGGACGGGATGTTTGGTGTTTAGTGGTTTGCTTCGGAAAAAAATCGGAAAAAAGAAGTCAGGTCGTTATGGAAACGCTCATAAACAGTGAGGGAAAATAAAAAATAATGGAAAACCATTAGAAATCGCTGGACAAGCCATAGGAGCCGTGATATAATGCTTTTTGCTGTAATACGGCGTGTGGCTCAGTTTGGTAGAGCGCTACGTTCGGGACGTAGAGGCCGCAGGTTCGAATCCTGTCACGCCGATGACAAAAAGGACCACCCATTGGGTGGTCTTTTTCGTCATCAGTAATATGAAAATATCGAACTTGCAGCCGACCGGAGGGGAGAGTGCAGGTTCGAATCCAAAGAAAGACCAACTACATCTATGAAAAACCACCCGGAGCAACAATCTTCTTCCGGCCGGCAGAACCGGAAGGAAGAACTGAAAAAACAGTTTTATAAGACAAAAGAACAAAGCCGTGCGGAGTATGAGGAGCAGGTGGAGGTGGTTTCCGTACCTTCTGCTTACGGCAAGCTGTTTCGAAACATTTCGCTGATCATTTTGGCGGGTGTCCTTGTCGTGCTTGGGATCTTTATGGGAAGAGAATTGGTTCTGGACCGGCAAAGCCGTGAAAACGTGGCGGCATTGCAGGCGTTTGTGGCAGAAACATCGGAAGAGGGAGAGATGACAACAGCGGAGATACCGGAGCAGCCGAGGTCGCAGTCTGCCGCAATCACGGGCAGCCAGCAGGCAGCGCCCGATGACACCGAACAGTCGGCGGCGCAGGATCATCCACAACCGGAAACAGAGACTGCGACAGAAACGTCGACTGACACCTCCGCCCAGCCCCTTCCCCCGGAGCGAATGGAAAAATACTGGCAGCTCTATCAGAGAAACAATGACTTCTGCGGCTGGCTCTCCATTCCGGAGACCGTTGTGGATTATCCTGTGATGCACCGAACCGGGGACAATGACTTTTACCTGTCCCATAATTTTGACGGAGAACCGGATGTGAATGGCCTTCTGGTGCTGGACAAACGGTGCTCCGCAGACGGAAATGAAGACCATCTTCTGATCCACGGTCATAACATGAAGTCGGGCTTTATGTTCGGAGGGCTGAAAAACTACAAAGATCCGGCGTATTGCGCAGCCCATCCGACGATCCGCTACGACTCCCTGTTCAATACAAGGGAGTATGAGATCTTCGCGGTTTTCCTGTCCTCGACCAACCTTGCGGATCCGCAGGATTTCCATTATTATGACTATATACAGATTGATTCCGAGGAGTCCTTTGATGCGTATGTCTCGTCTGTCAGGCAGCAGTCACTGTATCCGATGGATGTTTCGGTGGAGTACGGGGATGATCTGCTCACCCTGTCCACCTGTGATTACACCAAGGACAACGGCAGACTTGTTATCGTAGCAAGGAGCAGATAAAGAAAGGCTTTTTGAATGCGCAGTAAGCAGAAAGACCGATTCAGAAAAATCCGGCGTATCGTCGGCATTTCCTCTCTGATCCTGGCACTGGCCATCGCAGTGGTGCCGGTAAATCTTCTTGCGGATCCGGCGCCGGAAGCAGGAGGCGGCACGGCGGTGCTGGACGTGACGGACAACCGCGCATCCGTGAAGGATCTCCCGCAAAAAAGCTCTGCCACCGCCACAGGTCTTTCCGCGGCGGCCTCTCTTACCATCAACGATTCCGCAGGGGGGGAGATCTTTGCAAAAATGGATGATCTCTCCGCGAAAGCCCTGTATGACCAAAATGCATTCTACAATTCCGACACGAGAAGCGCATTTTCTCTGTCTCTGGTTGGGACAGAGGATTCTGCCCCTGTCACCTATCAATCCATGACCATGTTATTAACACTGCCGGAGGCTTACCGGAAGGAAGGCTTCGTGTCTGTCCTCGGACTGACCCCGGAGGGGCTCGGACTGGTGACGTCCGAAGAGATTGCCTCAGGTACAGACCACCTTTCGCTGTATTTCAGCTACGCCAATTACCCGCAGGGGGAATTTGCCCTGGTCTATCATGCAAAGCCTGTGACAAAGGTGGATGACCAGCGCACGGATACGACGAAAGCGGATAAAACCACGGCGTCCCTGAGCAACGATCTGAAAACGGATCGTCTGGTGACGCTCCGGAGCGGAGGCAACACCATCAAGAGCCTGTTGGACCAGAACGGCAGTTATGCGTACGATGAACTCAGTCTTTTTACGATCTCTCTCACCGATGAGAAGGGGACGCCGCTGCTGAAAGACGGATCGGCATCGGACTACGGGAGCCTCATGATCCAGATGGCGCTGCCCGATACGATGAAGTTATCCGAAGGGCGGGTCAAGCTGTTTTCCGTGAATCCGGACGGATCGTTGAATACGGATATGGGAGAAGAAGCCGGTACGCCGGACGGTACGGATTATCTGACCTTCCGGACGGAAAATACCGGGGAGTTTGCCATTGCCTACTTTCCGAATGCGGCTTCCGGCGGCACGGTGCAGGTGACGGACAACCGGAAGGACTGCTCTTCCGCAAACAAAACGACAGCAAGCTTGTCGGCAGGCTTTTCGGGCGGGCGGTATCTGAACATCGAGCCCTCGGAAGCATCGATCCTTCAGCCGCTCATCCAGGCAAACGGCACCTATCAGTATACGGACCTGAGTGCATTTACCATGACTTTGACAGATGCCCTTTCAGGCGGCAATGTGATCAGCGACTTCGGCACCTGCACGATCACCATGGCGCTGCCGGATGATATGTCGCCGGAGGACGGCCTTGTGAATCTGCTGGGCGTCAATGGGGACGGGACGCTGAATTCCAATCCGGGCGTGACGATGACCACCGTTGCAGGCACAACCTATGTGACATTCGAAACCACCGTGATGACGGAATTTGCCTTTTTATTTGATGCGGCCAACCAATATGACATTGCGGTGGAAGGCACCCACGAGGAAATGCCGGAGATCACCGCAAGCGTGACGACAGACGGCAGCAGCCGAAAGTTATATGTGGAGGAGATGGATGATCCGGAATCCTCCTCGCTGTACAAGCTTGTCCAGGCGTCTGATACTCTTTCCGGTTATACGGAGGGCGTCTTCTATGAAATGGAGGTTCGGGATGCCGATGGAAACGAGGATAACGGCTTTGGCACCTGTACGGTGGTGATGACGCTGCCGGATGATATGGATCCGGCGATCGGGACATTTCAGGTGCTGACGGTGAAGGAAGATGACGAGCATGTGCTGGATCAGAGCGTGGATCCCGTGATCCGGCAGGAGGATGGGAAAAACAAGCTGGTCTTCACGACGACACATTTTACGCCGTATGCGGTGCTTTACACAGCCTCGGCAGATATGGCGGCGGGGGGCAGTGACACAGCATCTCCCGTAGTGATAAAGGAGGGGAATACCTTGCCGGAGAAAAAAGACTTCGGTGCAGGGAGTGCCACAACCGGCGCCGGCGCATCCGGGTCTGCAAACAGCTCTGCAGGCAGCGGTTCTACGGGGAGCACGACGTCGCCGGCCGTTACCAAGCCGGAAGCGGAGACGCCTGCAAAGACCACGGGTACGGCTGATATGCCGAAAACCGCGGATATGACCACTTATCGGAACATTTTTGTGATGATTCTGCTGATTTTTGGCGCATTTATGCTGATTTCGTCCTTCCGCTATGAAAAGAAGATGCGGAAAAGAAAGGATGGCTAAGACCTGCCGGATCTTTGCGAAACTGCTGATTTTTTCTGGATTTCTGGCGCAAATTATGATAAAATGTTAAGATCAAAAGTGCCATGCAATGAAATCGCATGTGCACTTTGCACGAAGAATCGCCTCGACGTGCTAGCACGTCAGAGCGATTCCTTGTGCAAAGGTCACAATGCCGCAAGCGGCATGTGACTTTTGACCTCGATATCATACAAAGGCTAACGACGCATTACAATCAAAATCAAAAAATGGGACAGCAACAAACAGGAGGGTTTTATGAAGTTTAAAAAGATCAGCACCAGAATGCTTGCAATCATCGTGCCGGTTTTGATCGCATCCATGGTGATTCTGTCCATGATCAGTGTGGTCAACAGCCGCAATTCCATCAAAAACCAGATTGAGGGACGGATGCAGGCAGAGATGAAGGCAGCGGAAGAGAGCGTGGAGAATGAACTCAATGCCGTCACGACCATGGCGGAGGTCATCGCCCGTTCCGTGGCCGCCACTTATACCTACACGAGCCTGACCGCTTATGAGACCATGCTGGGAGAGATCATTTCGGGGAATGATACAGTACTCGGCAGCGGGATCTGGTTTGAACCCTATGCCTTTGTCAAAAGTCAGGAATACATGGGTCCCTACATCTACAAGAACGGCAGTGAGATCGAGGTGACCTATGATTACAGCAATGCGACTTATGATTACTTCAACCAGGAGTATTATCTGAACGCCAAAAACTCCACGGGATCGACCATTACGAATCCATATTATGACGAGACCACAGGGCTTGTGATGAGTTCCTGCTCTGCACCGATCATCGTGGAGGGTGAGTTTATCGGCTGTGTGACGGTGGATATGGAGTTATCCTCCATCCAGAATATGGTCAACAGTATCCAGGTCGGAAAGAACGGCACGGGAATGCTGCTTGACAGCAACGGTGTCTATATGGCTGGCGTCGACGACAGCCTTGTGAGCTCCGCGACGCCGATCACGTCGGACAGCAACGCCAGCCTTGCAGCCGCAGGCGCGACCGTCATGGCAAGCGACGAGGGAGAGACGACTTATCAGGATCCGACCTTCGGAAAAATGGATCTTTATTATACAACGATTCCTTCCACAGGATGGAAGGTGCTGATCCGGATGCCGGAGTCCGAGATCAATCAGCCGATCCAGCAGCTGTTTATCCTGCTGATGATCGTGACGGCAGTGGCGATCGCGCTGGAGATTCTGATTGTGGTTCTCCAGATCCGGGGCATCGCAAAGGGGATCGGAAGAGTCAAGACTTTTGCAGGTCAGCTGGCTGACGGCGATTTTTCCGTGGATCCCATCGAAGTGCGCTCTGTGGATGAACTTGGTCTCATGAGTACCTCGTTGAATGAAATGTACGGAAGCAACCGGGATGTCATCAGCGGCATCGCAAAATATGCGATTGACATCGATGAGTCCAGCACAAGGCTTTCCGTTGCAGCAGCAGAGCTTTCGGAGCAGTTTGCTTCCATTCAGACGCTGATGAATAGTGTCAATGAGGATATGATGACCACCAGTGCGGCCACAGAAGAAGTGAATGCTTCCACGGAAGAAGTGCTTTCCAATGTCAGCCTCCTTGCCGGTGAGGCGGAAGAGAGCATGCAGATGAGCAAAGAGATTCAGGAGCGGGCAGCCGGCATCGAAAAGCAGAGCACCGAATCCTCCGAGTCTGCGATCCGCATGACGGAGCAGTTCAGCACGAGGCTCAATCAGAGTATTGAAAACGCGAAGGTGGTGGAGAGCATCAGCGAGTTGACGGATGTGATCAGCAATATCGCGGAGCAGATCAACCTTCTTTCCCTGAATGCTTCCATCGAGGCGGCGAGAGCCGGAGAAGCCGGCAGAGGCTTTGCGGTGGTGGCGACGGAGATCGGCAGTCTGGCAGGCAGCACCTCAGAAGCGGTCGGCAAGATTCAGGATACGATTGCGCAGGTACAGGATGCCTTTAATGACCTGACCGGCGCTGCCAACGGCCTGCTTGATTTTGTGGAGAATACGGTATCCCCGGATTACCGCCTGTTTGTGGAAGTTGCGGGGCAGTACGGCGGAGATGCCGCGAGATTCCAGGAGAAGAGTAACAACATCTCCGAGATGTCCGCGAATATCAAGCATATCATGGGTGAGGTGACCGAAGCGATCCAGAATATCGCAGAGGCGACGCAGAATACCACCGATAACAGCAACCAGATCATGAGCTCCATCGAAGTGGTATCGGATCATGTGGAGAGCATTTCCACGATGTCCGGACAACAGCAGGAGATTGCGGAGAATCTGAATACTACAGTGGGACGCTTCAAACTGACCTCTGAAGAGAGACCGGCTCTGGAAACGAAAGAAGAAGCATAGGAAAAGCGAAGTAAAGCGGAGCAGCTGAGGCAAGACCGGTTTTAACCGTCTTGCCTCAGTTTCCCTTGTTTGTAATGTTTCCGGCAAAGGGCGACATAACTGTCATTGGCGCCGAGCACCACCTGTTCGCCGTCCCGGACGATCCCGTTTTCATTGTAGCGGGCATTGCAGGTTGCTTTTCTGCCGCACCAGCAGACCGTTTTCAGTTCCTTGATCACATCGCAGATCGCGATGAGGCGCTCGCTGCCGGGAAAGAGCTTGTTTTGGAAATCCGCCCGGAGCCCGTAGCAGACGACCGGGACGTTTAAAAAGTCCGCGATATCCGAGAGGAAATCGATCTGGGAAGGGCTGGCGAATTGGATCTCATCCACAATGATGCAGTCATAAGATTGGATCTTTTCATCGCTGTATTTTTCCAGATCCTCGAGGAGGATGCATTCCTGGGACAGGCCGATCCTCGAGGAAACCGTCCTGGCACCGTCTCTGGTATCGATGGCGGGCTTTACAAGCAGCGCATTCTGCCCCACCTCCTGATAATTAAAGTGTGTCATAAGCGCGTTTGCGGTTTTGGAACTGCCCATTGCGCCGTAGTAATAATAGATTTTTGCCATAAGTATTTGTCCTCCAGTTGATATGATACCGTTTTTCGGATAGGAAGCGCAACACATGAGTCAGACGATTGTCAATATTCTCATTATCCTCACCATCGCTCTGATCGTTTTTCTGACGATCCGCTTTGTGCTGCAGATGATTTTCCTGAGAGAGTGTCCTCATTGCGGGAGGACGGTTTCTCTGGCGGTGAAGCGCGAATGTCCGAAATGCGGATATGTGTTCTTAAAAAATCGTCATGCAAAGCTGAACCTGACCATCGTCCTGTTGATCATGGCGATCGGTCTCTTTGTTTTTCTGGACATTCACCTGTTCCGGAAGCAGACCTCGGACTATCTCGCGGCCAATCCCTATCTGTGGCGCGGAGAAGTTGTCACATCCGAAGAACTGTCCACGGAGACAGAAACGGTGTCCGAGGCAGCGCCGCAAGAGATCACAGCGCCTGAGGCAATGCCGGAAGCAACGCCGCAGCCCGAAGCAGCTCCCGAAGAGGTCGCTGCGCCTGAGGAAGTCCCTGACCCTCAGACAAATTGATTTTCGTCGGGATCGTAGGTATAATCAATGGCTTTCAGCTTTTCTTTGATGACATCCTCCGTGATCATATTTGCTGCGCAAAAGCGTTCCAGTGTGGGGTAGCGATCCCGCAGCGCAGTATTGACAACGGAGAGCAGCAGTACAGGATCATTTGGAATCTGGTTCATGGATAATCTCCTCGACTTCAATCGTCGTGTTTCCCTGCTCTGTGACATGAGTATTCATCAAGTATTCGTTTAACTCGGAATCCGTGCTGTAGCGCAGGTTTTCTTCATTGATGCGGTCGATCATTTCCTGATTTGCAGTGGGAATATGCTGCTTCTGATAGACCAGAATGCAGACCAGAAACAGGGCGGCAGCGGCAAATCCCAATAGAATGAAAACAGACGGGATGCGTTGTTTCTTCTGTTTTTCGGGGAAATGCAGCTTTTTGCTGATCTGATTCCAGACGATGGATGCAGAGGCGCGGATCTCGGAATCATCCGGGAGGTCCGGATGCACGATACGGATGGCGTCTGCATAGGCCGATCCGGTCCAGATCTCGTAAAACACAGGAAGCATCCGCTCCAGCCATGGAAAGACGTTCTCATCCTCCGTCAGATCCGCAATGTGCAGCAGCGCATAAGGATAGAATTCGGAGAGAAAATCATCCCGCCGGACCGTATCGGACATGAGTCTGGTCGTCCACAGGCAGGTGAACTGAAAGGTTTTGTTGAAAAAAACAACAAACCCGTTCTGCCCGCCGCATCGCATTTCTGCGATTCCTTTTTTTAGCTCTCGATCAACCTTCATCAGTTTCATCCTATCATAAGCGTGGGGGGATTTCCATAATTGAATCATGTGGGAGAATCGTTTATAATTGCAACGTAGTCTTTCCGTGGAAAGGATGTTACAGTGGGAAAACATGATTTGGACGGACAACTGAATCTTTTCGGGAATGATCCCTACCAGCCGAAAAAAGCGAAGGCCAGCGAGGAACAGGTGGAGCTTTCAACAGAGGCGGAGGAGTTTCTGTCCGTAGGAAGAAAAAAGAAGAAAGCGCCAGAAGAACCGCATCCGGTGGAGGAAGTGCCGCCAGAAAAGGCTGCAGTGGAGAAGACGGTGAAGGAAGTCAAAACGAAACCTGCATCGGAAAAAAAGGCCGGAAAGGACTCCCTTTCAATTGTGATGCAACAGAGCTTTGCGGACGGATCCGGCAGGACGGCGACGGTTGCCTATGTGGATTACAACTGTGTCTATACAGAGGATGAGAAAGGCGCTGCGACGCTGACCCATTATCCGGATGCAAAGACGGCGGTGGACCGGTATCTGGAGACGGTGACACGGTTTTCAAAAACAGACGGAATGAAGAAAAGCAAGGAGCATCCGGCTCTTCGGAACATACAGTGCAAAGAAGCAGAGTGAGGAAAAGACTTGGAAGAATATTGGGATATTTACGATGAAAACAAACAGAAGACCGGGCGGACGATGCGCAGAAATGACTGGAATATGAAGCCCGGGGAGTTTCATCTGACGGTGCTCGGCGTCGTGCAGAGACCGGACGGTCGCTTTTTGATCACAAAACGCGCGGAGGACAAGTCTTGGGCGCCGGGTCATTGGGAGGTCTCCGGCGGCGGCGTGATGGCAGGAGAAGAATCCTTTGATGCGGTCTGCCGGGAAGTCATGGAAGAGACCGGCTTGGATGTGCGAAAGGGCGAAGGCGGCTATCAATTTACCTACAGCCGCGTGAATCCGGATGAGAAGGATAATTACTTTGTTGACATCTACCGGTTCTGTCTGGA
The DNA here is from genome assembly GCA_017431515.1 of Lachnospiraceae bacterium. GTDB lineage: Bacteria > Bacillota > Clostridia > Lachnospirales > Lachnospiraceae > RUG12461. Next base: position 14,951 of record JAFRKV010000015.1, read on the forward strand.
TTTTGAAGAAAAAGACGTCAGACTGCAGGAAAAAGAGACGAACGGATTTGCGCTGGCGACAAAGGAAGAGATCAAAGAGCTGGGCGAAAAAGGCATCTTTCTCCATTATGACAGCATCAAACAGGTGTTTGAAGCCCCTATTTAGGTATTGCCAATCGAAAAAAATAAGAATATGATAGGTTTGTTCGGAAATCATTCATACAAGAAAAGGAGAGAAACCAATGGGCTACGTAGATGAAGTACTGGAATCATTAAAAAAGAAGAATGCATCTGAGCCGGAATTTCTGCAGGCAGCAGAGGAAGTGCTGGATTCGCTTCGGCCGGTGGTAGAGGCGAATGAGGCAGTGTACCGGAGAGAAGCGATCCTTGAACGGATCACCGAGCCGGATCGCCAGATCAAGTTCCGTGTGCCGTGGGTAGACGACAAGGGGCAGGTACAGGTCAACATCGGCTATCGCGTGCAGTTCAACAATGCGATCGGACCCTACAAGGGCGGGATCCGGCTGCATCCGTCGGTCAACATCGGCATTATCAAGTTCCTGGGATTTGAGCAGATCTTCAAGAACAGCCTGACGAGCCTGCCCATCGGCGGCGGCAAGGGCGGTTCGGATTTTGATCCGAAAGGGAAGTCAGACCGCGAAATCATGGCATTCTGCCAGAGCTTCATCTCCGAACTGTACAAATACATCGGCGCAGATACGGACGTGCCGGCCGGCGATATCGGCACCGGCGCCCGTGAGATCGGTTATATGTTCGGAATGTATAAGAAACTCCATGGCACTTATGAAGGCGTGCTGACCGGAAAAGGCCTTTCCTACGGCGGATCCCTTGCGCGTACCGAAGCGACGGGTTACGGACTGCTGTATATCACAGAGGAGCTTTTCAAGGCACACGGACAGAGCCTTTCCGGAAAGACCATCGCGGTATCCGGTGCAGGAAACGTGGCGATCTACGCGACACAGAAAGCACAGCAGCTTGGCGCGAAGGTCGTGACCTGCTCTGATTCCACCGGCTGGATCTATGATCCGGAGGGGATCGATGTGGAGCTGCTCCGCGAGGTGAAGGAAGTGAAGCGCGCGCGGCTGACTGAATACGCGGCAGCCAGAAAGAGCGCGGAATATCACGAAAAGAAAAACGGCGAGCACGGCGTATGGAGCATCAAGTGCGATATCGCGCTTCCCTGCGCGACGCAGAACGAGCTGGATCTCGAGGATGCGAAGCAGCTGGTTGCAAATGGCGTGACTGCTGTCTGCGAAGGCGCGAACATGCCTACGACGATCGATGCAACGAAATATCTGCAGGACAACAACGTCTGGTTTATCGGCGGCAAGGCTGCCAACGCCGGCGGCGTGGCGACATCCGCATTGGAGATGAGCCAGAACTCCGAGCGTCTTTCCTGGAGCTTCGAGGAAGTGGACAGCAAGCTGCAGCAGATCATGGTGAACATCTTCCACAACATTGATGACGCTGCAAAGCGTTACGGATGTGAGGGCAACTATGTGGCCGGCGCCAATATCGCAGGCTTTGAGAAAGTGGTCAATGCCATGCTGGCGCAGGGCGTCTGCTGATCGGGATCAATACGCAGAAGGCACCAAAAAAGCAATGAAAAACCCGGGGATCAAAGGATTCCCGGGTTTTTCATATGCAGGACTTTATTTTTCTGTTCTTTATAACAATTCCTTTGCACCGCTGTCGTGGATCTTTCTTGCCATGTATATAAACGGCGTATCCACAAGGCTCGTAATAATAAAGATGAGATAACAGGATACGATGATGGAAACCAGTGTGCCGACGCTGTAAATGCCTGCAAAGGCCAGGACGTTAAAGAGCACCGTGTTCACCAGCTGGCTGACAAGGGTTGAGCCGTTGTTGCGCAGCCACAGGAATTTCCGCTTATTCTGAAATTTCTTCTCCGTAAAATCCCACCATTTGTGATACAGCCAGACATCAAAGAGCTGGCAGACAGCATAGGCTGCGAGGCTTGCAAACATCAGCCGCGGCGTATTCGAAAAGATCGTACGGATGGCGGGAGAAGCAAAATCGCTGTCACTCGGCGCGTATAAAAGCCAGGACTGGCTGATCAGAATAAAAATGACGGAGGTCGTGATGCCGAGATAAACCGCTCTTTGGGCTTCTTTTTTACCATGATTCTCGCTGAGAATATCCGTAACCAGAAATGTGGAGGCAAACAGGATATTTCCCAGTGTCATTTCAAAACCGAAGGCGTTGACGACGATCAGCACCTCGATATTCGCGGCGATGGTCGCCACCACTGTCCACAGAAAAAGACCGGATTTTCCGAAGATCCGGTAGCAGAGCAGCACCATAAAGTAAGTAATGGGGAGTGAGAGTATCAGCAAAAGTTCGTTCATAAGGTTCCTTCCTATTTCATAAATTTATCAATGGCTTCTTTCAATTCTTCCAGCATCTCATCGTCACCGTCTTCCACGGCGTGGACGATACAGTGATCGATGTGATCCTCCAGAATGAGCTTTCCGATATTCGTGATGGCGGAACGGACGGCAGCGATCTGGATCAGGACTTCGCTGCAGTCGCGGTCATCTGCGATCATGTTGCGGACAGACTCCATATGACCGATGGCGCGGTTCATGCGGTTCACGATAGCCTTTGTCTTTGCAGGATCATGATGATGGGAATGATGGGTGTGCGCGCTTTGTTTTTTTTCCTTTGCCATTTTCTTTGTTCCTATATATAATGTTGCGTAGCGATGTGCAGCTTTCTGATTATACACAAGAAAGGGTAAAGATACAAGTATGAAACAGGCAATTGTTTTAAGCGGTGGTGGAACAAAAGGTGCCTATGAGCTGGGTGTTTGGCGCGCGCTGCGTGAATTGCATATTTCTTATGATATCGTCACGGGGACTTCCATCGGCTCCATCAACGGGGCCCTGATGGTGATGGAGGATTATGACCGCTGCGAACAGATGTGGGATAACCTGACCATGGAAGATATGCTGGTGGACGGCATCACGCTTTCCAATTCCGTGACGGATACGATGGAGGATTTCTATAACCAGAAGCAGGCGCTGCGTCCTTACCTGAAAAAATACCTGAAAAACAAAGGGCTTGATAACTCCCCGTTTAAGGAGTTTATTGAAAAACAGATCGATGAGGAGCGGGTCCGTGCGTCCTCGATCAATTACGGGCTTGTGACTGTGCAGTTTCCGAGCCTGACGCCGTTCATGCTTTCCAAGAAAAAGATCCCGAACGGCCTGCTGAAAGACTATATCATCGCATCCTCTTCGGTGTTTCCGGCGTTTCCGATGCATAAGATCGGAGAGGAGACTTATGTGGACGGCTGCTATTATGACAATCTTCCCATTGATCTGGCGGTTAATATCGGCGCAAGGGATATCATTGCGGTGGATTTGCATACGACGCCCCAGCATCCGAATCATTTCCGGAGACCCTATGTCAAAACCATTATGCCGACTCAGGATTTGGGCGGTGTTCTGGATTTTCACCGCGAACGTATTCAGAAAAACATCCGGCTCGGCTATTTGGATGCGTTGAAGGCATACGGCAAGATCAAAGGCTTCACCCATTACTTTACGCCGGAGAGTGTTAATGCCATGAAAAAAGAAGCCCGCAAATTCTGCTATCGCGTGGCGGCAGGAGAAGCTCTCATGATGCAAAACGGCAAGGGGAAGCTGGACAAGGCGGGAGACGTGTACAGGATGTTTCATCTTTTTGAGCAGTACGCGACCAACCGGGCGCTGACGAAAGAGGACTATTTTATCCGGGGCGCGGAGATCTGCGGAGATATTTACGGGATGGATCAGGCGCCGCTGTACGATCTGAGAGAGTATGCAAAGGAACTGCGCGGCAGGATCGGACCGGAAGAAAATTATCCGGACCGGATGATCTTTGAGACGAACAATAAGAAACTGGAGATCAAACGGCTGTCGGAGCTGAAGATGGAAAACAGCAGCATCTATCTGACCGGCTGCCTTTACTATGCGATGAAATCAGACACGCTGGATCTGGAAAAGCAGATGAACGTGCTGGTTTATCTGCCGCATGAAGTGGCGGCGGTGCTGTTTTTACAGGCAGTGGGATGAAAGGGAACCATTTTGCGTAAAGGGATAATCAAGGGAATCATCCTGGCCGCGATCTTTGTACTGGCGGTATTTGCGTTTTCCCGGATGACGAATCGTACAAATGAAGACCTGACGAGAGAGATGGCAGAGGCGACGCTGCCGCTTGTCACCCTTTCTGACGGAGAGACCCCTGTCAATACCATGCGGGGGTATCAGACGGAAATGGATATCCGTCATGTCAGGGACGCGATCACGCCGATCCCGGAGGATCATGAGATTCCGATGGAGATCAAAGTCGGCGCCTACAGCGTGGAAAGGATCACTTACCAGATCCGTTCCCTGGACGGAGAGTCCTTGCTGGCGGACTCCGAGATCACGGGATTTACGGCGAATCGCGGCAAAATCGAGACGACGATCCCGATCCAAGGGATTGTGGATAAGGACGTGGAGTATGCCCTGATCATCAATGTGACGGACGGCGGCGGCACGTACCATTATTATACCCGCATCATGGAATCGGATCGCTGCTTTACCAGGGAGTGTCTGGACTTTGTCAAGGAATTCCATGAAAAGGCGCTGAATCCGGAGACCTATGAATCTCTTGCGACCTATCTGGAACCCGATTCTTCCGGGGACAATTCCACCCTGCAGAAGGTGACGATCAATTCCTCCCTGAAACAGGTGGGATACGCGGACTTCCGCCCGCAGGAGCTGGAACCGCCGGTTCCGAAGATCATGGAGATCAACAGTTCCTATCATGTGATCCTGATGGATTATGTGGTGACCTGGGTCGGAGAAAACGGCGTCACGGAATACTATAACTGTGAGGAATATTTCCGCGTCCGTCACACAAGCGACCGGGAATATCTTTTGAATTACGAGCGTACCATGAACGAGATCTACCGGGGGGAAAATGCGCGGTTTTACGGCAGCTACATGCAGCTGGGCATCACGGATCCGGAGGTGCAGTTTATGGCGAATGAACCCTCCACGGCCATTGCGTTTGTGCAGGAGGGGGAACTTTGGTGTTATACCACCGGAAACGCTAGGCTTTATCAGGTGTTCAGTTTTCGCGGTCCGGAAGGGATCGACGACCGGGAGAATTTCGGGGAGCACGGGATCAAGATCATCAGCGTGGATGAGGATGGAAGCGTCAACTTCGCGGTTTACGGCTATATGAACCGTGGAGAACACGAAGGGGAATGCGGGATCGGCGTGTACCATTTCAACTGCGTCACCAACACCGTGGAAGAGGAGATCTTTATTCCGACGGATCGTTCCTACGAGGTGCTGGCTTCCGATATCGGCGCTCTGATGTATGAGAACGAGCAAGGTCAGTTTACGCTGATGCTGGACGGCGCGGTTTACCGGATCGATCTCGATACCAGACGCGTGACGACTTTGCTGACGTCTCTGACAGAGGGAACCTATGCGGTTTCGGAATCGAACCGGTATATGGCCTATCAGAGCGAAGGGGATATATACTCTGCAAAGAAGCTGACGATCTGTGATTTTGAGACGAACAGCACCTTTGACATCGAGGCGGATCCCGGCGAGTTTTTGAAGCCCCTCGGGTTTATGCAGGAAGACTGTATTTACGGCATTGCCCGCGCTTCGGATGTGCTTATGGACAAAGCCGGAAACGTAACTTTCCCTATGTACAAGGTGTGCATCATCTCGACGGACAGCGGCCATGAGATCTTGAAGGAGTACAACAAACCGGGGTATTTCGTATCGGATATTTACATTGATGATTATACGATCTATCTGAACCGGATCCAATACAACGGGATCGCCTATGTGGAGGCGGAGCAGGACACGATCATGAACCGGGAGGGCAACTCCATGGAAACGGTGGTGCTGCATTCCACCGTCACGGAGATTAAGGAAACCGAGATGCAGATCGATACGGGGAGCGAGATCAAGACGATGACGGCGAAAATGCTGACGCCGAAAGAGATCGTGAATGAGGAAGAGCGGCTCGTGCAGATCACACTGACGGATGAGACAGAGAGGTTCTATGTTTATGCGAAAGGAAAAGTGCAGCTCTCCACATACGTCTTCAAGGATGCCGTTGGTCGCGCCAATGATGACATGGGTGTCGTGATCGGAGACGACAGCGAGTATCTGTGGAAACGCGCGCGCGCGGCTGCGAAATCCGCGATTCCCATTGATGAGGAAGCCATCGCGGAAAATACTACCTCGATCTCCAAATGCATCAGCGCGATGCTGAATATCGAAGGAATCAGTATCGATGTGGAGTCGATGCTGAACAACGGGAAGACGCCGAAAGAGATCCTGCAGAGTAGTCTGCGGGAGGTCAGATTCCTGGATCTGTCCGGATGTGATGTGGATGAGACGCTGTATTACATCAGCTGCGGATCACCTGTGTTTGCGCTGGCCGGTGCGGACGACGCGGTGCTCCTGGTCGGGTATGACGCCAACAACGTGACGGTTTACCGTCCGATGACAGCGGAAAAGGTTTCCATGCCGATGGAAGAGGCAGACGGATTTTTTGCGGAAAACGGAAATGTCTTCTTCTCCTATGTGGAATAAAACTCCATGTGAAAAAGTACCAAAAAAAACAGGGAATTGTTGTTTCTTTGGTCAGTTTCACGATTTTGATCTGAAGTGCTTGAAAACAAAGGAGGTAAGAGATATATTGATTTCTGGTATACAATGTATAAAAGCATTGTTCAGATTTCAAACGGTTTCTACTTGGAGGACGTTATGAGCAGCAAAGAGGTAGTCGTATCTGACGTAAGCAAAAAACATGAAAATCCAATCGCAGAGTTGGTGCAGGTGGCTTGTCGTTTTGACAGCAACATCACTTTGGTGAGTGAGGATCGTCGGATTAATGCAAAGAGCATCATGGGCATCATGGCATTCAATCCATCAAACGGGATGACGATCCATATCGAGGCAGAAGGCAAAGACGAATCGGAAGCGCTGGAGGCAATGGAGCAGTTTCTGGTCTGCGCCTGAATCCGAAAGACCATAGATCATAAAGGACCTGTAACCGGACTCAGATTTCGGATGCAGGTTCTTTTTTTATGTGCAGGGCTGTGTCACCAACTTCGTTGGCACCGTCGCATGCCAAACAGAGGGGTTAAAAGAAATGAGAGAAAGATTGGAGGAGAGAAATCTTCCCGAGGCGGAAGCGATCCGCTATCCGCTTTCCATCAGGGAGTGCCTGATGGGGGAAAAGAATTTTTATCAAAAAGTCGGTTATGTCGTATTTCCGATTGTGATGCAGAACACGTTGTCCAATGTCGTCAGCCTGCTGGATAATGTGATGGTCGGACAGGTGGGCACGTTGCCGATGTCTGCGGTGGCGATCGTAAACCAGCTGATCTTTGTGTTCTATCTGTGCATTTTCGGGGCGATTGCAGGCGCCGGCATCTATACCACGCAGTATTTCGGCAAAGGGGATTACGAGGGCGTCCGCATGACCATGCGCTACAAGCTTGTGATCGGCGGTGTGCTTTGCCTGGGCGCCATCGCGCTGTTTTTGATGGCAGGGACGTTTTTTATCAATCTCTATATCGCAGGAGATACAAGCCCGGCGGACAGAGAGGCGACTCTTTCTTTTGCAAAGCAGTATCTACTGGTCATGCTGATCGGTCTGCCGCCGTTTACCCTGACGCAGTGCTATGCCGGGACCCTCAGGGAAGGCGGACAGCCGGTGCTGCCCATGGTGGCAGGCATGATCTCCATGGCCGTGAACTTCGTGTTTAATCTGCTGCTGATCTTCGGCTATCTCGGTTTTCCGAAACTGGGCGTAGTGGGCGCAGCTGTTGCGACGGTGATCTCGCGGTTCGTGGAGTTTGCGATCGTCGTGATCTTTGCCCATGGGAAGAAAAAAGAGTTGTTTTCCGGCTTGTACCGGCATTTCCGGATTCCGAGGGAGCTTTTTCCGCGGCTGCTGTCCAAGAGCCTGCCGTTGATGCTGAATGAGGCACTATGGAGCCTTGGTCAGGCGGCGTTGCTGCAGAGTTACTCGGTGCGCGGGATCGAAGTGGTGGCGGCGTTGAACATCTGCTATACCATATCCATGCTGTTTAATGAGGCGTTTATTTCCCTCGGCAGCGCGACGGCGATCCTGGTCGGAGAGGAGCTGGGCGCAAACCGTCTGGTGAATGCGAGGCGGACAGCATGGCGCATGGCGGCGCTCTCCATTTTTGTCTGCATTCTGATGGGGACGGTTTTGTTTTTGATCTCACCGGTGGTTCCGGGGATCTACAATACGGAGGAAGAGATCCGTCTGCTTGCAAGCGCCTGTATTCGCGTGATGGCGGTCTGCATGCCGATCAATGCCTATGCCAATGTCGCTTATTTCACGCTGCGCGCCGGCGGACGGACGCTGATCACCTTCGTATTTGACAGCTGCTTTACCTGGCTCATATCGGTGCCGGCTGCGTTTGTCCTGGCGCATTACTCCACGCTTCCGGTGATCATGGTGTTTGCCATTGTGGTGCTGCTGGATTTCTTTAAGGATCTGCTTGGATTTGTCTTTATGAAGCGGGGAACATGGGTCAAAAACATGGTGGCAGACTGATCTGTAAAAAAAGCCCCTCGAATAAGCCTCGGATCCGCGATTTTGCTTGAATCATGCGGGAAACCGTGCTATAGTAACTATACCTATAAAAAGGTGTTAACCTCGACAGTCATGGCGTTTCTTTTGAAACGGGAAGCAGGAGGTGCATATGAGCAGTATCTCAGGAGTCGGACAGGGCGTCAGTTACGGTCAGCTTGCCAGCGGCATCAGACTGCAGACAGCCGCGGACGGCGCGGCGGAGCTCGGGATCGCGGAAAAGGAAAATATCCAGACCACCGGCTACGAAGTCGGAGGCAATAACGCGAAGTCCGCGCAGGAAGTGGTCAATATTTCGGATGCGGCCCTCGGCAGCATCACGGATTATCTGCAGAGGATCCGGGAGCTTGCCCTTTCCTCCATGAATGACGCGACGACGACGGAGTCTGATCGCGCCACCTATCAGGAAGAGATCGAGCAGCTGAAAAAGGGCATCTCGGACGTTGCCGAACAGACCATGTACAATACAAATAAACTGCTGGACGGAAGCCGTACGGATTATAAAGTGGCCACGGATGCCAACGGCGGTTCCGCTTCGGTGACGACCACCAATGCGACGCTGGAAGCTCTCGGGATCGCGGATTTTGATGTAAGAGGTGATTTTTCGCTGGATACCATTGATCAGGCGCTGCAGACAGTGACCCAGGCCCGCGGGACGATGGGAGCCCAGTACAATGCGCTGGATTACCTGCAGAATTATAACTCGACTGCAGCGTATGCCCATACTGCATCGGCAAGCCGTCTGGAGGATCTGGATTATCCCCAGGCCATCGAGGAGAAGAAGAAGCAGGAGACCCTGCAGCAGTACGCATTGATGATGCAAAAGAAAAAGCAGGAGGACGAAGCCAGAAAGAGCAGCATGTTCTGGACCTGAAAAGAAATGGAACGGGATGCATCCGAAAAAGGATGCATCCTTTTTTTTGGTTTGTGCCCCGATGATTCTTGTGTTTGGAAGGATTTTCCGTTACTATATAGGGGTGGGCAAAGGAAGCGGATTCCTTACCAACGGCAGAATACGGGAGGTTTGATATGCTCGAACAGATGCCGGCTTTATTTGATCAGTATGAAAAAAAACTTGTATTTTCCTCACATAAAAGAAAAACCTATGAAGCGAATTTTGAGGCTTTCTGCAAAGAGCACGGGAAGCTGCTTTCGGAGATGATCGATTTCATATCCGCGCGGGAGGATAAAGATGCGGCTGCTGATGAGATCGCCATGCGCATGGTGGATGCCGTGAATGAAAAATACCGGAAGTGGGGGCGTGTCAGCGTGAAACGCCGGACAGATCTGGGATTTTACCTGATTTATTATGTATTTCCGGCGTTGCTTCTGAAGGAGGAACCGGAAGGAAAGCTGTTGGCGGATCATATCAGAGACATCTGGAATCGTGAGATGAAAGAAAAGATCAGCTACGCGGACTACGAAACGATCCGCGCATCCTTCCAGGACAAGCTGCTCGGGATCATCACCTTAAAGGATGACTGAGCCGGCGGGAACTGTCATGATCGATACAGAATGTTGGTACAGAGGATAAGAAGTTGAAGATACAGGAACTGGAACAAGGGACAGAGTTGTCTTTGGAAATCGTATGGGGGGAGTCTACCTATGAGATCCCCTCCAAGATCGTTCTGTCCATGGCAGGGCGTGTCTTTGTCCAGTCCTTTACTTATAAAGGAAAAACCCTGGATCTGACGAATCCTTCTTTCAGCGGCATGGTATTTAATATCTATGCGCCGAATCCAAAAACCGGAAAACGTCTGGTATGGCGCAGCGTGACGTTGGAAATGCGGGAAGTCAAGGAGAAGATCTACTATGAGATCAAGACCAGCACGTTCCGCGCGGAAGGACAGGAAGTCGAACGTCGGGATGCATTCCGGATCAAGATCAATCTGCCGGGTGCTGTGGTCATTCCGGACGAGGGACGTGAGATCGACGTCATCATCTACGATTTCAGCCGGGAGGGCATCGCATTCACATATCCGAAGGACCTCAAACTCGTCGGCGGATTGGTCAAGGTGTATTTTCAGGAGCAGCTGCGGGATCACTTTTTTGAGATCAAGGTCACTGCCCGCTGTGTGCGGAAGAAAGCCGGGGATCGGTATCTGTACGGGTGCCATATCCGGACGTTGGAGCGGGAGGCGGCGATTTACCTGAACCAGAAGACTCTGGAGATGCAGATGGAGGCGATCGATGCCCAGAGACGGGCTACAAGCGGCGGTACTTTGCCGATGGGACCGGGGACGAATCTGTTCAACATAGGGAAAATGCCCTGATAATGAGGAGGAAGCATGGAAAAAGTTCTGGTGATTGATTTCGGCGGGCAGTATAACCAGCTGGTGGCGCGCCGGGTGCGGGAAAATAACGTATACTGTGAGATCTATTCCTATCGGACGCCAATCTCCGAAATACGTGCGATGAATCCGAAAGGGATCATTCTGACGGGGGGACCGTCCAGTTGCTATGTGAAAGGCGCTGCGACGTGTTCGCCCGAACTTTTTCAATTGGGGATTCCGGTGCTGGGACTCTGCTATGGCGCACAGTTGATGTCGCTGGTACTTGGCGGCAAGGTGGAAAAGGCGCCGGTGCGGGAATACGGACATACGGCGCTTACGGTGGATACAAAATCTCCGTTGTTTGAGGGCGTGCCGGAGGAAACGACCTGCTGGATGAGCCATTTTGATTACATCTCAGAGATGGCGCCGGGCTTTCATACCACAGCCCATACGGCTGTCACTCCGGTGGCGGCGGCCGAAAACCGGGAGCAGGGGCTTTATCTGATCCAGTTCCATCCGGAAGTGCTGCATACCCCGGAGGGCTCGAAGATGCTTCGGAATTTCGTATATGGGATCTGCGGCTGCAGCGGCGACTGGAAGATGGAGGATTTCGCGGAAAGGCAGATCAAGGCCATCCGGGAAAAGGTTGGAAACGGCAGAGTCCTCTGCGCACTTTCCGGCGGCGTGGATTCCTCCGTGGCGGCAGTGCTGCTTTCCAAAGCGGTGGGGCGGCAGCTGACCTGCGTGTTTGTGGACCACGGTCTCCTTCGGAAAAATGAGGGGGATGAAGTGGAAGCGGTGTTCGGACCGGGTGGATCCTATGACCTGAATTTTATCCGGGTGAATGACCAGGATCGCTATTATGAAAAATTGGCAGGAGTTTCCGAACCGGAGAAGAAACGCAAGATCATCGGAGAGGAATTCATCCGCGTATTTGAGGAAGAAGCAAAGAAGATCGGCGCCGTTGATTTTCTGGTGCAGGGAACCATTTATCCGGACGTGGTGGAGAGCGGCCTCGGCGGAGAGTCTGCGGTGATCAAGTCGCATCATAACGTGGGCGGCTTGCCGGAGCATGTGGATTTCAAGGAGATCATAGAGCCCCTGCGGGATCTTTTTAAGGATGAGGTCAGGAAAGTCGGCCTGACACTGGGGATTCCGGAGCATTTGGTATTCCGCCAGCCCTTCCCCGGACCGGGACTCGGGATCCGTATCATCGGTGAAGTGACGGCGGAAAAAGTGCGCATCGTGCAGGATGCGGATGCCATCTACCGGGAAGAAATCGCAAAAGCGGCGAAGGAGTGGAAAGAAACGCATGACGGAAAAGAGCCGTCCTGGATGCCGGATCAGTATTTTGCGGCGCTGACAAATATGCAGTCCGTCGGCGTCATGGGGGATGAGCGCACCTATGACTATGCCATCGCCCTTCGCGCGGTGAAAACCATCGACTTTATGACCGCGGAATCCGCGGAGATCCCCTTCTCCGTCTTGCAGACCGTTATGAACCGGATCATCAACGAAGTCCGCGGCGTCAACCGCGTTCTCTACGACCTCACCAGTAAACCCCCGGGCACGATTGAGCTTGAATAATACCGACAATCCCTGCAAGCTAAGTAAAATCAAGGCTTGCAGGGATTTTTATTTTGGCTCTGGGTACAATTTGGGTACAAATCATTTATTCTTCGTTTTTGGGATTCAGACCGACGTAATCGGAGAAATCATCAA
>JAFRKV010000016.1 GCA_017431515.1 Lachnospiraceae bacterium
CTTCTGCAGCTTCTTCTCTCTTCGGGCGGTTCGATCCGTCAGGTCAGCAGGCTGACCGGGACGAGCTTCGGGATTGTAAGAAAATACGGTTAACACAGAGAACCGTCCCCTGTGTTACGCATTTTCAGGCTGATCGGGTGAGCGTCCTTTTTGTGTCGTGGCATAGTCTTCATCCTCCCGGTATATGGAGAATTATACCCATTAATTATTGAAAAAACAATACGAAACGAATGTAAAAAACAAGGAGAAGCCGTGGAACTTCTCCCCGCGCATCAGTCTGTGATCATTCCTTCCACGTCAGCACAGCCTTCAGCTGGTACATGAACACTTTGTGCTTGAAGAAGAACGCATGGATCAGGCGGTGCGACCAACAAAAAGGATAGAGCACAGGAGCCTTGTCCAATACCGGATAAAGCTGGTGCATCAGGTCAGCGGGAAGGGTCATCCGAGAGAGGAAGTACCCCCAGCGGCCTTTTTCCCGAATCTGCCTTCTGATGCTGTTCGCCATCGTCCCATAGGTCCCGGAGGAAAGGACATAATCCAACATTTCCCGTTCCTCTTCCGTCAGCGGCTCCCCGCCGAACAAGTGCAGGGCGAGGCTGCGATTCGCGGCTTCAAAATCGCCGATCCCCAGCTTTTCGATTTCTCTCTCCACATACACCATGTCCAGAGACACCCCGTGGAGATACACATAGGTATCCAACAGGGAGCGCAGCCCGGTTCCGCCGCCGGAATAGTGCTTATACTCGTGGGCGGTCATGTACAGATAAAAATCTTCCGGTGAGAAATGCTTCTCGCATCCGTCCCCGATCAGCCGATCCTGCACATCCCGGTAATACGTATACAATCTCTCATCATGGCTGGGGCCGAACAGGGCGCGATGCATCTCAAAATTGCAAACCGGTTCTTTGTAATAACAATCGTGGTTGCTTGCTCCAAAGTGTTTGACCTCAAATCCCAGGCTTTCCATGATGGTTTTCACATCCTCCGCCCGTTCCGCGTCGAACAGGATATCATGATCCGCCATCTGCCGCATGCCGAAAACGGGATAGTAACCTTTTAAGACCGTTCCTTTCAGCGGCATATACCAGATGCCCGCAGCGTTCAGACGGGCAAACAACGCCTGCATCTCCGCGTCCATCAGCGCCACTTTCCGGATGGCCTTAGCCTTCGCCTGTGTAAAGGTCGGATCATGAACGTCGGCGGATTCCAGCGCCATGGCCGTGATCGCCGTCAGGAGATGGAAGTCGGCAACCTTATAGAGCATGGCAAAATCCATGTCCTTCACCGTGTCGTGGTCAGGCGAGACGCCGTTCATGGAGCAGGAAATCAGGTAAATGACATCTTCCGCTGTTTTCCTGTATTCTTCCTTTGTCACGCTTCTTCTACCCCGCCCTCCGTAAAATGCAATACACGATCACAGATGGACAGCGCAGCCGGGCGGTGCGTCACGATCACGACCGTTTTATCCGTGAGATCGCGCAGATTCTTAAGCAGCCGCTTTTCCGTTTCCGCATCCAGCGCGCTGGTGGCCTCGTCCAGC
>JAFRKV010000017.1 GCA_017431515.1 Lachnospiraceae bacterium
GAGCATACGCATGGAAGCGTATTGCGAGCGGTTGCGGCGAGGCCAGTACATTGGCAAATCTGGTTAGAAGCACATCGAGCGAGCATTTGCAGACCGTTGTGCTTGCGATATCCGGAAGGACGACCGTCCGGGGGTCGATGCCGTTAAACTGCCGTTTAGTATTTCATAAACACCTTCACGCCGGCAGCCCCGATTTTAAAGATCGGATGTTCAAACCGCTTTTTGACATTCGTCAGTTCCTCCCGGATCTTAAGGCTCTGGGGGCAATGCTGCTCACATTTCCCGCATTTGACACAAAGTCCCGCGTTGGTACGCACCTTGCGCAGCGTCGTGCACATCATATATTCCTTGAAGGCATTCCAGTAGGAGTCCGCGTAGCTTGCATTGTAGACGGAAAAGCAGGTCGGGATGTCCACGCCCTTCGGGCAGGGCTGGCAATACCCGCAGCCGGTGCAGCCGACCTTTATTTTTTGATGGATCTGCTCCAATACCCGCCCGTAGGTGGCAAGCTCCTCCTCTGTCAGGGCACCGGCCTCGGCTTCGGATGCAATCCGGCAGTTTTCCGTCACCTGCTCCGTGCTGTTCATGCCGGACAGTACCACCGTCGGCTCCTTTTGATTCCAGATCCAGCGCAGCCCCCACTCTGCGGGGGAACGATCCGGATTTACCTTTCGAAATTCCGCTTTGGCGCTATCAGGCAGGCCGTTCACCAGCCTCCCGCCGCGCAGCGGCTCCATGATGATGACAGGCAGTCCTTTTTCATGCGCGTAGGTAAGTCCCTCCACGCCTGCCTGGGAATGCTCATCCATGTAGTTGTACTGGATCTGGCAAAAATCCCAGTCGTACGCATCCAGCAGCTCCTTAAACGCGATGGTGCCGCCATGGAAAGAAAAGCCGATGTTTCTGATCTGTCCGGAAGCCTTTTTCCCTTCGATCCATTCCTTGAGGCCAAGGCCGCAGAGACGCCGGAAGCTGTTGACATCATTCAGCATATGCATCAGATAATAGTCCACATAATCGGTCTGCAGGCGGGTCAGCTGCTCCGTAAAATACCGGTCGAAATCCTCCGCCTTTTTGAGCAGATAATGAGGCAGTTTCGTGGCGATATAGATCTTCTTGCGGCACTGCTCTTTTTGCACAAATTTCCCGAGACAGACTTCGCAGCCCTGATAAACGTATGCCGTATCAAAATAATTGACGCCGCTGTCCAGCGCCAGCTTCATCTCACGCTCCGCCTTCTCCTGATCAATGCTGCCGCCGTTTTTGGTGTACCGCATGCAGCCGTACCCGAGAATAGAGAGTTGGTCACTGTTCCTGTCGTTTGTCCTGTAATGCATGCTGCCTCCCTCTTTTTCTGCCGTCTTCACGCCTCGCCGCTGCCGGAAGATGCCCCCCGGCCGTATTTTTTATTAGATTGCCAACGCCTTCAGGAATTTCTCCATTCCGACTTTTTCCACGATGGTCTTCATTCCCGGCGAATCATTGATCTCCCCGATGATAAAGCCGTTTTCTCCGAACAGGAGATCCAGGCCGCAGATCTCGAGACCGATGGTCTGCGCCGTCTTTTCACAGAGCGCGATCACATCGTCCGTCAACGTAAAGTCCTGATATGACCCGCCCTGGTGAATATTGGAACGGAACTCGTCCGGATTCCCGGCCTGACGCACAAACGCGGCGTAAGGCTTTTTCCCGATCATCAGCACTCTCAGATCTCTGCCTTTGGAAGTGCTGATGTAATTCTGCGCCAGCATCATCCCGTGCACATCATTCGGGATCGTTTTCTTGTATTCTTCGATCTCCGCCTCGGTTTTCAGCATCTCTACGCCCTGTCCGCCATATCCCGTATCGGGCTTCACGATGACGGGAAGTCCCAGCTCCTGCACGATCAGCTCTGTCGGCGTGTCATTGTAGATCGGTAAGGTCTTGGCCTGCGGGATGCCTGCATTGGAAAGCAGCAGCGCTGTGCTCACCTTGCTCCCTGCAGTCCGCTTCGCATCGACGGAATTGATCGACACCGTTCCCATGGATACCAGCGTTTTTTCGATGGACTCCATGATCGCATCGTAGCTCCCGTATAAAAACAGTTTATCCGGCGCCGTCGTCTCTTTTCCGCATGCATACACTTTTTTCGTGCCGTCAGGATTCAGGACACAATGGATATCAAATCTTCTGTAGAGCTCCACCTGCAGCCCGTACTTTTCCAGAAGCGGCGCGCCCTTCTGCAGCATCACTTCAAACCCCGTTGATTTTGAAATCGCGCCTGTCACAATCCAAATTCTCATCATTCATTCCCCTTTCTGCTTTGTTTTTTGGTTGTTTTTTGGATATTCATCGCCAATTCTTTGTTTGATTTCATTATACCATCCCCTACCATCTTTTCCAACCGGGACCACCTCATTTCATAGTAGCAATGTGAATGCCTTCCCCCGTCATCGTCACCTTGATCTGCCCGAGGAAGCGTGTCTCAAAAATCCTCGCCCCCGCGTCCTCCATATGCGCGACGGCTTCCTCCGCCGGGTGGCCGTAGCGGTTTTTCAGCGCACAGGAGATCACAGCGATCTTCGGGGAGAGCGTCTCCAGGAACTCCGCCGCGTTCGATCCGCCGGAGCCATGATGCGCAGCCTTATACAGGGTGAGGTTTTGTGCTTCCTTTTGAAACAGCGGTTCTCCCATCAGGTATTGCTCTTCCTTTTGTGAAATATCTCCTGTGAAAAGGGCGGAAAACCCTTCCCGTCGGAACAGCAGCACCATGGATTGCCCGTTCCTGTCGTCAGAAATGCCGTCTTTGTCCGGAAAAAGGCAGAGAAATGCGCCATTGGAAAAGCGCAGCTCCTCTCCGGTCGTCATGCCAAGAATCCTCGTTCCCTTTTCTTTCGCCAGCGTGCACAATTCTTTCACTGAATCATCCCGATAAATATGCTTGGCCAGCACGATGTTCTTAATTTTATAATCATCATTTAATAACTCTTTCAAGCCACTGACATGATCCTCGTCCGTGTGCGAAACGAACCAGTAATCCACTTTTTGACAGCCTTTGGACTTCAGGAAGGGGGCGATCCGGTATTTCCCGACCTGTTTGACATCCGAACTGCCACCGTCGATAAACACATTCTGTCCCTGCAGCGCCAGATAAATGCCGTCACCCTGCCCCACATCCAACATACTGCATTCAAAGCCCACATGCTTCGGGCACAGGGTCAGTAGCAGGAGCAGCAAAAGCGGCGCGGCCACGAAACGCCTGTCCTTTCGCTTTGCGATCAACCAAAACGCGGCGGCAAGCGCGACGTAATAGACCACCAGCATCCACGGAGCGGGTTTCCCGGTGATGAGATGCGCGCCGGGCAGCGTGGATACAAAAACGCAAAGCCGCTCATATCCATCAAGGATTAACGCCGAAATGAGAAACGCGCCCTTCGCCGGAAAGAGCAGTCCCGCCATCCCCAGCAATCCGCCGAAAATCCCCGCGAAAAGCACGACCCCGACAAAGGGCAGCACCAGAAAGTTCAAAAACAGCGCATATACCGGGATTTCATAGTAATTCCACATGACAATGGGAACTGTCACAAGCTGCAGCGCGATACTGACGGGAAGGGTCTGTGTTACAAATATCCGCAGTCTGTTCCGCAGTTTTTCACCCCACCGACCCACCGGCAAGATTCTTCGCAAAAAAGGGGCTCCTCCTGTATCTTTTCTCTCCTCGCCGGCCGGCCTCGTCATAGGCGAGCCTGCAAGCATCACCGCAAACCAGGAATCCTCCGACGCTTCCGAGACAAGGGTCTTCCCGCAGATCGCCACCGCCAGCACCGCGGAAAAAGAAAAGACAAACCCGCTGTCATCCGTCAGAAACGGATTGACGATGAGTTCTCCCATGGCGGCCACGGACAGCGCGGTGAGCATATCATAGCTGCGGTGCAGCGCAAGGGAGAGTAACAGATATAAAAACATGACGCACGCACGGATGGCGGATGGCGCCGCCCCTGTCATGCAGGTATACAGCACGATGACACTTCCCGCCACCGCTCCCGCCGGCAGAATGCCCATCCCGCAGCGCCGCAGGCCCTTTAAGAGCACCATGCCGATCAGGGAAATATGCAGTCCGGAAATCGCCAAAATATGCGAGATCCCCGCGCTCTGGTACATCTCTTTGATATCCGGATCCAGCTTTGTGCGGTCTCCCAGCAGCATCGTGCTTAAGACCCCTGCCTTCGTTTTTTCCAGATAGGCAAAAAAGGTCTGTTTGACGCGTTCCTTCAGACGAAACAGCAGATCTTGTAGGGACCATGCAGGTGGCGCCACAAGTTTCACGGAGTCTCCGCAACATATCATGTCGATCTTTTTGGCATGATAATACCGCTGCTGATCAAAGTTTCCTTCATTGGCGGGAGGGGTCATCGGACGCGTATGCCCCTGAACGAGCACATAATCCCCGATCTGATAACGATCTTCGTCCGAATATAACAGAATGCGATGATTGGGATAACTGTTCGACTGGTGATGAATCACCGAATGGTCTAGATAATAAATCTGATTTTGATTTTTCGTTTCTTTTTTGTAAATGCGCCCATTAATGAGGACGTCTGTTTCTGTCTCCGCCAATTCCCAGACCGGCTTTTCGAGCTTTTCCGCATAGGCCGTATGGAGAAATCCCCCGATCCCGATGATGGTCAGCAGCGCGATCCTGATCAAACCCTGTCTCAGCCGACCTGCCCGGTGAGAAAGGGAGAGCACATACATCAGGAGCGCCAGAAACGGCAGCAGCCACCACATACTGCGCTGTCGTGCCAGCAGGATGCCGCAGAGAAATGCCGCGCAAGCCTGCATCATTTTTCGATCACTGTTCAGCTTCCTCCACCTCCGTTTCCTCCTCAGGATCTTCCACAAGATCCATATTGCGCTCATACAGCGTCGTCAAAGACATTTTGTCTCGATATACCATATTGGTATCTCCGTTGACGGAAATCTGCACCTTCTGGATCCCCGAAAGCTCCGTCAGCGAATCCACGATCGAATAGATCACCACCGGCTCCTGCACACTATAATCCTGATTTTGAAAGGTCTCATCCAGATTCACATAGCATACCCCGTCCACCACAGTCACGCTGAGCAGCTGGGTTCCGGTGGGGATTGCCGATTTTTCGCGACTGTTTAAGGGGTCCTCCAAAAGGCGCTCCATCACCAGCTTTTCCATGGAGATGTTGCTGCTGTAATGCACCTCCTGTGTCTCCGGCAGCAGCGCGTCGCCGTCCTGGTTGGAAAAATACAGCACCAGCTTTGTTTCCTGGATCGCGTTGATCTGCCGTCCCGGATTCTGCACAAAGCTGTCCGCTGTCATAAAGCCGATCATGTCGCCCCTGCTGTCCGTCAGCGGTGCGTCCTCCACGAGGAAACTCACCCGCATCACCGCAGGCACCTGTGTCACCGTTTCCACGATTGCCGCCCGGCACAGCACCTCTGTGATCGGATCCATCCGGAGATACTCTTCGGAAAAGGCAAGGGTCAGCGTGTTGTAATCCAGTCGGCTGTCCAGCAGCTTCACATCAGAGGGGATCGTTTTGTGATATTCCACGCTTCCCGTATCCTCGGAAAGAGCCGCAAGGAGCTCCTTCACCTGTCCGTCCGCGTCCTCCGCCGTCAGTTCCACCGGCACCGGCACAATGCTCTCATTGTCCTTCGTCAGATAATAAACGACAAAGTCCGCCTCTTCCGGTTCCGTCTGGGCATTTTCCTGTGCGTTTTCACCGCAGCCAAACAGGCATAGCAGTAAAACACAGGTCAGCGCCAGCGATATGATATTTTTTAACTTTAGTTTTAATTTCATTGCATATCCCTTACAATGTAATTCAACGGGATCCGGATCGTAAACGTCGTTCCCTCTCCCTCTTTACTGAAGACTTTGATCGAGCCCCTGTGCATCAGCACCGCGGATCGCGTGATCGCAAGTCCGAGCCCCGTTCCGCCGATCTCACGGGAATGGGACTTATCCACGCGGTAAAACCGCTCATAGATATGCTCCTGGCTGTCCTCCGGGATCCCGATGCCGGAATCCTCCACCGTGACGTAGAAAAACTGATAGTCCGCATTCAGTGAAACATGGACGAAACCGCCCTCCGGCTTGTTATACTTGATGCCGTTCTCGATCAGATTGGAGATCGCCAGCGTCAGCTTTGTCTCATCCACCTCCGCGATGATGGGTCGGAAGCTCTCCAGCACCAGCTCCACGTTCTTTTTGTCCGCGATGGGCTGCAGCCGCTTCATGATCAGTTCCAGAAGTCCGTTAATATTGACGCTGGTAATCGTCAGCTCCGCGGAGGACTTATCCATCTTCACCAGGGATAAAAGATCCGTAATGATCTTGTTTTCCCGGTCGATCTCTTCCGTGATATCCGACATGAATTCCTGATAAAGCTCCACCGGCACATTTTCCTGCCCGTTCAGCGAATCCGCCAGCACCTTCATGGAGGTGAGGGGCGTTTTCAATTCATGCGAGACATTGGAAACAAACTCCTGCCTGGAATCGTTCAGCACCTTCATGGCGGCCGTCATATGGTTGATTTCTTCCGTGATCTCCCGGGTCTCCGTGTAGCCCTGCGGCTTCAGCTCCTCGATCTCAATCCCGGTGCGGAGCTGCCGGATGGAATCCGCCAGCCTTCGCAGCGGAATGCTTTGACGCAGTGCAATCAAAATCGCAATCGCCACGATGAGCATCCCGGAAGCGACCAGAATGATCGACCCTCTGCCCTTCAGATACTGGTAATTATAGACGTCACTGTCTGTGGAGACGCTGACCACCATCACGCCCAGCACCGGATTCTCGATCTCGTCATCGATATCCGCCTCCGGATTGTTTAAGGGGACAATCAGCTCGATGTAGCCGTTTTCCGAATCATAGTTGGTGACTTCCGCGCCCTTGAAGCTTTGCATGACTTCCCGGGAAATGATGGTCTTATGCGTATCGAGATCATAAGTATCCTTTACGATGCGAAAGGTCTGGTCCACGAGCATCACGCGACCGTCGTAAATGTTGGTCAACTGAAGCAGCTCCGCATCGATCAGCGCGCTGCTCGGATTGTCCAGATATCCTTCCGAAACCACGGTGTTGGCCAGAATCTTGGTCTGATTTAGGATCTCGATCGTTTTGACATTGACCGCCCTGCGTTCATAGGTTTTCAACAGGCTGGTCTGCAGAATCACTGCCGGGAGGATCCCGATCAGTGAAATGAGAATAATCAACCGGAACGTGAGACTTCCGAAAAAACTGCGAAATTTCTTTTTCATGCTTTATGCCTTGTAGTAGTAGCCCACGCCCCACTTGGTATGGACATACTTCGGCTCGCTGGGGTTCGCCTCGATCTTTTCACGCAGACGGCGCACATGCACATCCACAGTCCGTGCATCCCCCGGATAATCCGCACCCCAGATCATATGCAGAAGCTGGTCGCGGCTGTATACTTTGTTGGGATTTTTCACCAGGAGCTCCAGAATATCAAACTCCTTTGCCGTCAGATTCACTTCGCGGCCGAGAATAAACAGCCTCCGGCTGTCGCAGTCCAGTTTTAAATCTCCGTTCTGCAAAACCGTGTCCGTTTCCTGACTTGCCGTGCCGGAACCCGCGCGCCGCATGATCGCCTTGATTCGCGCCTTGACCTCGAGTATGTTAAACGGCTTTGTGATATAGTCATCCGCTCCGTACTCAAGCCCCAGGATCTTATCCATGTCGTCGCCTTTGGCGGTCAGCATCACCACCGGCATATCCGAAAACTCCCGGATCTCACGGCAGACCTCAAAGCCGTCCCGCTTTGGCAGCATCACATCCAGCAACACCATATCATAGCGGTTTTCCTTCGCGAGAGAAAGCGCCTCCTCGCCGTCATAAGCGCAGTCTACCTCCATCCCGTCCTGCTCTAAACTGAACCGGATGCCCTTGACGATCAGCTTTTCATCATCGACGACCAACACCTTTTTTGCCATGAGTTCCTCAAACCTTGACTTTTTCTTTTAATTTGGAAAAAACGCCTTCCTTGATCCCCGGGATCTGCATCAGCTCCGTGATGTCACGGAATGCCCCGTGATCCTCGCGATAGGCGATGATGCTTTCCGCTTTGGAAGTCCCGATCCCCGGCAGCGTCATCAGTTCCTCCACCGTAGCGGTATTCAGATTGATCCGTCCGTCCGAAGGCTCCGCCGCTTCCGCAGCCGCCTCTCCCTGTGCGGGGATCCGGATCATCATCCCGTCTGTCACAGGCTCCGCCTGATTGATCACCGTCGTGTCGGCGTCTTCCGTCAGCCCGCCTGCCAAAGACAATGCCTCAAAGATGCGGCTTCCGCCAGGAAGCGCATACACCCCCGGCGCGCTCACCGCGCCGCAGACATAAATACAAACCGTATCTGTTTCCTCCGGCCTTTCCGGCTCCGGATCCGCCTCCGCTTCCGTGAGCATCTCCGTCTCCTCCGGGAAAGACATGGTTTCCAAATACGGCTCCGTCCTGCCGCATCCGGCCAGACAAAGAACCGGAAGCAGGATTGCCATGATCATATGTTTCATGAGCGTTCTCCTTTCTGAATGGATTTGAAAGGAGATTCCATGCCCGCATGACTATCATACAATGCTTTTTTTTGTTTCGCAATAAGTTTAGAAAAGTTTTAGAATTTCATTCCGCAGGGATTTCCAGAAGCCGTCGCTGTCCATGGAATGCGGCATCGGCTCAGCATTTTCGTATGCGGCAAACGCGATCGCCCCGTCGCCATCCGTATTCTGAGAGGCTGCCACGGAAAAATGCGGGCTCAGTTGATGGATCAATCCCTGTTCCCCGTCTGCTGCAAAACGTGCAAACGCCGCTGCCGCATCCTTCCTTTCGGAAAATCCGTTCACGCACAGCATCTCAGTCACCGCGGCGCCGCGCATGGAGAGTTTCTCATCCAGCGGAATCAGCGGGCAGACCCCATAGGGCACCGAAATCCGCGAAAGATCGTCGGAATCAATGATGGCGGAAGCCGTGGCGGAATGATTCAGGTGGCTGACCACTGCGCCCTCTGACACCGTTTCCGCATCAATCGTGATCGACTCTGTCAGTTCCTTCAGATATGCCAGCTTCTGATCGAAAAGGGCATCATCCCTCGTCACGTCAAGCGTTCCCTTTTCCCCGTCGGAAAACGCAAAACAGTCTCCCACAAACGCAAAATCAAAATACTCGTCGTCCGCGTCCCACTCAACGATGTTTCCGACCTCGATGGGCAGGTCGTTTTCGGCGATGAAATCCAGCATTCCCCGGATGGACGTCGGCGGTTCCTCAAACGCCTCCGTCAGGTAGACAAACACCGGCGTATTGAAGCAGAGCGGATAGCCATAGGACAAGTCCCTCAGCATGGCAGCTTTTTTCGCGGTCTCCGCAAGATCCGGATTGTCCTCATCCACTGTCTTTTCCGCGGCAAGCCCCAGCAGCACCAGCTCCTCCAGCTCATCTCCGGCGGCAAGATACAGATCCGGAAGCGCACCATCCTCCGCGATGCTTTCCTCGTAGATCTGCTCTGCGTAGTTCATGCCGTCTTTCATCTCTACACGGACTGCGTTCCCGGTCTGCGCAAAATAATCCAAAGCGCACTGTTGGAAAAAGGCCTCCATCTCCGGATCCGCACACCAAAGCGTCAGCGTTTTCTCCGCCTTTTCATAGGCATCGGCAAGCATGTCCGGGTCTTCCTCCACTGCTGTCTCCCCGTCCGTCCCGGCTTCTTCCGCTGCGGTCCCCGCAAGGGGATACTTCAGCGCCAGGAAAAGGAGCAGCAGCATCACGCCGAGGAGTATCAATACGGAAAAAAATCTCTGATCCTCTTTCCTCATCCTTTTCTTCCATCCAATACGGTTTTTAAAATGCCGGTCATTTCATCAATATGAGCCCGCTCGATCACAAGGGGCGGCACGATCCTGAGGACATTTGATCCCGCCGTGATGACAAGCAGCCCCTGTGCAATGGCAGCGGACGCGATCTCCGATGCGCTCGTGCCTTCCGCGAATTCCAGCCCCTGCATCAGTCCCAGTCCGCGACGCGCCTTGATGCTGGGATAAGCCTCCACGAGGGCATCCAGTTGTTCCTCCAGATACGGTGCGATCTCATTCACATGGGACAGTATTTCCCGCTCCTGAAAAATATCCAGCACAGTGCGCACCGCCGCGCATGCAAGGGGATTGCCCCCATAAGTCGTCCCGTGGTCTCCCGGTGCAAGGGAGTCGGCAGCAACACGTTCCGTCATCAGGAACGCCCCCACCGGCACACCGCAGCCGAGGGCTTTCGCGGTGGTCATGATATCCGGCTTCACGCCGTAATGCTGCCACGCAAACATCTTTCCGGTTCTGCCCATGCCACACTGGATCTCATCTAAGATTAAGAGAATGTCTTTTTCGTCACAGAGCTTGCGGATGCCCTGTAAAAAGGCTTTGTCCGCCGGATAGATCCCGCCCTCTCCCTGCACTGTTTCCAGCAGGATCGCGCAGGTTTTGTCCGTCACAGAGTGCTCCACGCTTTCAAGATCATTAAAGGTCGCAAACCGCACCCCGCCGATCAGGGGTTCAAAGGGGGTCCGATAATGCTCGGTTCCGGTAACGGAAACGGCACCCATGCTGCGTCCGTGAAAGGAATGCTCCATCGCGATGATCTCGCCGTCATTCTTGCCGGTGCGTTGATAGCGGTATTTCCGCGCCGCCTTCAGCGCGCCTTCGATGGCCTCTGTACCGCTGTTGGTAAAGAACACGCGATCCATCTCGGAAACCGCCAGCAGCTTTTCCGATGCCTCCACGGCCGGCACATTGTAAAAAAGGTTTGATACATGGATCAAACGATCTACCTGATTTTTTAATTCCTGATTATATTTCCCGTCTGCATGCCCGAGGGCCAGCACCGCGATCCCCGCATAGCAGTCCAGGTAACGTTTCCCGTCGGTATCATAGAGATACATCCCCTCTCCCCGTTCAAACACCACGGGATAGCGGGTATAGGTGTGAAGGAGCGCCTGCTCCGCGTGTTCAATCGTTGTTTCCTTCGTCATGATAAAACCTCGTTTCCTGGTCTCCGATGATGGCCGTGCCGATTCCCTGATTGGTAAAGATTTCCAGCAGCAGGCAATGCGCGATCCTGCCGTCTAAGATATGCACCCGGGATACGCCCTCTTCGATGGCTTCGATGCAGTTATTCAGCTTCGGCAGCATGCCGCCGCCGATGTAACCGTCTCCGATCAGTTCCTTTGCCGCAGACACCGTAAGCTCCGAGATCAAGGTCTTCGGATCCTCCGGATCCCGGTATACGCCCTCGATATCCGTGAGAAACGCCAGTTTCTCCGCGTTGACCGCCTTTGCGATAGCGCAGGCCGCATCATCCGCATTGATATTATAGGTCTGATAATCCTGATCCAAACCGATGGGACAGACGATGGGCAGAAAATCCTTTTCCAGAAGATCATAGAGGATTTTCGGATTCACGTCCTCGATCTCCCCGACAAAACCGATGTCCTTTCCCTCCGACAGTTTCTTTTTCACGGTAAGCAGACCGCCGTCCTTCCCGCTGATCCCCACGGAAAGAACCCCAAGCTCCTGTACCTTCTGCACGAGGGATTTATTCACCCTGTTCAGCACCATCTCCGCGATCTCCATCGTGGGCTCATCCGTCACCCGAAGTCCGTTGACAAACTGCGGCTCCATGCCCACCTTTCCGACCCAGGTGCTGATCTCCTTGCCGCCGCCGTGCACGATGATGGGTTTAAAACCGACGAGTTTTAAGAGCGTCACGTCCTGGATCACGCTTTTTTTCAAGCCCTCGTCCAGCATCGCGCTCCCGCCGTATTTCACGACGATAATCTTGCGGTTAAACCGTTGGATATACGGCAGCGCTTCGATCAGTACCTCCGCTTTTTTCAGGACGTCCTCCATCCGCTTTTCTTCCATGCTGTTCTCCTTTGTCCGGGATCTTATTTCGGCTGCGTCTCGGAACCAGTGTCTTTGCCGGACTGATCCCCCGCATCAGCGGACTTCTGCACCTGCTCCGTCTGCGTCTGCGTCTGCGGCGCTGCAGTTGCCGGCTGCGGCACTGCAGGTGTCGGCTGCGGCTTTCCCTGCTGAACCGGCGCATTTGCTGCCGGCGGCTGCATCTTCCCACGCTTCGCGGCGCGCTTCTTTGAGCCGCGCACGCAGAGCCAGATAATCAGCAGAATGATAAAGATCACAACGGCAATCACGATCAGATCCGGAATATGAATCACAAACCAGATGCCGAAATTCTCAAGTCCCTCCAGCACTGCTTCCGTCCGCTCCGCAAATCCCTTGCTGATCCGCGTCCAGGCGCTTTCCTCTTCCACAGGCGTGTACTGCTTTACCTCCAGGATGTTGATGGAAACCGTGCTGTAATCCACCTGATTGTCATAGGTGCGGATCTGCGACTCCATGCTTTCCAGTTCATAACGCACCTGTGTCAGCCGGTCTTCAATGGTAATCAGCTCTTCGATGGTCTCCGCTTCCTCCATGAAGTCCATGAGTCTTTTCTGTTCCTCTTCCAGCGCTTTTTTGTGGCTCTGGAGATCCACATAGGAAAGGGTAACATCCTGCACATTTTCAGATTTGTAGGTCACATTGGACTGATCGGACACCGTATGCAAAAATGCGTCCAGATTCTGTGCCGGGATGCGAACCGTCATGTTCGCTTCCCGTCCGTCGTTGTTTCCATAAGGATTCGTGTTGTTGTAGGTGCTGGAACTCTCGATATAGCCGCCGTATTCCTGCACCTTCTTTTCGATGTTCGGCAGCAGCGCGTCATAATTTTCCGTCTCCACATTCATGGAAACCGTACGGATCAGCTTGCGGTTCGTCCCTTGCGCGGACTCTTCCACCTGCTCCGCGGTATTGTCCTCCCGCGCAACATCTGCCGTATCGTAAGCCATCTCCTCTTCATAGGCATAACTTTCCGCAGCCATGTCTGCCATATCATAGGCCGCACCCGCCATGGCGTTCTTCGACGCCTCCGATGCGCCGCAGCCGGAGAGCAAAAGCACTCCGATCAGTGCAAATAATGCAAACTGTTTCTTTTTCATCTTCATCCTTATCCTCCTTTGGCATCCGATATCACGAACGAAGCGGGGTTCACATCCTGCCGTATCATATATTGCTTTACACTCCATTAGGACCGATAGTCCGCGTTGATATTCACATACTCATGGGTCAGATCACATCCCCAGGCCGTGGCCTCCGCTTTCCCCTCATGGAGATCCGCAATCACGGTCACCTCCGGCTCGGAAAGGATCTTCTCCGCCAGTTCCTCATCAAAGGAAAGCATGGTGCCGTTCTCCACCATACGAATCCTCCCGACGCTGCTTTCATAAAAAACTTCCACCTTGTCCGGATCGTAAGGCGCGCCGGCATATCCCATGGCACAGAGCACTCTGCCGCAGTTCGCATCATGTCCGTAAATCGCCGCCTTCACAAGGTTGGACGATACCACGGAGCGCGCGATCCGCTTCGCCTGCTCCTTCGTTCCCGCGCCGGTCACCTTCATCGTGAGCAGCGCTGTGGCGCCCTCGCCATCCTTTGCCATCATCTGCGCCAGCGTCCCGTTCACTTCCCGAAGCGCCTTGCAAAAGAGTGCATAATCTTCATTCTTCTCCGTGATCTTCGGATTTTCGGCCTCACCATTTGCCAGCAGCAGGCAGGTATCGTTGGTGGAAGTATCCCCGTCCACGGAAATCATATTGTAAGTGTCGCAGACATCCTGTGAAAGCGCCTCCTGCAGCAGCGCTTTGGAAATCGCGCAGTCCGTGGTCAGAAAACACAGCATGGTGCACATATCGGGATGGATCATGCCGGAGCCTTTGCACATCCCGCCCAAGGTCACCGTTTTGCCACCGATCTCAAAGCGGACCGCTGCTTCCTTCGGCATCGTATCCGTGGTCATGATTGCCCTTGCCGCCAAGTGCCCGTCTGCAATATTTCCTGCAAGCGCATTTTTCATTGCATCAATTCCTGCGACCAGTTTCTCCACAGGAAGCTGCATTCCGATCACGCCTGTGGAAGCCACAAGCACCTCCCGCTCCGCCTGCAATCCCAGCTTTTCAGCCGCGGCTGCAGCGGTTTTCTGGCAGGCTTCCATCCCATCCTTTCCGGTGGAAGCGTTCGCAATGCCTGCATTCACAACAACGGCATGCACCGGCGCATCTCCCGCGACGATGGCCTGATCCCACAGCACCGGCGCTGCCTTCACCAGATTAGAGGTAAAGGTCCCCGCTGCGCTACAGGGTGTCTTAGAATACACCATCGCCATATCGGCGCGATCCTGATATTTGATCCCTGCGGCAGTTGCTGCCGCCTGAAAACCTTTTGCCGCGGTCACGCCGCCTTCAATCCGCTCCATAAGCCGCTCCTTGCTATTTATTAAATCTTGTTATATTTTCGTCATTCAATCCGAAATCGTAATAATTCAGGTCATCCCGAAAGGTCCAGCCCACGCTTTTCCAAAAGGCGTTGCCGATCTCATTCCGGCGGAAGGCGATCAGGCTGACCTTGTTGATCCGCTCCGCCTGCAGTGCCTTCATGCAAAACACTGCCATGGCTTTTCCGATGCCGTGCTTCCGGTAATCCTCGTGGACACAGACATGGTAGAAACACCCGCGTCTCCCGTCGTGCCCGCAGAGGATCGCGCCGACGATCCTTCCGTCCGCTTCCGCGACCACGCTCGTGGCGGGATTCCGCTGAAGGAAGCGGGCGATGCCCTCCTCCGAGTCATCCAGTGACCGCAGCCCGATCCCGTGAATCGTGGTCCACAGGGCATAAACTGCTTCGTAATCCTCAATCTGCATGGTGCGCAGTGTATAGTTGATTTCGTTCATGCTGTTCCTCGATGTGTGTAAATAGTTTGGCCGGTCTGGTGCCTGCCATATTCGTACCAGAGGTCAAAAGTGCCATGCGATGAAATCGCATGTGCACGTTGCACGAAGAGGCGCCTTGGCATGCTAGCATGCCAGAGCGCTTCCTCGTGCAAAGGTCGCAATGCCACTTCGTGGCATGCGACTTTTGACCGTCCCTCATGGGAACACCGGAACCAACCGCAGTCCCGTGTCTTCCGCCAGACCAAACATCAAATTCATGTTCTGTACAGCCTGTCCCGCGGCACCTTTGACAAGGTTGTCGATGGCGCCCATCATGATGATACGGCCGGTTCGTTCGTCGATGACAAAGTTGAGATCCACGTAATTGCTGCCCTCTACCCATTTCGTCTCCGGCATTTCGCCGGCTTTCAGCAGGCGGATAAACGTTTCCTCCCCATAGTAACGCGCATAAACCGCCTCGATTTCCTCTCTCGAAGGCAATGTGACGTCCGCTTTCCTGCGCAAAGACGCATATTCCGTCACCAGAATTCCCCGGGTCATCGGCACCAGATGGGGGGTGAAATTCAACACCACCGGTTTCCCTGCCGCTTCGGAAAGCTGCTCTTCGATCTCCGGGGTATGGCGGTGGGTTGCCACGCCGTATGCCTTGATATTTTCATTCACCTCGCAGAACAGATTCTGCTGCTTCGCGCCCCTTCCCGCGCCGCTGGTTCCGCTTTTCGCGTCGATAATCAGCGTATCCGGATCAATCAGTCCTTCCTTCACCAGGGGATATGCCGTCAAAATCGAGCAGGTGGTAAAGCAGCCCGGATTCGCGCAAAGCCTGGTTCCCCTGATCTTCTCCCGATGGATCTCACAGAGTCCGTAAACTGCTTGTTTCAGCAGCTCCGGTGTCTCGTGATGGATCCCGTACCACTTTTCATAAACCGCGACATCCTGCAAACGATAATCCGCAGAAAGGTCGATGAACCTTGTTTTGGCAAGCACCTCTTCCGTCAGCACCGACAAGAGATATCCCTGCGGCGTTGCCGTAAAGATCACATCCGCTTCCTCCGCAAGCGCGTTCAGGTCATCCCCCTTGCAAAGATCCGGCACCAACCGGAACATATTCCGGTAAA
Organism: Lachnospiraceae bacterium; assembly: GCA_017431515.1. Classification (GTDB taxonomy): domain Bacteria; phylum Bacillota; class Clostridia; order Lachnospirales; family Lachnospiraceae; genus RUG12461. The sequence goes on from JAFRKV010000017.1 coordinate 15,975, forward strand.
TATCCGCATAATTCTGATCAATATAGCTTTTGGAGCCGTACCAGACGATCTCCGCTTCCGGATGTGCGAGCAGAAGCCGCACCAGTTCTGCGCCGGCATAGCCTGTCGCTCCGATAATCCCGACTTTTATCATTCTGATTCTCCGATTTTTTCCAACAACTACCCATTAGTATAAAGAACTTTCCCATAGATTTCAATGTGAACGAACGAAAAAAGAAGCCTCCCGCGAGGCTTCTTTTTGTTGATTTTTCAGGAAACGATCATTTCTTCAATTCCGCATACTTCATTGCGCGCACCTTCAACGGCAGGCCAAACACGGTGATGAAGCCCTCCGCATCGTGGTGATCATAGAGATCGCCTGTGGTAAAGCTTGCCAGCGACTCACTGTAAAGAGAATAGGGAGATGTGGTGCCGGCTTTGATAATGTTCCCTTTATATAATTTGAATTTAACTTCCCCGGTAACATATTGCTGAGTCGAGGTTACGAACGCCTGCACTGCTTCCCTAAGCGGGGTGAACCATTTCCCTTCGTACACGATCTGCGCCATCCTGTTGCCCATGTCTTTTTTGACTTCCATCGTGGCGCGATCCAGCACCAGCTCCTCCAGCTGCGCATGCGCTTCCATCAGGATCGTCCCGCCCGGTGTCTCATAGACGCCGCGGCTCTTCATGCCGACCACGCGGTTTTCCACGATATCCACAATGCCGATGCCGTGCTTTCCGCCCAGGCGGTTCAGCTCGCGGATGATATCAGAAACCTTGCCCTTCTTGCCGTTCACGGAAGTCGGAATCCCTTTTTCAAAGGTCATGGTCACATACTCGCCCTCATCCGGCGCTTTCTCCGGAGAAACGCCAAGCACCAGCAGATGATCATAATTCGGCTCGTTTGCGGGGTCCTCCAGTTCCAGACCCTCATGGCTGATATGCCAGAGGTTGCGGTCGCGGCTGTAGCTCTGGTCCGCGGAGAACGGCAGATCGATGCCGTGCGCCTTGCAGTATGCGATCTCGGACTCTCTGGAATCCATCGTCCACTTGTCATCCCGCCATGCGGCGATGATCTTCAGATCCGGTGCAAGGGCCTTGATGCCGAGCTCAAACCGGATCTGGTCATTTCCCTTTCCGGTTGCGCCGTGGCAGATCGCGGTCGCGTTCTCTTTCCGCGCCACCTCAACCAGCTTCTTTGCAATACCCGGGCGCGCCATACTGGTGCCCAGCAGATATTTATTCTCATAAACTGCGCCTGCCTGTACACAGGGCATAATGAAATCATCGCAGAACTCGTCTGTGATGTCCTCAATGTAAAGCTTGGAAGCGCCGGAAAGCTTTGCGCGCTCCTCCAGCCCGTCCAGCTCCTCGCCCTGCCCGCAGTCGATGCAGCAGCAGATGACTTCGTAATCGTAATTCTCCTTTAACCAGGGAATGATGGCGGTGGTATCCAACCCGCCGGAATACGCCAGAACAACCTTTTCTTTCATCTTCTTTGCCAACCTCTCTTTCTTGCGTTTCTCACAAGTTCAATAACTGTACTATACAACAGGTCCTGATTGGATGCAATATTTTAGGCGAAGCTGATGAATGATGATCCCGGCTTTTCAAATGTGCATCTTATCAAAAATCAGGTAAAGTAAATGCCCGGGCCGAACACAAAGATATCGACCAGGATCAACGCAACGCCGGCTGCAAAGACGATCCAGTTCGGCTTCTTCGGAAGGCTGTAGAGAAAACGGCTTTTCTTCGGCGGCAGCGTTTTCATCGGCCCTGTAAACATGAAACCCCAGAAAAACGGAACCCACATCATATTATAAAGCAGTCCGAGGCCGAGGCTCAGATCTCCGCTCTGCATCGCCGGCGACAGAAGCGTCACGATGATGCCCACGGGATACCCGATGAGCAGCATCAGAAGATGCAGTCCGAAAGCAACATGCAGGCGTTCCTTTTTGTTATCTTTGTCTTCGATAAAATAATAGGACAGGTAATTCAACAGGAAGAACAGCCAGACAATCCCGCCGGCTCCGAGAATGGAAAGGACGATCCGAAGAGCCGTCACAACCCCCGGTGCATCAGAAAGAACCTCGAATACATTTCCCCAGTCTCCGGCGCCAAAGAAGCCGCCGATCATAAAATATCCGATTCCGATGGATAAATGCGCTCCCGTCAACTGGATCATAAACAAACGCAGCGTCGCACCCATACGAACCTTCAGCACGACGACAAGCAATAGAAGCCCCAGAATGACGTTTATGATGGATGCGCTTCCTCCTGCATCCATGATCCGGTCAAATACCGACATGCCTTCATAGTTTTCAATCGCTTCCACGGCGCCGGCCGAATAACAGACCAGCGGATCTCCGTAAACAATGCGTGTCAGCAGATGAAACAGTTCATGCACCGGCACAGAGAAAAAATAAGCCAGCAGGCTCGTGCCAATGCAATTGACAATCGACAAATCTTTCTTCGTTTCCATAGATCACAATCCTCCCCATTGGTTATGGTGATACCATTATACACAGAAAAGAATCTGCAATCTATCATTCTCGCTATCTGGTAGTTTTTTTGCGCTATCCGGTAAAAAACACCCGGTTCACTGACTGCCCGGGTGTTTTTGAAATCTTAAGAAAGCTTCTTTGTATCTATCTCTTCACCGCTCTCATCGCCAGAAAAGTCGGGATGTTCAACTCGTGAAGCCGCCCCTCCCCGTTGGTATCTTCGTATAAGTTCAACAGCGTAAATCCGGCTTCCAGCTGTCCGTTGATCTGTTCTTCAAGGCTGTGCGAAAACTGCATCCCGGCATCGGCAGCTTCCAGCTGTGCCCGTTGTGTTTCATCTGCCAGCGGATCAAAGGGAAGGTGGTTGATAATCTCCCGTTCCTCTTCGTCCACAATGTAGTTGATGTAATGATCAACCCCGGAAAGCAACACGCCGCCGGGCTTCAGGATGCGCCAGCATTCTCTCCAGACCGGTTTGACATCCCGGATATAGCAATTCGAAACGGGATGGAAAACCATGTCAAAGACACCGTCATCAAATGGAAGCCTTTTTGACATATCGGCGCGCACGATATGGATGTCATACTTCTCCCGCTCAGCCACCATGCGTTCGCTTTCAATCTGCTTCTCAGAATAATCCAGCACCATACACTCTGCGCCCAAGGCAGTGAGAATCGGCATCTGCTGACCGCCGCCGCTGGCAAGGCCAAGCACCTTTTTCCCGTTGATCGTCCCAATCCATTCATGAGGAACCGGTTTGGTTGGAGTCAAAAAGACCTCCCACTCTCCCCGCTTGGCAGCGCAATATGCCTCGTGACTAATGGGTTTACCCCATTCCCATCCTTCTTCGATCCAGCGGTCAATGGTCGCCGCATTGATATCCTGATATTTCATAGTCTGTATCCTGCACTGAATCAAATCCGCCAGATATTCTTCCGAGCTCGTCGCAACAAATGTTTCAATGTCCGGCTGCGTATAGTATTCATCATAATTGCCGTGATCCAGCGCATCCTGAATGATCTTGATGGCTGTTTTTGCATCAATCTCTCCATCAACATCGATGTATTTTCCAAATAGTTCTATTTTCACTGTCTTAGCTCCTTTTCGTTCAAACCATTCGCTGCCGTGCCACTTCAACTGCATTTCCGGCATTCTCGCCTTTTTTTACATAATCTGCCAGATAAGGGACACAAAACATTACTTTACCGTGTTCCGGTGCTGCGATAATACCTTGGTCGATCAGATATGCTCTTACTCTGCTCAGTTTGTTTTGAGGCAAGTTCAACGCCTTTGCGATATCAGCGGTTTTGGCCAAACGATCATCAGCCAGACATTCCGACATTTTTAACAGATATTGTCTCTCATTTTTCGGAAGTTCTTCCAGCAGCGGCTTTAGAGCGCGTTGCTCATAAGCAGATAACGCCATCTTTATGGATTCTTCCAGTTCTTCCCTCGTGACTTCATGTTTTTTCCCCGGATTGTGATGATTTACCTGCAATACCAAATGGTATCCCAGAAGCTGCATGATATAGGGGTGTCCGAAACTGGCTTGGTTCATCCGGTCAAGAAACTCCCTGTCAATAGTTAAACCCTTGATGGCAGAAAAAACACTGAGGAATGCTTCCGAAGCTTCCTCCCATGCAAACAATCCCAGTTCTTCATGGGAAGCCCGGTGCAAATAAGTACAGCCCTCATGCCGGATAATGCTTGGATAAGCATAGGGAAGGCCTGCCACCGCCAGCATGATATCAAAGCCCTTTCGGGAAGCCATCTGAAATGCATTACAAAGAGATGAAATATCTTCAATCGGAACCTTTTGTACCTCATCAACCGTAACAAGAATCCCGTTTTTTGATTTTGCACAAGTATCGAGCAGAAGAGATTGCAATTTCTCCCTTCCAAAATATGTGGTTTTGGAAGCGGATCCTGCACTGATACCTCCGCCAATTCCGAGTACATTAACACTTGCCTGGGGTGAAATGGTGCTGCTCACCTCATCGTACCCGGCGAGTTCGTGAATAAGCTGCGCAATCGTATTCTCCGGCCCTAAATCAATCACTGTTCTTTTCGTCTGCCCGGCTCGGATCGAAAACTGCTCCAAAAGAGCAGTTTTACCGCAGCCACGCGTGCCGGTGATAAACAATGCACGGTCATCGCTTCCCTTATCGACCATAGCAAGGTTAAAGAGATTCAGAATTCTATCCCGTCCAAAGAATACGTCCGGTTTCCCTCCAAAGATGGATGAAAACGGATTATCAAGCATATTTTTGCCCTCCAAACAACTTATGCCAGAACAAATATCTGATATCTGTAATCCTACACCAAATCTCTGATATCTGTCAAATCTGTAATATCTGTCAAATCTGTATTTAAATTGAAATCTGTATTCAGGAGACTAAGGATGCCTCTTTGTATCTATCGTTTCACCGCCCCAGAAACATGCTCCATCAGGCGCACATAAAAAAGAACTCCGTTTCCGGAGTCCTTCTTTCATATTACATCAGGATTGCTTTGGCAGCAACGGATGCACCGTCGGATTGTCGACTCTTTTAAAGAATGTCCCGCAGCCGCACAGATAAAGGGAATAGGGGTACATGCGCCTGCCCGTCAACTTCCATTATGCCGATGTAAGGACACCCAGTTTTTCCGCAAGCGCCTCGACCTCCGCGACGGTCATCCCGGTATCCTCTGCGATTTCCTCAAATGTCAATTTCCCTCGTTTGATCAAATTCTCCGCAACCTCACGTTTTCCTTGACCAACGCCTTGACTGATGCCTCGATTCAAGATCTCTTTCGCTTCATAGTTCAGTACTTTACCCCCCATAACGTTCTCCACTCCTTCCCGCACATTTTCATACCCCGCCGCAATATGCTCCAGCACCCGATTCGACATATCTATGATCATACATTTCGTATATTCACTGATCTCACCGGCAATCATCAGCTCTTCCAGTTTTCGCTTAATCTCTTCGTATTCGTTCCGTAGAGATTCAAGTTTCTTCTCATTGTTATTATACACCTGAAACCGCTTCTCGTGTGTAAAAATGTAAAACGGGATCAGGAAAAGAAGCCTCTTCTCAAAAATCTCACCAATGGTATAGGCTTGTGTTTTAAACACCTTGACTGGATACGAAACCTCTCCTCCACTCGTCCTGATATTGATCGTCATTTCATCTGGCGTTCTCCTTGAATGACGAAGATACAGCACGCCGGAATGCGGGAAAGTAACAGTCAATGTGTTCCCCTTCACATTTCCGTCATCCAATGCAATCTGCGATTCATATTCAAACATTCTGATCAGCATGGTACTGTCCGGTGTGGATTGACATTCCACATGATACTTCTTTCGTGTTATGCCAATGACCGTAAACGCCGTGTCCGTGACACACTTTTCCTCTTCTCCATTCTGAAAATTCACGAAGTGCTCGTTAATTCCGAATACGATCTGTTCTTTACCGGTGTAATGCTCCCCAAACATTTCATTGATGACTGGCAGTATCAAACTGCTGCAATCATTCAGCATTGTCCGATAGACGTCATCATACGGCGTACTCGTCGTACACATAGTTACGCTACCCCCTGTTTCCCCAATATTGTTTTGTCATCATTCTTGGAAAATGTGAACGAAACGTTCAGAATCATCTTCGAATTGATAAATCGACTATAGCACGGATGATTTGACATGTAAAGAGCGAAAACGGCGGCGAGCATCATTGTTCCCCGCCGCTTATGTTGCCACTACTCGATGTATTCTCCCTCTTCAGCACCATACTGCCTCTTATTCTTCAGTCTTATCGTCCGGGATCTGAAGAAATAACTCTCCGGGTGACACTTCTAACAGCTGGGCCATCCTGTCTATCGTATCAAACCGTATGGATGCCGTCTGGTTATTCACCATTTTGTTGAACGAAACATAGTGCATTTCCATTCGTTTACATAACCAGTATTTTGTTTTCCCCTGCTCCTCAAGTATGTCCAAGACTCGTAAAACCGTCATACCACAGCCCCTTTCACGACAAGTATAGAAAAAAAGCATCCTGTAAATAACGTGTCTTACACTATGGTATCTTGAACTACGGTATCTTGTGTGCTAGATTATTCTTACGAGCAATCGAATATGATTTGTCTCACCCATTATTGATCCACAGGAGATAAACTTTGTCATTCGCCAAGAAGATGCTGTTTGCCGCATCCTTTATCCTAGGACTGTCCGCAGCGATCGAATTTTCATTGTTTCATATAAGAGAGTTACTAAACGAGAAGACGCAGCTTACTATACTGTCGAACGACATGACCTGGCATGTTGGCGACCCTTTCGCTAATTACAAGATTCAAGGAATGTCAGACGGATCACGTCATATCTACGAAGATCCGGTATATACAGCAATTCCCATGAACGGATTCTATTTAAGTCGCTTTTCCTTTGATTATCGAAGCGATGAGAATTTTCTCGTGACAACTGTTCTTTCACAGGCAGAACAAAGTCAAACAATCACATATCATGGCTATGACTTCCTTGCCTGTGGGATTTTGGATACGGGAGTTAAGCCATTACACGACTATGCAGACACAGTTCTTCTCATAACAGAACGTATAAATGCTCCCAAAATCACAAAAATCCATTTTTCCAACCAACTGACCTTTGATTGGAAACGTTTCTTTCTCTTTGCAGCCGGTCTGACCGCGGTATGGTTTCTTTTGTTTGAAAGAAAAACATTTTATAGGCACATTGCGATTCCTGTTTTTTTCATCATCCTCTTTACCGGCCTTACAGAGATCATGGCGCATGGATTGGGAAAGAGCGGCAATGATGAACAGATCCACTTTGCGAATGTATATCAGATGGCTTATCCTGGCAGGAATTACTTACAAACGCCGGCATATTACCAGTTTTACGCATTAGAAGTGCTTGGCGGAGACACGCCGGAAGAAGCATCACTGATTGCGGAATACATAGACACACTGAGCGGTCCATCTTTCACACAGGAAAAAGACTATCCTTTTACCACTTGGGCACAAAGGATCGGGCACGTTGGCATGTCTTTTGTGTGGCGGATTTGTAGTGCCTTTGGTGCCCCATTTTCTATTTGCATTTTTCTTGCGGATTTGATCAATCTTCTCATCTATGCAGTGTGTATGTCTGTAGCGGTACAGATATGCCGAACCGGGAGAAGTCTCATGCTGCTTTTAGGCTTGATGCCCACTCCCATCTTTATCTCCGCTCACCTAACATATAATGCCACCCTAATGGGATTCATTGCGCTCTCCTTTGCCCTGTATTCCAAAGAGTATAGAGAAGAAGCACCTTTGAGCAAAATCCGAGTCACAGCAATGTTGTTTTTCGCAATAACGGGAATCCTAATCAAAGCTGTTTATTTCCCACTAATTTTATGTTTTGTGATTCTTCCAAAATATAAATTTCAAAGCGTCAAAGGAAGGATTGCATACAGCACAATCGTACTCTGTGCATCAATTGCAGTACTTGCCAGTTTCTTACTTCCCCTTATTTTTTCCCCCGCAGGTGCAAACCCATATACAGATCCTAGAGGTGGTGCCACTGATGCAAATGCACAAATCTTATCGGTCATGTCCCATCCTTGTTCCTACATAGCAATCCTGTTCCGCCAGATAGCATTTCATTTCTATGATTACCATTTAGGTAAAGAAGCTTGGACCTATTTTGCTTACGGCGGATACTATCAGGGCTGGTTACTGTTCGTGGTCTCCACTGCGATTATTGGAATTGGACTGTTAGCGGGTAGTGCAGAAGATGCTGCCAAGAACGTAATCCCGATGAAAATCGGCACTTTCTCATTTGCGTTAATCGCAGAAATGCTTGTTTATTCAGCGCTATATGTTTCCTTTACGCCAGTGGGGACAACTGACATCATCGGTGTGCAAGGATACTATATGATCCCACTGGTATGGCCATTGATCTTAATTCTCTGGAATCGCAAGCTTGGAGATCTGCTACACATAAGGAAGATGCTTGGGCAGAGCGGCTGGTATGGGATAACGCTTGGGCTGTCGTCACTGTTACTGGTTGTAATCAACTTTATCCGCTTGTCTCCATCCAACGGCTGGGTCATATCAAATTCAATTTGATCCTCCCTCACCTATTCGCTGCGGCGAAATGCAACTCGAAAAAAGGAAGTCCGGATACTATGAAAAATCGTTTTCATCTGACCACAAAAGCTATGTGTGCGATATGCTATGCTGCATTCTCTATCTTTATCCTCATATTCTTTATTTCCGGCATCCAGATCATCCGTACACAAGAAATCGATTATGACGCAGCCTATAACGGACAAGTGGCCTTAAGGTACCTTAACGAAGGAGTTTACGGCATCTATTATCCCTCTCCTGCCACCTTTCCGAATATCATTACCACCGGTCAGACTGTGATTCTTCCCACTATATTGCTTTATCATTTATTTGGTGTTCGGATGATCACAACGGGATTGATACCGTTGCTATATTCCACATCCAGCCTGATCATACTGTTCTTTTTACTGCGTCTTTCTTTCTCCTCCGCAAAGATACCAACGATTCTTTCGACACTCTTTCCAGTTTTCATTGTGATACTGATGCCAGGATCGGACTATCTTTTTTTGAGTGTATCTACACAGCTCTGGGGTGAAAGCGCTTCCCTATTTTACACAATCCTTGCTTGCCTCCTCCTTGCAGTTTCGCTAAGGGTGAAGCATACTCTGATCCCGCTGCTCTTTTCCGGTATGGCTCTCATGTCCGCACTCATTTCAAAAACAAGCGCCATCTGCATCGTAATTGTTTTTCTACTCTGTCTGTTCCTGGGTTCTCTATTGTTTCGAAAGTTCTCGCTTCTCTCCCTTCCAGTCTGTCTGTTGGGATGTGGCGCGGGCTTTTTCCTCTGGGAGAGCATAAAATGCATCCAGCTTAATGGATGGAGAAACGTATTTCAATGGTGGATGAACGAACGGCTCAATGCAAAAGCGCAAACAGCTACCGAGTCTCTTTTCGGTACCATTTCACCGGAACTAATCAAAGAGCGCTTCCTCTGGGTTTCGCAGTTTCTGTTTGAAAAACCACCATTTATGACATTTTTGCTTCTGACACTTCCCTTTTTTGGCGTCATCCTATTGTTCCTCCTGAGAAAGCGGCATATTGAATCGGCCGTAACGATACTGCCAATGGTTGTTCTGGGGCTTTCCGGTGTATCTTTGCCGATCTACTATGTCTTTTTCGGCAATGTAGGCCTCCGCTACCCAAGGCGTCAGGAAGCATATGTGTTTTTGTCGCTGTTCTTTGCATTTTACATCGTCTCTTTCCTGATCAAAGCTTTTTTCACCACATGCAAAACTGTCACCGGTTTCCATCGAGACCTCTGCGTTTCTGGTCTCACCCTTTGTTTCGTGTTCCTTGCCTCAAATCTGATGCACACCACTGTTGTGGAGAACTACAGTGATTGGTTCAAGCCAAAAACGCTGTCAGATGAGGCTTACAACATGTTGATGTGCGCGGAAACAGTAAGGCAATTATCCGAAGATGTTGTGATTTTCACGCACGATTATTACCAGATGCCTCAGATTTCACTCCTTTCCAACAGGCAGTTTGTCCCCTTTATGAGTATGGAGCATCCAACTGATCAGTCTGCCTATTTTCTGACAGGAACGGAAGAATCACCTGAAGGCTATGATTCATATCTTGATTGGCTCACTCAGTTTTACGATACTCAAACTATTTTTCAATATCCCAGAAAAGAAAATGATGTATTCACGGAAACCGGAAATATCTACTATCTAACACCAAAGAAGAGTAAAAATGGACAGATTGTATATCATCATACCCGCGTATAACGAGGAAGAAAATATAAGACAGGTGGTTTCAGACTGGTATCCGGTCATTGCAGACAAGCCATCCGGCAGTCGCCTTGTCGTGATTGACGATGGCAGCCTTGATCACACCTATTCCATTCTTTCTGAGATGCAACAGACTTACCCGCGACTCGTCGCCTTGACCAAGGAAAACAGCGGCCATGGTTCCACCATACTATACGGATACAGGTATGCTCTGGAAAACCATGCCGATTACGTCTTTCAGACAGATTCCGATGGGCAGACCAATCCACAGGAATTTTTACAGTTTTGGGAAATACGCTCCCTCTTTGGTATGATTATTGGTCATAGAAGAGATCGCGAAGATGGATTTTCTCGTGTGATTGTCACAAAAGTACTTAAGACCGTACTCTTCTTTTCTTTTGGTGTTCGTATTACGGACGCCAATACCCCTTTCCGGTTGATGGAAGTTCAAGAATTGGAACGGAATCTGAAGTATATACCGGATGACTTTTTCTTAGCAAACGTGATGATCTCGGTTCTTTGCGAAAAAAGAGGAGTCAAAACACACTACATTCCGATCACCTTCCGTCCAAGGCAAGGTGGAACGAATTCCATTAATCTGAAACGAATTATCAGAATCGGCATTCAATCTATCAAGGATTTTTCAAAAATAAAGCATATGTGGAGACAAAACTGCAACGAGATATACAAATGAAAAAACTCTCTGATACGTAAAGACCGCTGTCACAACGACAGCGGTCTTTTGATCTCCATAAAAAATGATTCAAACGCCAAATAACATCATAACTTTTCCGATATGGCGATTTGCGTAAAAAAGGAAGCGAACATTATGAGGGGCATGGTTTATGCAATCCTGCAGATCCACCCCTCCGGGGCTTCGATCTCGCCCATCTGGATGCCGGTCAGGGTGTCATAAAGTTTCTTTGTGACCGGTCCCATTTTCTCCATCCCGCTGGGGAAGCAGATCTCTTTCCCGTGGTCATTGATCTTGCCCACCGGAGAGATCACTGCCGCGGTACCGCAGAGCCCGCACTCCGTGAAATCAGACAGCTCATCGAAATGCACCTCTCTATGCTCCACCTGCATGCCGAGATATTTCTCCGCCACGATCATGATGGAACGTCTCGTGATGGACGGCAGGATGCTGTCGGACTTCGGCGTCACAAGCTTGTTGTCCTTCGTGATAAAAATGAAGTTGGCACCGCCGGTCTCTTCTACCTTCGTCCGGGTCGCGGCGTCCAGATACATGTTTTCCGCGAAGCCCTCTTCATGTGCTTTTACGATGGGGTAAAGACTCATGGCGTAATTCAGACCCGCCTTGATATGGCCTGTGCCGTGGGGAGCCGCGCGGTCAAAATCCGACACCTTGATCACGATGGGCTTTGCGCCGCCTTTGAAATAGGGTCCCACCGGCGTCACAAAAATACGGAACATATACTCATCCGCCGGCTTCACGCCGATCACGGGGTTGATGCCCATCATGTACGGCCGGATATAAAGGGTCGCGCCGGAGCCGTGGGGCGGCACATACGCTTCATTCGCACGCACCACTTCCTTTACCGCTTCCACAAAACGGTCTGCCGGAAACGGCGGCATCTCCAGACGTTCCGCGGAGTCCCGCATCCGCTCTGCATTGAGATCCGGACGGAAGCAGACGATGTGTCCGTCCGCAGTGGTATAGGCCTTCAGGCCTTCAAAGATGGTCTGCGCATACTGAAAGACGCAGGCGCATTCATTCAACGTGATGTCGGAGTCCTTCACCATAGCGCCGTCGTCCCATTTCCCGTCACGGTAATACGACACATACCGGCAATCCGTATTCATGTAGCCAAAGCCGATGTTGCCCCAATCAATGTCCTTTTTTCCCATCACACACGCTCCTTACTGTTGTGTTTTCTGAATGCTTGCGATGATCTCATCCTTCAGATCCCGCGCTTTTTCCTTGATCTTGGAATTCGTCGCCGGGCTGGTAATGATCCGGGAGAGATTCCTCGTCGCTGCACTGGTATCACCCATCTGAAATGCCATGGTCGCCAACAGATAATCCACGGTGGACTGGTCCATGCCTGCCATGGGGAAATTCTCCGTCGCCACTGCTTTATTCATGCCCTCATAGGCTTCTTTATAGTACTCTGCTTCCTGGGCTTTGCACTTTGCAGCCTCATCCTTTGCCTCCGGATCCTTTGCCAGAGATTCCGCCTTGCCCCGGAAGAGCCATGCCAGCACGAGGCAGTTATATGCTTTCTCGCTGGTCTTGGCGCCCTTCACAACTGCATTGTAAAGAGAAAGCTGGTGGAGCGCGATGGCCGTGTCATAATCCCATTCCCTCACATCCGGCTTATAGGCATCCGCCACCGATTTCGGATCAAAGCTCTTGCAGATCTTTTCCTCTACGAGCTTTTTCTGATTCGCGTTGATGGTCTCAAAATACTTGCTTGAAGAAAGCGCCGTATAACCGCAGAAGGGACAGCAGTTGACATTGTATTTCATAATGTCGATGCCCTCGCAGCGCGGCCTGAGATCCCGATCCGATTCCAGGCGTTTCACTCTTCCGCTCTTGGGCTGCAGCGTTTTAAACACTTTGTCGCAGACCGGGCAGCGCAGGCTCTTGTCCAGTACAAACTCAGACTCGGATTTCTTGACCGGCTCCGCCGGAGTATCGCTTTCTGCCGCCTTTGCCGTGACCTTCTTCGGATCCTCGAAAAGATCGATCTTTTCATCCGCTTTGATGCCGAATTTCTCCAGTCCACCCAAAATACTCATAATACTCGTCTCCTTGTCAAAAATAAAATTTACAATTAATTATTTCCCGACTATTTATTATCTTTATGATCCGTTGCCGTCGGCAGTTTAAACGAACTCTTCAGTGACACGATCCTGTTAAACACAAGCGCGCCTTCTTTGGAATCCTTGGCATCCACGCAGAAAAATCCCTGCCGCACAAACTGGAAGCTCTCATAGGCTTTCGCGTCCGCAAGTGCCGGATCCACCAAGGCATGGGGCTTCACCATCAATGAGTTGGGGTTGAGGTTCAGACTGCCGTCCTCATTATATACCCCCAGCGCCTCATCCACAATATTTTCATACAGCCGCACCTCTGCGGGAATGGCATCCGCCGCGCTGATCCAGTGGATCGTGCCCTTGACCTTGCGTCCGTCCGGGCTGTCGCCGCCCTTGGTGGCGGGATCGTAAGTGCAATGGATTTCCGTGATATTGCCGTCGGCATCTTTTTCAAAACCGGTGCAGGTCACGTAATACGCCTGCATCAGCCGTACCTCGTTGCCGGGGAAAAGTCTGAAATACTTCTTCGGCGGCTCCTCCATGAAGTCCTCCCGCTCGATATAAAGCTCCCGCCCGAATTTCAGGGTATGGCTTCCGAGCTCCGGATTCTCCATGTTGTTGACGATGGTCAGCTCCTCGGTCTGTCCCTCCGGATAGTTATCGATGACCACCTTCACGGGATCCAGCACGGCCATCATCCGGGGACGTGTCATTTTCAGATCCTCCCGGATGCAGTACTCCAGCATGGCATAATCCACGGAGCTGTCGCTTTTGCTGACGCCGCAGAGGGAAACAAACTTCTGGATGGATTCGGGCGTAAAGCCCCGCCGTTTCAGCCCTGCGATGGACACCAGCCGCGGATCATCCCATCCGTCCACGATTTTGTCCTCCACCAGCTTCTTGATGTAGCGTTTGCCGGTCACGACGTTCGTCAGATACATCTTGGCAAACTCGATCTGCTTCGGCGCATCCTCCTCGGTCTTTTTGAACTCTGCATGGATCAGCACCCAGTCATAAAGCGGTCTGTGGTCCTCAAACTCCAGTGTGCAGATGGAATGCGTGATGCCCTCGATCGCATCCTCAATGGGGTGCGCAAAATCATACATCGGGTAAACACACCATTTGTCGCCGGTGTTGTGATGTGTCATATGCGCCACACGGTAAATGACCGGATCACGCATGTTCATATTCGGAGATGCCATATCGATCCGGGCGCGAAGCACCTTCGTCCCGTCCTCGTATTTTCCCTCTTTCATCTCTTCAAATAGCTTCAGATTTTCCTCTACGGAACGGGAACGCCCCGGATCCTCTTTCCCGGCTTCTGTCAAAGTCCCTCTGTTTTCCCGGATCTCATCCGCAGAAAGATCGGATACGTATGCATCGCCCTTCTTGATCAGGCAGACTGCGGCTTCATACATCCGCGGAAAATAATCCGATGCAAAAAACATCCGATCCTCAAAATCCGCGCCGAGCCATTCCACATCCGCACGGATGGACTCCACAAATTCCGTCTTTTCCTTGGTCGGATTCGTGTCGTCAAAACGGAGGTTAAATTTCCCGCCGTATTCCTTTGCCAGACCGTAATTCAACAGAATGGATTTGGCATGTCCGATATGCAGATATCCGTTGGGCTCCGGCGGAAAACGGGTCTTCACCGTCTCGCAATGCCCCTCTGAGAGATCTTTCTCAATGATCCGCTCAATAAAATTTTTGGAAACGGTTTCCTGTTCCATAGGTACTTTCCTTTCTTAGGATCTCTTCACATGCTGATGCGTGAAAAGATGATCCTGACAATATTCAAAGTTTCCCTCGCACTTCGAGCAGAACCGGAACTCCAAGGACGGGTCATCCAGTTCCGTCCGTCCGCAGACTGCGCATTTATGCTTGGCAACGCCTGCCGTATTCTGCGGATGCAAAGATCCTCGTGCTGCATGAGGACGTGATGCGCCTCCGGCATTGGTGCCCTGCCCCGTCGCCGCGCGATACACCTGCTTTCGTCGCATTTCTTTCGGACTGAACCGTCGCATCGTATCCCTGATCTGACTGTTCGTAAAGAAAAAGATCACGAAGTTCAGAATGGATGCAATGATCGCGATCCTTCCCGCCCAGCCGGACACAATGATATCCACCACGATGAGGATTCCGTAGAAGATGGCCATCCATTTCATCTTCACCGGAAGGATAAAGTACAGCATGACTTCCATGTTCGGGTAGCAGACCGCAAACGCCAGGAAGATCGACTGGTTGATGTAGCTCGTACTGAACATATTGCCGATCGGTCCGAGCATAATATAACCGGGTCCGTAAAGCGCCGTGTAGATCCCATGCAGGACAAACGCGCCAATGACCGTCAGAATCATGCCCCCGAAAATATACACATTAAAGCGGAAGGTCCCCCAGGTGCGCTCCAGCGCCGTGCCCAGCTGGTAATAAAGGATCATCATGATCACGGCAAAAATGATCCCCAGCCCGCTCAGACTGTTATAGGGGATCAGCACCCATGTGATCAGCCGCCAGAGCTGGAGATTATGAATGATGAAATAAGGCTCCAGCGTCAGATATCCCAATATATTTGTCCCGGTGGCATAACTCAGAAAATAAAGAAGATATCCGATGGCATACGCGCCGATCAGATACCGGCTCAGATTCTTGATCGCATATTTCCCGATTTTGCGTTCCAGTTTATTCAGCCAATTGTTCATAATCACCTATTATACGCAGAATCCGGTGACTTTGCAACCGCCTCGCCAAATTCCTATTTCTAAAATTTTGGTTCAATCACAAATTTTATGTGATGGCTGATTCCTGATATACTCCTTCCGGCTCATATCCATGATCTTCAAGAAGAAGTATTCATCATCAGGATAGCCATATCCGTGACGACGGAGGGTCTTGATCTTCTGATTGATGC
>JAFRKV010000018.1 GCA_017431515.1 Lachnospiraceae bacterium
GTAGAGCTGGTCTTCTGTAAACTGCATGCCGGCGGCAAATTCGGCGGCGGAGGCTACAAGGTCTCCGGCGGTCTTCACGGCGTCGGCGCATCGGTCGTCAATGCTCTCTCCGAACATCTGGAAGTTACCATCCGCCGGGAAGGCAAGATCCATTTTCAGGAATACGAAAGGGGCAAGGCCCTGTGTGACCTGACAGAGCTCGGGGATTGCTCGGAAGAAGAGCACGGCTCGAAGATCACTTTCCTTCCGGATCCGGAGATCTTTGAGGTGCTGGAATTCAGCTATTCCACGCTGCAGAACCGTCTCCGGGAAATGGCGTTTTTGACCAAGGGACTGAAGATCGTTTTGACAGATCTTCGGGAAGACCCGGTGAAGGAAAAGACTTTCCACTACGAAGGCGGCATCAAGGAATTCGTCCAGTACATCAACCGCAGTGCAACGCCCCATTACGACGAGATCATGTATTTCGAAGGGGAAAAGAACAATGTCATGGTCGAAGTATCCATGCAGCACAATGATGGATACAACGAGAGCATTTATACATTTGTCAACAACGTCAACACCCCGGAGGGCGGCACCCATCTGGAAGGCTTCAAGAGAGCCATCACCAGGGTGTTCAACGACTACGCCCGTAAAAATAAGATCTTAAAAGAAAAGGAAGACAACCTGTCAGGCGAGGATCTGAGGGAAGGTCTGGCGGCCATCATTTCCGTGAAGATCGAAGATCCCCAGTTTGAGGGTCAGACCAAGCAGAAGCTCGGCAACTCCGAAGCCCGCGCGGCGGTGGAATCCGTGGTGAGCGAACAGCTGACGTATTTCCTGGAGCAGAATCCCCAGGTGGCGAAGTTCATCTGCGAGAAGGGACTTCTGGCCCAGCGCGCCAGGGAGGCAGCCCGGAAAGCCAGGGAAGCGACCCGCAAGAGTCCTCTTGCCAGCGGTTCTCTGCCCGGCAAGCTGGCCGACTGCTCTGACAAGGATCCCAAGAACTGCGAGATCTTTATCGTCGAGGGTGATTCCGCCGGCGGTTCTGCCAAGAAGGCCCGGATCCGGAAGACCCAGGCGATCCTGCCCCTTCGCGGCAAGATCCTGAACGTGGAAAAAGCAAGGCTTGACCGTATCCTTGGAAATGCGGAGATCCGCACCATGATCACGGCCTTCGGCACCGGCATCCATGAGGATTTCGACATCAGCAAGCTCCGCTACGACAAGATCATCATCATGACCGATGCGGACGTGGATGGCGCCCATATCGCAACGCTGCTTTTGACCTTCTTTTACCGGTTCATGCCGGAGCTGATCCGTCAGGGCCACGTGTATCTGGCCAAGCCGCCTCTGTACCAGGTCACCAGGAACAAAAAGGTCTGGTACGCTTACTCTGATGAGGAGCTGAACAGCATCATGCTGGAGATCGGCCGCGATAACCAGAACAAGGTGCAGCGCTACAAAGGCCTGGGCGAAATGGATGCCAGCCAGCTGTGGGAGACCACCATGGATCCCAGCACCCGTATCCTTTCCAAGGTGCTGATCGACGAGGAGAA
>JAFRKV010000019.1 GCA_017431515.1 Lachnospiraceae bacterium
CCAGCTTTGAAGGGTCAATTTTTTTGTATTTTCTGTTCATAGTGGTCTCCTTTTCGAACGTTTCCTTTTTTTCTGTGACTTTCAATATAGCACAGAAAACATCACAAAACAATCACAACATCGTCATATCAACTGGAATCATCTTCTGAAAAGCTCTCACATCTAATAAGCTCTTTCTAAGCTTCCTGTGTTTTAATATGCCCATCGACAGAAAAAAAGATTTCTGCGACCCCGGTTTTTCCGGCATCTCTTTCGTATTACTTGATGTCAGGAGAAATCCGGACAGGAAAGTGAAAATCAAAATACAGGAGGATACTACCAATGAAAAAAATCACAGCAATTGCACTGGCGCTGGTAATGGTTGTTGCCTTTTCCGCTGTAGCCTTTGCAGACGGACCGATGGGTAACGGTCCTCAGGGCGGCCCCGGAATGAAGGGTAATGCTCCCGGAATGGGCGGCATGAACGGCTTTGATCCGATCAACGCCATCTTCGACGCCGTGAACGCTCTTGAAGACGAGACCGTCAAGGCAAATATCGAAGCGCTCCTTCAGGCTGAGCTGGATGCCATGGAAGCCGAGCATGACGCAGAAGACAAAGACGCCGCAGCCGCAGCAGTGACCGCCGCCCGTGAAGCTCTCCAGGCCGCTCTTGCCGAAGCCGGTATCGAGTTCACAATGCCGGAGATGGGTGGCCAACAGCCCCCGGAGATCCCCAACAAGTAAATAGCGGGATTACCTCTCTTTCCCGTTGTTTTGGCTCTCCGCCTTCACCACAGCGGAGAGCCTTTTCAGATTCCCGGGAACAATCGGGAAACCAAGCTCGTTGCAGACCAGTAGGAAAAGGACAAAGTGGATGATGCGGCCTTCCATCAGGAGTTTGTAGAACTCTTTGGTCGGCGGCGACATATCCTTATATCATCCATCGGCCGGCACAATCCCTTTTTCCATATATGAGTATTTGTTGTGAGCCAAAAAACTCCCGGAACCCTCATCTGTGCAGTCCATACACAGTTAGGATTCCGGGGGATTTACTATCAGAATCTAATTAAAACGCGTGCTCACGCAGCCTCCTGCCATTCATCCGAAAGGGAGTCGCTGTTGATGGGGAAAGTGAAATAGGTATCAGGATACGGTTCGTTCTCAAGTGTAAAATGCCACCATTCTTCCGCCAGCGGCTTAAATCCGTGTGCCAGCATGGCATCCCGCAGAATCATACGGTTTGCATACTGCTCCTCTGTAATACCTGTATAGTCCGGATGGCTGCGTTCTCCAAAATAGTCGAACGTTCCGCCCATGTCGACCTCTTTTTCCGTGGTCATATCAAACAGCGTCAGATCCACCGTGCTTCCGCGACTGTGGCCGGAATGCTCCGCGATGTACCCCTGTGGGAAGAGCTGGTCCTTTTCAAGTTCCGGATAGAAATACTCCTTCATCCGGGCATCTTCCGCATCCAAAGCCCAGTTCATGAAGTGCGTTACCGCCATCTGCGGACGGTACGCATCGAAAATCTTCAGACGGTACCCTTTCTCAACAAGCTCATC
>JAFRKV010000020.1 GCA_017431515.1 Lachnospiraceae bacterium
GCGGATCCTTCCCGATCCGTCGGAGCGCTTAACCGCTCTCTTTTTTTGTTCATTCTAACAATATCATACTTTCAACCCTTCATCAAGTGACATTTCCTGTCAACCTGATCCTATGGGGACGGTTCTTTTGGGTTCACTTTGGGCCCATTTCCCCCTCTACCAAACGATATCGTCCCACAGGTATTCGCCATCCGCCTCATGCAGAACAGTATTTTCAACTGCCCCCGCGCTCTCACCAAGACACTTCTTAACAGTCCGCTCAACAGTACTCTTTGACATTCCTGTCATCTTAGCGATCTGATATGCTGAAACCCCCGCCAAATATATTTTCACTGCATACTCCTTCTGGATCTGGCGGTCCAGCCGCTGAAAATCCGAAACAGTTGCACAGCCCGAAACCTGCTCCATGATTTCCTTTGCTTTCTCAATCCTCATCCGCCAGTCAAACTGATCCTCATCCATGACCGTATCTTCATTCCCCAGCAGCACATAATCAATCAGCGCCTCCTGGCTGCCGAAAAGATCAATGGCATACTGTGTATCCGTAATACTGCCGATCCCTTTTTTATATGCAAGATAACTGCTCCACGGATAGCTTCCCGGCTGACTTTCCATTCCCGCCTTCATCGGATTCTGCAAAATATACCGCAAAACCGTCATAAAGTATAGATTGTCCTCAACGTTTTCGCTTCTGAACCGATCCTGAAACAGATGTCCGGCTCTGTCATACTTCCGGTTGAACCACCCGACATACTTCACGCCAAGTCTTTTGAAAATGAGTTCCAGCGGTTCTCCGGCCGGCTCAATCAGCAGGTGCACATGATTGGGCATCAGGCAGAAAGCATGCAGTTTGAATCCTGATACATCCTTGCATTCCTTCAGTGCCATCATAAAGACCCGTCTGTCAGCGTCTTCTTCACAAATAACCTGTCTGTTGATTCCGCGCAGCATAGCATGGTAAATATTCGAGCAACTGATTTTCCTTGCTTCCCGTGGCATAAAGCTTCACTTCCGGTCTCGTATTGTTTACCCGTATATTATCATGCTTTCAAATCAGCCGCAAGTGACCATCTGTCTTCTCCATCCCCCGCTCCACCGCCGCCAGCCCCTCCTTCTGCCGCCGCCGGACCGTGGATTCGCTCAAAAACATCTCCGCCGCGATTTCCTCAACCCCCTTGCCCTCCAGATGGCGTTTCGTAAGAACCTCCTCAATCTCCCAGTCCCCGACGCCTCGAATCACTTCCTTGATCTCCTCCAGTTCTTTCTCCAGTAGCTTCCGCCGCTCCGCAACCCGCTCCTTCGCGTCCTGGATCCGGATCACCGCCTCCGCCCTCGGATCCCTGCTGTAGCCTCCTCTCCGCAGGCACATCCCGAAATTGGACCGGCCCCGTGTCGCACGGATCGCGAGGTTTTCCTCTTCTTCCTTCATCAATTCAATCTTTCCGATAAGCATCCTGCCCCAATCCAGATATTTCTCCGCCGTCATGTCTCTTTCCCCTCTCTTCTCTCGTCCTGTTACAACTGTTACGTTTGTTACAAACTCCCCC
>JAFRKV010000005.1 GCA_017431515.1 Lachnospiraceae bacterium
GGGCGTAAATGTCACGAAAATGCGCGTCTGCGGGGGCGGAAGCAAGAGCCCTGTCTGGCAGCAGATCATGGCGGACCTGTATGACTGCGAGATCGTGACGATGGAAAAGGAAGAGGGACCCGCCCTTGGCGTGGCGATCCTGGCAGGTGCCGGTACCGGTGTTTTTAAGGATGTACGGGAAGCCAGCCAGAGAATGAGTGTGACGGGCAAAACGATCAGCCCGATCGCGGAAAATGTTGAAATTTACAAAAAATATCATGCATTGTTTGATTCTCTGTACGAGCATATGAAAGAAGATTTTAATACGCTTTTTTCACTGTAAGACCGTGACCCGGAGCCAAAAAACCGACATGTGAAATTTGAATAGTTATCTTTACTTCGTTCATCAAAATGATTATAATATTATGGTGGACTTTGCCAGATATTAATTTTGCAGGCAAATGATTTTGTGCAATTTTTGTATGTTATTGTAATTAGTTTTGTGCAGTTTTTAAGTCTCAGGCAGTTTAAAAACGTTTAAGAAATGGGGTGGAAGCGTGGATGAGATCAAGATAGAGCTTCGCGGAATCAGCAAGTCATTCCCCGGCGTGAAGGCTCTCGACAACGTGAATTTCCGTGTCAGGAAGGGAACTGTCCATTGCCTTTGCGGAGAAAACGGAGCCGGAAAATCTACCTTGATGAAGGTGATCAACGGGCTTTATAAACCGGATACCGGAGAGATGCTTATTGACGGTAAGAGCGTCGATGTAAAGGATCCGATCCAGGCAAGAGAGTATGGCATCGCCATGATCGCCCAGGAACTGAACTATGTTCCTGAGATGTCTATCGAGGAGAATGTTTTCCTTGGCAGATTGCCTGTCGGCAAGTTCGGAAAGGTCGACTGGAAGACGGTCAGATCAGAGACGCTGAAGTTCCTGGCGCAGGAAAATCTTCCCTATAAGCCCGATCAGAAGCTGAAAACGCTGACGGTTTCCGATATCCAGATGCTGGAGATCATCAAGGCGATCTCCTACAATGCGCAGATCGTCATCATGGACGAGCCTACTTCCGCTATTACGAATCGTGAAGTAGAGATCCTGTTCAACAAGATCGCCGAACTGAAGAAGAGGGGCGTCAGCATCATTTACATTTCCCATAAAATGGAGGAAGTGTTCCAGATCGCTGATGACATCATGATCCTCAGGGACGGTACGGTCGTGGATTCCAGACCTGCCAGTCAGTATACCCTGGACAAGGTGATCGAGCAGATGGTCGGTCGTGAGATGACCAACGCCTATCCGAAGGAGACGGTTCCCATCGGAGAAAAGATCTTCGAAGTGGAAAACCTTTGCTGCAAGGGCGTTTTCAAGAATATTTCCTTCTACGTCCGCAGAGGTGAGATCGTCGGATTTGCGGGTCTGATGGGCGCAGGGCGGACAGAGACCATGCGCGCCATCTTCGGACTGGATCCCTATGATTCCGGTACGATCAAGATCCATGGCGAGCCGGTGAATATCAAAAAGCCCAGCGATGCGATCACCCACAATCTGGTCATGCTTTCCGAGGACCGCCGCCGGTACGGTATCATACCGATCCGGAGCGTTATGGAAAACGCCAGTATTTCCAGCCTTGACAAATTCTTCTACGGCGGACATGCTCACCGTGCGCAGGAGAGGGAGATAGTGGGTGAATACTTCAAGCGGATGAATGTTAAGACGCCCACGCTGGATACGCTGATCCAGGCGCTCAGCGGCGGTAACCAGCAGAAGGTACTGCTGGCGAAATGGATGCTGCGCGAGCCGGAGGTGCTGATCCTTGACGAGCCTACACGCGGTATCGACGTAGGCGCCAAGTTTGA
>JAFRKV010000002.1 GCA_017431515.1 Lachnospiraceae bacterium
CCATTCCTACGTAAACTGTGGTATTATTCATTTGTGACCTCCTTTTGTATGCGGTAATCCCTGTTACCATTGTTATTAGCAACTATAGTATACAGGTAAATCCACGTTGCTACAAAATGGAGGTCATTACATATTGTCTAAAGGATTTTATTCCTCCGGATCGTCGGTGTCTTCGATGGGGAGATCAGAAAAAGCGGCGGAAGCAAGCTCATACTCCTCGTCGGTTTCGATGTTGTCAAGGGAAGGATTGCCTTCTTCGTCCTCGGCATAGCGGTAGAGATAGATTTCGCCGTCGGCATTGTCTTCGCCGTTTTCATCCTGGGGGATGAGGGCGATATAGTCCCGGCCGCCGGCAGAAAAGATCGTTAAGATCCGGCATTCGACCGCATCACCTTCGTCTAATTCAAGCGTCACGCGCACATCTTCCATCAGATCCACTTCTGCCATGGGATAAGCCCTCCTCGCATCATTCCGGATTCATTATAGAATCCGCGGGGAACGGTTGTCAATCTGGGATTTTGTGATATACTAATTAACTGTATGGAAGAAATTACTTTTCATAGTCGAATTGCGCACTTGCTGCGCAATTACGACCCAAAGCGTATCGGCTGAGATTGGTTTTGCCCCATCGCCGCAGGCGATTCAATTGGCAAAACCAGTTACATTCACAGATGGGCTGTGAATAGTAACTGGGAGAACACCATGGGATATCAGATCAGACAAGGTAACTACGAAAAGATGGGCGCGCTCCAGATGGGGAGCGACGTGATGTTTACATTTGCCTGTCCCAACGGAGAGGACTGTGCGGTGCTGCTTTACAAAAAGGAGACCGCCAAACGTCCGACGGTGATCGATGTGCCGAAAAGCTATCGGATCGGCTCGCTCTACTCCGTGCTGGTGCAGGGCGTTTCTTTGGACACCTTTGATTACAATTTCCGGATCGGGAAGACGGTTGTCACAGATCCCTATGCGGCGAGGATCGTCGGCCGGGAGAAATGGGCGGATCACGCCCGGCTTTCGGATCCCCACAGCCTGCGGAGCAGTTATTATCCAGAGCCCTTTGACTGGGACGGGGACGAGCGGGTGCATCTGGCGGATGAAGAGATGATCCTTTATAAGCTCCATGTCAGGGCATTTACCAAGGACGGTCTGACAAAGGGCGCAAGGAAAGGGACTTTCGCCGGTGTGCAGGACGGGATTCCTTATCTCAAGGAACTGGGGATCACTTCCGTGGAGCTGATGCCGGTGTATGAGTTTGAGGAGATCCTGCCGCAGGAAACCAAGCCTGTGTATCAAAACTATGAGGCCTGGAAAGAGGAACGGGAGAAGCCGGAGACAAAAGAGGCCGAAACCCCTGTGGAAGCACCGATAAAGCTCAATGTCTGGGGCTATCGTGACGCGGATTATTTTGCGCCGAAGGCTTCTTACGCAGCGGGAACCGACCCTGCGGGAGAAATGCGGGAACTGGTGAGGGCGCTCCATCGGAACCGGATGGAATGCATTCTCGAGTTTTTCTTCCCGGAAGGGCATACGGGGAGTTATATCGTCTCCGTGCTGCGGTACTGGGTCAGAGAGTATCACGTGGACGGTGTCCATCTCCTCGGCTATCATCTGCCGATGCAGGAGATCATCGGAGATCCGCTGCTTTCCGACACCAAGATCTTTTACACCGGGTTCGACGCAGAGTTTATCTCCGGCAACAAAGAGAAAAACCGCCTGTTTGTTTATAACGATGAATATCAGTATCCGGCGCGCAAAATGCTGAACCGTCTCGAGATGAATCTGGACGAGATAGTTGCCCAGATCGTGAAATGGCATCCGGCGCAGGGCTTTGTGAATTACATTACCAGCAACAACGGGTTTACGTTGTACGATTTGTTTTCCTATACGGAAAAACACAACGAGGCAAACGGGGAAGGCAATACAGACGGCAGCAACTGGAATTACAGCGCGAATTACGGCGAGGAAGGAAAGAGTCGTAAAAAAGCGGTGAATCTGGAGCGTGACCGTCAGATGCGAAACGCTTTTTCTCTGCTCCTGCTCTCCAAGGGCGTGCCGCTGATCTATGAGGGCGACGAACTCATGAACAGCAAGGGCGGCAACAACAATACCTATTGTCAGGATAACCGGGTCTCCTATGTGACCTGGTCCAAACGCAAGCAGAATCTGGAGCTGCGGGGGTTTGTCAAACGGCTCATCGCGTTCCGAAAGGATCATCCGGTGCTTTCCGACCGGGGCATCCAGGGAAAGACCGTGCGGCCGGAGAGCGGGCTGCCGGAAATCTCTTATCACGGGGAAAACGCGTGGATCTCAGGGCCGGAGTACGGACGCTGCGCCATCGGCATTTTGTATTGCGGCGAGTATATCGTGGATGAGGACGGCAAGACCGACGACCTGATCTATATCGCTTATAATTTCATGGGCGGACAGCAGACGCTGGCGCTGCCGAAACTGCCCTTTGAAGGGAACTGGGTAAAGATCATGGATACCGCGGTTGCCGCGGAGCCGTTCCTGAGAAAGCCCGAGCGGACCAGGGATCAGAGGATCTATATGCCCGGCCGGTCGGTGCGGATTTATATCGGAAAACGAAGCGCTGCGAAGAAAGCTCCTGTGAAACAGGAAGCGCGCGGGAAACAGAAATGAAAGCGTGGAAGCATTTTTGCACGGTGACCCATCACAGACATCTTGTGCGGCATTACTGCTTCATGGCAGGATTGTATTGGCAGGGGCTGACTCACGATCTTTCCAAGTATTCCTGGACGGAGTTCAGAGTCGGCGCGAAATACTATCAGGGAACGCGCAGCCCTAACAACGCGGAACGGGAGACAGTGGGGTATTCCACGGCCTGGCTTCATCACAAGGGACGCAACAAGCACCATCTGGAGTACTGGATCGACTACGGGATTGGCGAAGTGAAGGGCATGGTGGGCATGCGGATGCCGGTGCGGTATGTGGTCGAGATGTTCTGCGACCGGATCGCGGCCTGCAGAACCTACGGCAAGGACAGTTACACGGATGCGAGCCCATATCTCTACTATGAGAAAGGCAAATCCTATCATATGCTCCATGACAGGACCCGGGCTTTGTTGGAGGATCTGTTGCGGAGATTGAAGGATGACGGGGAGGAAAAGACCTTCCGCTATATCCGGGAAGTGGTCCTGACCCCATCATATATTGAAAAATACGAGGACGAGGTTATTGCAGGAAGAACAGGAGAGGGGCTGTAAGCCCTTTTCTGATATATGGGAAGCGAAGGAAAGCGTTTCTCATCCAAATGCTATACATCGGAAAGGAAGAAAACAATAGTGGAAAAGGACAGAAAGATTTTATACAGCGGCATGCAGGCCACCGGGACATTGCAGCTCGGCAATTATATCGGTGCATTGAAAAACTGGGTGACGCTGAGCACGGAATATGACTGCATTTACGGGATCATGGATCTGCATTCCCTGACGGTGCGCCAGGACCCGACGGAGTTCCGTCAGAACGCCAGACGGTTTTACACCCTTTATGTGGCGGCAGGACTGGATCCGGAGAAAAACATCGTTTACTATCAGTCCCATGTAAGCGCCCACGCGGAGCTGGCGTGGATTCTGAACTGCTTCACCTATATGGGGGAACTGGGACGGATGACGCAGTTTAAGGACAAGTCGCAGAAGCATGCGGACAATGTCAATGCCGGACTGTTTACCTATCCGGTGCTGATGGCGGCGGATATCCTGCTTTATCAGGCGGACAAAGTGCCGGTGGGTGCAGATCAGAAGCAGCATGTGGAGATCTGCCGTGACATTGCGCAGCGCTTCAATGCGATCTACGGCGATGTCTTCAAGATCCCGGAGCCCTATATCGCAAAGGCGGGGGCGAAGGTCATGAGCCTTGCAGAGCCGGAAAAGAAGATGAGCAAATCGGATGAAAATCCCAATGCGACCATCTTTGTGCTGGATGACAGGGATACGATCCTGCGGAAGTTCAAGCGGGCGGTGACGGATTCCGAGACCGAGGTGCGTTTTGACCCGGAGCAGAAACCCGGTGTCTCCAATCTCATGACAATCTATTCCTGCGTGACTGGAAAGGACATGGATGCCATCACGTCTGAATTTGCGGGCAAAGGCTACGGCGATTTCAAGAGCGCGGTGGGAGAAGCGGTGGCAGATCATCTGGCGCCGATCCAGAAGCGTTATGAAGACCTGACGAAGGAAAAAACCTACATCGAGACCTGCATCAAGACGAACGATGAAAAAGCCGCGTATCTGGCAAATAAAACCCTTCGGAAGGTGCAAAAAAAGGTGGGACTCACAGAGCGGATCAGGTAAGCATACTGCCGCTGCTTGTTGTCATATTTCATTCTTCTAATAAAGCCGCCGGTACGCCCCCGGGAAGCCCTCCTCCGCCAGATGCTTTTTGATCAGCCCATCCAGCGCCGCAGACAGCGCCGGGATGGAAAGATCCGTTTTCTCCAATAGTTCCTCCAGACCCTTCGGCAGGATCTCCAGCGCCTCATACACGGTTCGTTCCGTCGCAGGAAGCGCCCGGAGGCAAGGCTCCTTGGTATTCCCGGCATTCCCGGCATGCACTCCCTTGACCTTCAAATCGGTCAACAGTTCCTCCACGGAGACGATGGGGTAGGCACCCTGCCGGATCAGTTGATTGGTGCCGTATGACAGGGCATCCGTGATCCTGCCCGGCAGCGCATAGACATCCTTCCCCTGCTCCAAGGCAAAATCCGCCGTGATCAGCGACCCGGACCGCGCCCGCGCTTCGATCACAAGCACCGCATCGGAAAGCGCGCTGATCAACCGGTTTCTGGCAGGAAAAAACCCCTTTTCCGGCGGTGTCCCCGGGGCAAATTCCGACAAGACGCCGAAACGGGATACCAACGTTTCATAGAGCTGCCTCCCACTTCTTGGATAGCAGATATCCGGCCCGCACCCCAAAAGTGCATAGGTTTCTCCGCCTCCTGCGATCGCGCCCGCATGGGAAGCAGCATCAATTCCCCGCGCCATGCCGCTGATCACAATCACCCCTGCCGCGGCAAGCGCCCCGGCGATTCGTTTTGCCATATCCCTGCCGTATTCCGTGCATTCCCGCGCGCCTACCATCGCCACCGCTCTTTGTTCCTCCGCAGGCAGTTTTCCGCGGAAAAACAAAAGATGCGGTGCATCAAAAAGGGAGAGGAGGCGGCTTGGATATCCTGCTTCTCCTTTTCTGATGACAGAGACATTCCTTTTCGCCAATGCCTCCCATTGTCTTTCCAGATCCCATGTGCGCCGGCTTTCGACGATCCTTTGCATATCATCTTCGCGCAGCAAAGGAATATAGCGCAGCGCCTCCTCTTTTAAATAGAAGCATTCCCGCGCCGTTCCACAGGCGCTGATGATGGAAGCGATCTTTCTTTGCCCGATGCCCGGAACGCTTGCAAGCCACAGATCATATGGATTTGCCATTCGTTTTTCCCCCTCAATCCCTGTTTCTCTCCTCCGGTTCCCAGTCGCGTTTTTCCACACCCCGATAGCAGACGGCTTCTGCAAGGCACGTTTCATCTATCCGGTCTTTCCCGGAAAGATCCGCGATGGTCCGCGCCACCTTTAAGATCTTATGATAGCCCCGCGCTGTCAGGTTGCGTCGAAAAAAGACTTCTTCCAAATAATCTCTTGCGGCTGCATCCAGAGGAACGTATTGTTTGATCAAGCCTGCGGGAAGCGCGCTGTTAAAACGAAATGCCTCGCCCCGATACCGCGCCCTTTGGATCGACTGCGCCTCCTCCACTCTGCGCCTGATCGCAGCGGAAGATTCCCCCTTCGATTCGCCGGATAACTCCTCAAAAGCCACGGCTTTGATCCCGACAGCCAGATCCATCCGGTCAATGACAGGTTCACTGATCTTTCCCAGAAAGCGGTCCAGCTGCCGTCTCGTGCAGCGGCACTTGTTTCTGTCCGGATAGTAGCCGCACTGGCAAGGGTTCATCGCCGCCACCAGCATAAATTTCGCCGGATACCGGTAACTCCCGTTGGCGCGCGCGATAGTGATCTCATGGTCCTCCATGGGCTGCCGCAGTACCTCCAGCACCTGTGGGGAAAATTCCGTCAGTTCATCCAGAAAGAGCACCCCGTTATGGGCAAGGGAGATCTCCCCCGGACGCGGGATCGTCCCGCCGCCGGCCATCCCCTGGAGCGTCGCCGTATGGTTCGGCGAACGAAAGGGTCTTCGTTTGGAAAGGGCGGTCGCACCGGTCAAAAGTCCCGCCACGCTCTGAATCTTGCTGGTCTCCATCTGCTCTTTCCGGTCCATCTCCGGCAGAATTGAGGGCAGGCGCTTCGCCGCCATGCTTTTTCCCGCGCCGGGAGGACCGATCATCAGAAGATTGTGCATCCCTGCGCAGGCGATTTCGCAGGCCCGTTTCAAAAGTTTCTGCCCTTTGATCTCGGCAAAATCCGGCGCCGACGCTTCTTTTGCCTCACCCTGCGCTTCCCGCGGCGGAATCTCATAATCTCCGGTCAGGTAGTCCACTGCGCCGTTGATGCTCTCCACCGGGATCACTTCAATCCCGCCCAGCAGTTCTGCCTCCACCCTGTTTTGCGCCGGCACCAAAATCCGCTTGATCTGCAGCTCCGCGGCCTTTGCTACAATAGGCAGAACACCCGGGATCGGACACACATTGCCCTGCAGATTGACCTCTCCGATCACAAAAGTATCCCAAAAAGCATCCGGCGGGATTACGCCGGTTGCCGACAGGATTGCAAGCGCCACCGGAAGATCAAACCCCGTTCCGGATTTCCTGATGTCCGCCGGATACAGATTCACCGTGATCCGCTTTACGGGCAGTGCAAACCCGCTGTTTCTGAGCGCCGTCGAGACCCGTTCTCTGGCTTCCCGCACTTCCGAGCTGAGATACCCCACCATCTGAAACATCGGCATGCCTTCCGACACATCCGCCTCCACGCGGATTGGCAGCCCGTCAATTCCATAAATTGCCGCCGACTGTACTTCGCTTACCATATAAACCTCCAACCATCCGGGATGAGAACGTGTCCATTCCGCAAAAACGCGCAAAAACAGAATGGCGTCGTCGTTTTCCCGAAAAACAAGGGGGAATCCTGCGGTGAATCCGGCAGATAAAGAAAAAAGAGATGCTCTTATATTACCAAAAGATCATCTCTCTGTTTCTAAAATTTTTATAAATTTTTCAGGTTTTAAATGTCAATAAAAAGAAAAATCTTCTTGAAAAAGTCAGAAAGCGGGTGTATAGTGGTTTCGATTTTTGACGCGAAAATGAAATAATGATGGTGGGGGCAAAAGTGCCATGCGTGGAACACGCATGTGCACTTTGCGTGGCGAGGCGCTCTGACACGCTAGCGTGTCGAGACGCCTTACCACGCAAAGGTCACAATGTCACTTCGTGACATGTGACTTTTGCCCCGACATCAAAAACAGGAGGAACACATTGTGAAATGTCTTGTCATCGTGGAGTCACCGGCGAAGGTGAAGACGATCAAGAAGTTTTTGGGGAAAAATTATGAGGTCTGTGCTTCCAACGGACACGTGAGGGATCTTCCCAAGAGCCAGATGGGGATTGATACGGAGCATGACTTTGACCTGAAATATATTACGATTCGCGGAAAAGGGGATATCCTTTCCAAACTCCGGAAGGAAGCCAAGAAGGCGGATCGGATCTATCTTGCAACTGACCCTGACCGCGAGGGGGAAGCCATCAGCTGGCATCTGGAAAAAGCCCTGAACCTGGCGGACAAGGATGTGCAGCGGATCACCTTTAATGAGATCACCCAGTCTGCAGTGAAGGCTTCCTTAAAGAAACCGCGCGGGATCGACCAGAATCTTGTGGATGCGCAGCAGGCGAGACGTGTCTTGGACCGCCTCGTGGGCTACAAGATCAGCCCGCTTCTCTGGGCAAAGGTAAAACGGGGACTTTCCGCGGGGCGCGTGCAGTCTGTCGCCCTTCGGATCATCTGTGACCGGGAGGAGGAGATCAACGCCTTTATTCCGGAGGAATACTGGACTCTTGAAATCGAATGCAAGGTCAAGGGAGAAAAAAAGCCGCTCATCGCAAAGCTTACCGGCAAAGGGGAGGAAAAGCTTGAGGTAAAGAATGAGGCGGAGATGAAGCAGGTCATCAAAGCCGTTGAAAAAGCGGAACTGAAGGTGCTGGAGGTGAAAAAGAGCGAGCGCGAGAAGAAGCCGCCGCTGCCGTTTACGACCAGCACGATGCAGCAGGAAGCGGCAAAACGCCTTAATTTTTCCACGCAAAAGACCATGCGGATCGCGCAGCAGCTTTATGAAGGCGTGGACATCAAAGGACAGGGCACGATTGGTCTCATTACCTATCTTCGTACGGATTCGATCCGGATCAGCGAGGAGGCGGATGCGGCTGCAAAAGCCTTTATCCGCGATGCTCATGGGGAAGCGTATCTGATGAAAAACGAAAACGGAAAGCGCCCCGGCGGCAAGATTCAGGATGCCCATGAAGCGATCCGGCCTTCCGATATCACGCGGATTCCGTCTTCCGTCAAGGACTCCCTGTCCAGAGACCAGTTCCGTCTGTATCAGCTGATCTGGAGCCGGTTTGCTTCCAGCAGGATGGCACCGGCGAAGTATGAATCCACCACTGTACGGATCGGGGCGGGAGAATACCGTTTCAGCGCGACAGCGTCAAAACTTTTGTTTGACGGCTTTCTCGCAGTCTATTCCGAGGAAGAGGATAAGAAAACCGAAGGCAACATGATGCTCAAAGGCCTCGATCAAAAGAGTGTCCTGACGTTGGAAAATACCGATGCGAAACAGCATTTCACGCAGCCGGCGCCGCATTTTACGGAGGCTTCGCTGGTGAAGGCGCTGGAGGAGCGCGGCATCGGCCGGCCGTCGACCTATGCCCCCACCATCACCACCATTCTGGCGCGGCACTATATCACCAAAGAAAACAAAAACCTCTATGTCACAGAGCTGGGAGAAGCGGTCAACGCCATCATGAAGCAGTCCTTTACGACCATCGTGGATGAACGCTTTACGGCAAATATGGAGTCGCTGCTGGATAAGATCGAGGAGGGAGAGATCCAGTGGAAGACTGTGGTCAGAAACTTCTATCCGGATCTTAAGGAGGCCGTGGAAAAAGCGGAGAAGGAACTGGAGAAGGTGCAGATCGCGGACGAAGTGACCGACGTGAAATGCGAATTCTGCGGGCGCAACATGGTGATCAAATACGGTCCTCATGGCAAATTCCTTGCCTGTCCGGGCTTCCCGGAGTGCCGCAATACCAAACCGTATCTGGAAAAAGTAGGGGTTCCCTGCCCGAAGTGCGGCAAGGAAGTGGTGCTGCGCAAGACGAAGAAGGGCAGGAAGTATTACGGGTGTGAGGGACATCCGGATTGCGATTTTATGTCCTGGCAGAAACCGCTCACACAGAAATGCAAAAAATGCGGCGGTTATATGGTTGTCAAAGGCCAGCGTGCGGTCTGCGCGGATGAGAAATGCGGCTATGTGGAGCCGCTGCCCCAGAAGACAGAAGAAAAAGTTTGAAAATTTGAAACATTTAGGTTGAATTTTTAGAAAAATGGTTGTATAATAACAACACTTCACCGGGAGGAAGAAATGAGCGTACAGTTACTCGACAAGACGAGGAAGATTAACAAGCTCTTACACAATAACAACTCGTCCAAGGTCGTATTCAATGACATCTGCGAAGTGCTGACAGACGTTCTGGATTCCAACAATTTGGTGATCAGCCGCAAGGGCAAGGTGCTTGGCACCAGCCATTGGAGCGGCAAGCCTACCATCGCGGAGCTGATCCACGATCCGGTGGGAGGCTTCATCGACAAAGCGCTGAACGAGCGGTTGCTGGGTATTTTGTCGACGAAGGAGAATGTCAATCTGGAGACCCTCGGATTCGGGGAAGAGCTTTGTGAGGATCATGCGATCATCACACCCATCGATATCGCAGGGGAGCGCCTCGGTACACTTTTTGTCTATCGTAACGACAAGCAGTTTGACATTGACGACATCATCCTCTGCGAATACGGCGCGACGGTAGTGGGACTGGAGATGATGCGTTCCGTCAATGAGGAGAACGCGGAAGAGACCAGAAAGCAGCAGATCGTGAAATCAGCGATCAACACCTTATCCTTCTCCGAACTGGAAGCCATCATTCACATCTTTGATGAACTGGACGGCATGGAAGGGATTCTCGTGGCCAGCAAGATCGCAGACCGGGTGGGGATTACGAGATCGGTTATTGTAAACGCGCTGCGGAAGTTTGAAAGCGCCGGAGTCATCGAGTCAAGATCCTCCGGTATGAAAGGCACCTACATTAAAGTATTGAACGACGTCGTCTTTGATGAACTGGCGGCGATCAAGAAACAAAACAGGCGATAACGCCCTTTGACAAACCAAAGATCGAAACGGATTTGCCGGAGCTAAACGGATTTGGAGCTTTCCAGATCCGTTTTTTGTTTTCCCCGAAACCATCCATTTTGTAGATGCTTTTTAAAGAAACCGCAAGATGGTGTAAAAAATGCTTGTCAAAAGTTTAAATTTGAATATAATAAATTCTGGATCATGAGATGGTCAAAAGTGCCATGCGATGAAATCGCATGTGCACTTTGCGCAAGGATCCGGATGGACAAACCAGTTTGTCCACACGGATCTTCGCGCAAAGGTCACAATGTCACTTCGTGACATGTGACTTTTGACCATCCCACAATCCAGGTGAAAGGAGCCAACCTATGATCAGTTCCAATGCATTTGACTACATCGACGTTCTGGACAAGGCGATGGATGCCAGCTGGGAGCGGGAGACCATTCTCGCCAACAACCTGGCCAATGTGAACACGCCGAATTACAAACGTCAGGACCTTGACTTCGAGGCCGTGCTGGAGTCCGAACTCGGAAAATCCAAGTACAAATCTCTGGATGCCAAGATTTCCGATATTCATATGCACCACCTTCAGCCGCGCATCTATACGGATTACGCGAACTTCTCCTATCGTCTTGACAAGAACAATGTGGACGTAGACACAGAGAACGTGGAGCTGGCATCGGAGCAGATCCGTTATCGGACTCTGGAAGATGCGATCGACTTTGATTTCAGCGGACTGAAGACGGCAATGCAGTCCTCGTCATAAGCATAGAAAGGAGCTTCTCTCATGGGACTTTTTCAATCATTTGATATCAGCGCAAGCGGCATGACGGCAGAGCGGTTCCGGATCGACGTGATCGCGGAAAACGTTGCCAATGTGAATACAACCAGAACGGAGTCCGGGGAGCCATACCGGCGCAAGATCGTTACCTTTGCGGAGAAGAAGGTCACACCCTTCACGGACGTGCTGGCGCGCTCCAGACAGGCGTATCTCGGAAACGGTGTCAAGGTTTCCCATGTTACCGAGGATGAGGAAAACGATTTTGTGATGGAGTATGACCCGTCCCATCCGGACGCGGATGAGAACGGCTATGTTTCTTATCCGAACGTCAATATCGTGACGGAAATGACGAACTTAATCGATGCGAGCCGCGGGTACGAAGCGAATACGACGGCATTTGAAGCCGCAAAGTCGCTGGCGACCACGGGACTCTCCATCGGGAAAGGATGATAAATGACAGCGATCACTGAACTGACCAATGTTTCGTCAAATGTCATTCAAAAAACCGCGGACGACTGGAAGGTCAAAAAAGACGAGGATACCTTCGACTCCGCATTAAACGGTGCGATCAAAATGCTGAACGAGACCAACGGTCTTTGGAACAAGGTCTCGGAGCAGGAGGTGCGTTTTGAATTGGGGGAAGCAATCAATACGCATGACCTTCAGATCGCCCAGGAAAAAGCGAACGTGGCACTGCAGTACACGATCGCGGTGCGGGATAAGGTGTTGTCCGCATACAAAGAGTTGATGAATATGCAGGTGTGAGGGTAGTGCGAGCGGCACATGCTATTAGATGATGCTGAGGTCAAAAGTGCCATGCGATGAAATCGCATGTGCACTTTGCGTGGCGAGGCGTTCTGACACGCTAGCGTGTCGAGACGCCTTACCACGCAAAGGTCACAATGTCACTTCGTGACATGTGACTTTTGACATCAACATCGTCGCAACAAGTTCATGTTAGGAGAGAGCGATGCCTGAGAGATTACAACAACTTCTAAAACGAATACAGGAGTGGTGGAGCAAGTTCACGACCAGACAAAAGGCTTTGATGATCAGTCTGGCTGCGATTGTCGTGACGGCGCTTATCATTCTTGGCGTGGTTCTTAGCCAGCCGAAGATGGTGGTGCTGGCCACTTGTGATACCACAAAGCAGTCCGGTGAGATCAAGACCCTGCTGGACGGGGAAAGCGTCAAATATGAGCTTTCCACAGACGGCATGACCTTCTATGTGGAGGAAAAGGATTACGCCACCGCTTCCATTCTCCTTGGTTCCAACGGGATCCCCTCCGAGGGTTACAGCATCGACAGTGTCTTTGACGGCGGATTCTCCACCACAGAGGCGGATAAGGCGAAGAAATACCAGCTTTATCTGGAAAACAAATATGCGGATGCTTTGAAGACCATCTCCAATGTGGACGACGCGACGGTATCGCTTTCCATCCCGGTGGATGACGGCACACTGATCCAGAGAGAGCAACCCACCTACGCATCTGTTCTTCTGACCTTAAATGACCCCATGTCCGAAGACGAGGCAGCGGGCATCGCAAAATACATTTCCACCACGGTGGGGAATGATAACACGGACAATATCCTGATTCTTGACACTGCAGGCAACGTCCTGTTTTCCGGAAGCGATTCCAGCAGCTCTGCCGGCTTGGCGAGCACACAACTGTCGCTGCGCAACAAGCTGGAGCAGTCCACCAAGAATGCGGTAAAATCCGTCTTGCTTGGAACGGATCTTTTTGATAACGTAGAGGTAGGCGTGAACCTTTCCATGGATTTCAGCTCGAAAGAAATCGTGGATCATGAGTATTATGTGGCGGACGGGCTGACCCAGGGGTATCTCGACAGCCGTTCCGTTTATGAGTCGGAATCCGTCGGCGGCAATGCAGCCGTGCCGGGCACCGACAGCAACGATGATACGACCTATGTGATCCGGGACAATGAGTATACCAGCGCAACGATCTCGGATACCACGGAGGACTTCCTCCCCAATGAAAAGATCACCACGACCCATGGCAACGGCGGAGATGTGGATTACAATAATTCTTCCCTTTCCGCGGTGGCGACCACCTATGTGGTGTATAATGAGGATACGCTGAAGGCCAACGGGACGCTGGATGACATGACCTTCGATGAATTTGTGGAGCAGAATTCGGCGCGGGTGCAGCAGGAGGTCGATCCGGAATTTTTGACACTCCTTTCCAATGCGACGGGGATTCCGGCGGAAAATATTTCTCTGGTGGCTTACAACGTGCCATTCTTCCAGTACTCCAGCGAGACGGGCAGAACGCTGACCGATTGGCTGCAGATCATTCTCGTGATCCTGATCTTCGCGATGCTTGGCTATGTGGTCTTCCGCAGCACGAGAAAAGAGAAGCAGGCAGAGGTGGAGCCGGAGCTTTCCGTGGAGACACTGCTTGACGCCACGAGAGAGGCGGAGGAAGAAGAACTTGAGGACATCGGCTTCCAGGAGAAATCCGAGACCCGCATCCTCATCGAGAAATTTGTGGACGAGAACCCGGAGGCTACCGCGGCGCTGCTGCGTAACTGGCTGAACGACGACTGGGAATAAGACAAGGATGACGAAAACAAACTAAAGGATTGAAGCATGGCAGAAGAGGAGGAGTACACAGGCGTCCAAAAGGCGGCGATCCTGTTGATTACACTCGGACCTGAGCGTTCGTCAACAATTTTCAAACATCTGAAAGAGGATGAGATCGAAGAGCTGACGCTTGAGATCGCAAACACAAGGAGTGTTTCTCCCCAGACCAAGGAAGCGATTCTGGAGGAGTTTTATCAGGTATGCCTTGCACAGCAGTATATCGCAGAAGGCGGCATCGGCTATGCGAAGGAGCTTTTGGACAAGGCATTGGGCGAGGATCGTGCGCAGGAGGTTATCACCAAACTGACGGCATCTCTCCAGGTGCGCCCGTTCGAGTTTGTACGGAAAACCGATCCCAGCCAGATCTTGAACTTCATTCAGGACGAGCATCCCCAGACCATCGCCATGATTTTATCCTATCTGCCGGCCGGCCAGGCGGCCATGGTCGTTGGTGCGTTGCCGCCGGACAAGCAGTCCGACGTGGCAAAGCGTATCGCCATGATGGATCGTACTTCGCCGGACGTGATCAAGGAGGTGGAGCGCGTTTTGGAACGGAAGCTGTCATCCCTCATCAATCAGGATTACACGATTGTCGGCGGCGTGGATTCGGTGGTGGCGATTTTGAACACCGTGGACCGCGGTACAGAGAAGCATATAATGGAGTCTCTCGAAATCGAAGAGCCGGAACTGGCAGACGAGATCCGCAAGAAGATGTTCGTCTTCGAAGATATCCTTCTTCTGGACGACCGCGCGATCCAGCGTGTGCTGCGTGATGTGGAGAATAACGACCTCGGCGTGGCGTTGAAGGGCGCCAACGAGGAAGTCCAGAATGTTATTTTCAAGAACCTGTCCAGCCGTTTGGCGGCGATGATCAAGGAGGACATGGAATACATGGGTCCTGTGCGTATGAAGGACGTGGAGGAAGCCCAGCAGAAGATCGTCAGCGTGATCAGAAAGCTGGAGGACGCAGGCGAGATCGTAATCAGCCGTGGCGGAGGAGACGAGATCATTGTCTAATGTTTATAAATACTACGTCCCGCAGGAAAAGACGGACGAGACCCGCCATATCAATAACAACGCGGCGTCGGAAGAAAGAATCAAACGTTTCGCCGAGGCGGAAGCAAGAGCAAGAGAAGAAGCACTGAGGCAGGCGGAGGCAGAAGCAGCCGCAGAAGACGGCGAAGCCGGTGAGGAAGGCGAATTCGCAGAAGGGATCCTTGCGGATCAGGTGGATCCGGACGGGGAAAATGTGGTCGGCGAGGAGCGCGAGGCTGTACCGGAAGCAGCGCCGGCGCCGGAACCATCAGGACCGCCCCCGGAGGTCATGCAGCAGATCGAAGCGCTGGTGGATCGCGCGAGCCAGGAGGCAGAGCAAATCCTCTCCAACGCAAGAGCAGAAGCGGAGGAGTTGAAAAAGGCGGCCTGTGCCAAGGGGCATGATGAGGGACTGCAGAGCGGACGCGCCGCAGCCGAAAAGGAAGTTGCCGCCCGTATGCAGGAGATCGAGGCGCTCAAAAAGAGCATGCAGGCAGAACGCGATCAGGCGCTGAAGGAATTGGAACCAAAGCTTTTGGATGTCATCCTTCAGGTGTTTGAGCGCGTTTTTCATATCCAGTTCGGCGAGAAAAAGGAAATTCTGGAGTATCTCATCATCAATACGATTATGAACGTGGAGGGCTCCAAGGAGTTCCGGATCAAAACGTCGGAAAGCAATCTGGATTACCTGAACGCGCATCTCCCCGAGATCCGTTCCCAGGTGGGACAGGAGTATCTGCTGGAAGTCATTTCGGACAGCAGTTTATCGCCCAGCCAATGCGTGATTGAGACGGATGCAGGGCTCTTTGACTGCAGCATCGATGTCCATCTGGAGAACCTGATCAAAGACTTGAAATCACTTTGTCCCTAGAGTAAAATTTTTTTGGGAAAAATCCATGCCATATGATGTGAACAAATATCTTCAGGCCGCGGAACATCCGCATTTCAAACGGATGGGAAAGGTGATGAAGATTGTCGGGCTGACGATCGAATCGCTCGGTCCCGAGGCAAAATTGAATGATCTGTGCAAGATCATCATCAACGAAGAACGGAATCAGGTTCTGATGGCAGAGGTGGTCGGATTCCGCGACAAACGGATTCTGCTGATGCCCTTTGAAAACACGGAGGGTCTCGGCGTCGGCTGCACCGTCATCAATACCGGGCATCCGCTGACGGTGCCTGTAGGGGATGCGCTGCTTGGGCATACTTTGGACGGGATCGGCCGGCCCACAGACGGCGCGGATCTTTCCGATCTGCCTTATGAATATCCGACGGAAGCGATGCCCCCGGATCCGATGGAGCGTGTGATCATCAATGAGATCCTGCCCCTTGGGGTGAAAGCGGTGGACGGCATGCTGACCATCGGAAAAGGACAGCGGATCGGGATTTTTGCAGGATCCGGTGTCGGAAAAAGCACGATCATGGGTATGTTTGCCCGCAACACCAAGGCCGATATCAACGTCATCGCGCTGATCGGCGAGCGCGGGCGCGAGGTGAGAGAGTTCGTCGAGCGGGATCTGGGCGAAGAGGGCATGAAGCGCTCTGTTGTGGTGATTGCCACGTCGGATACGCCGGCGTTGATCCGGAACCGCGCTGCCAAGACAGCGACCGCCATCGCGGAGTATTTCCGGGATCAGGGCAAGGATGTGCTTCTGATGATGGATAACCTGACGCGGTTCTCCATGGCACAGCGGGAGATCGGGCTTGCCTCCGGAGAGCCGCCTGTGACGAGGGGCTATCCGCCCAGTGTGTATGCGGAGATGCCGCGGCTTCTGGAGCGGGCAGGCAATGCAAAGACCGGCTCCATCACGGGGCTATATGCGGTGCTGGTGGACGGCGATGACTTCAATGAACCTATCAGCGATCTGGCGCGTTCGATCCTGGACGGCCATATCGCCTTGAGCCGCCGGATTGCGCAGAAAAACCACTATCCGGCCATCGATGTCCTGGGGAGCATCTCGAGGTGTATGAGTCAGATTGCTTCCGACGAGCAGAAAAAGACTGCCGGGCGGATCAGAAACATCATGGCGACCTACAACGAAGCCGAGGATCTTATCAACATCGGCGCCTACAAACGCGGCTCCAATCCGGCGATTGATGAAGCCATTGAAAAGATTGACGCGGTAAACAGCTTTTTGATGCAGGGAACCCATGTGAAATATACGTTCGAGGAAATGCGCGAGGAGATGGAAGCCATTTTTGCGGCTCCTCAGGATGCGCAGCAGGCGGGGTGACGATAGATGGCGAAATTCAACTATCGGATGCAAAGCATTCTTGATCTGAAGGTAAAACTGGAGGATCAGGAGCGGACTGCCTATGGGCTTGCCGCCATGCGGCTCAGGGAAGAAGAGGAAAAACTCCAGGCGTTGGCGCTTCGACGGGCCGGCTATGAAAGGGTGGGGCGCGAGATGCGCGCCGGCGGCACGATTGATGTGAAAGAGCTGGAGGCAAACCGCAAAGCCGTGGAAGCGATGAAGGTCTTAATCCGCGCGCAGATGCTGGAGGTGCGCCGGGCGGAAAAGGATGTGGAGGCCGCCAGAAGGCGTCTGCAGGAAGCAATGCAGGAACGGAAGATCCATGAAAAACTGCGGGAGCATGCCTTTGAAGCGTTTGTGGAAGAACTGGAAAAAGAGGAAAGCAAGGCCGTGGATGAGCTGGTAAGTTACAGCTACAGCACGAAGTAAGGCAGTGTAAACGAAGAAGGGAAAACCAATGGCAGCGGAAGACGAACAACTGGAAGCGAAACCGGCGGCCGATCCGAAAGAGGAGAAGGCCCGGCTGAAGGCGGAGAAAAAGGCCGCAAAGCGCGCCAAAAAACGCGGAAAAAAGGGCGGCGAAGACGGCGACGATGAGGAGCGGGAGACCGTAGGCAGTAAGATTGCGGTCTTTTTTGTGACGCTCCTCATTATTTTTATCTGGCTGGCGATTTTCGCACTGCTGATCAAAGCGGATGTGGGCGGTTTCGGGTCTTCTGTGATGCGGCCGCTGATCGGCAATGTTCCGATTTTAAACAAGATCCTGCCGGACGACCCCAACGCACCGGAGGGATCGACAGAGATTTCCACGGAGGATGCCAAGTACCGCTACAAAAACATGGATGAAGCCGTTGCCTATATCAAGGAGCTGGAGCTGCAGCTGGCAGATGCCCAGCAGACCGATGAGGCGGATGCCGCGCATGTGGCGGAGCTGGAGGCAGAAGTGGCGAAACTGCGCACTTTAGAGCAGGAGCAGGCCTCTTACGAAGCGGAAAAACAAAAATTTTACGAAGAGGTTGTTTTTTCGGACAAAGCACCCGATATAAATGAATATATAGAGTATTATCAGAGCATTGATCCGGAAAACGCGGAGGTCCTGTATCAGGAGGCGCTGAAGCAAAAGGCGGTCAGCGACGAGATGGACAATTACATCAAGAAGTATTCCTCCATGAGCGCGAAAGCCGCAGCCGGAATCTTTGACGCGATGACGGATGATCTGCCGCTGGTGGCGGAGATCCTCACCAATATGGACGCCGATTCGGCAGGCGCCATTCTCGGCAAGATGAACGCGGATACGGCGGCAAAAGTGACCGAGATCATGCATCCGAAGCAGACCACCAAAAAGTAAGGGTCGATCCGGCGAAAGCCGAAGACATAGAAACCTATAGGAGATCCGGCAGATCCGCCGGGCAGCACAGCAAGAAAGGAGGTAAAACGTTTGACGAGTGCAGCGGTATCAAACATTACAGCCCCGGTAACACCGGCCGGCAGTAGCGCAAAGGATACCAACAAGGTTGCAGAAGGAGCGGACGTCACATTCCAGAATCTCCTGCAGAACCCGAAGCAGCAAAGCAAGTCCCTCACGGCGCAGGCGAATGCCGTGAATCCGCAGAAGGCGGACAGCGTAAACGGAGTCAATCCGGCAGAAAAGCCCTATGACGCCGTCAGCAAAAAAGAAGCGGTCAAAATCGATGACGCATCCAAGGGACAGAAGGCTGTGTACTCCGACGAGGATCTTTCCAAAGCGGAGGAAGCGGTTTCGGCATTTCAGGAAGAAGTGAAGCAGGTACTGGAAGAAGAGTTGAACGTCACCGAAGAAGAAATCGAGACGGCGATGGAGACGCTGGGACTCACATTCCTGGATCTTTCCAGCCCCGACAATCTGGTGCAGCTCATCGGCATGCTTACCGGCGCCGAAGAAAGCACCGACCTTCTGACGAACCAGAACCTGAACGGAATCATGGCTCAGGTGTCCGAACTTGTCACGAACCTCACGGAAGAGACCGGCATCCCGATGGAAGAACTCACCGCACTGGGGATGACGGAAACGGATGACATGCAGAATGCAGAGTTTCAAAGCATTCTGACGGAAAAGGCGGTGGGAGATGCGTCACCGGAGATGGCCGATGTGAAAGCAGAGGAGAATGCTCCGGAATTTTCCGTGCGCAGCAATGACGGAAAAGACGCGGGTAAACAGGAAGTACCAAATGACCTTCCGGAAGAAGTACAGCCCGAGGATGAAATGATCCGCACGCAGCCTTTGGAAGTGAAGACTTCCGAGAACCAGACGCAGCAGGATCAAAGCGGCAGGGAATTCCAGAGTGAAAAGGAAGCGCCGAAGACCGAGATGTCTGATGCAAACGAGAAGCCCCTGCAGGAAGTGCACGCGGCAGTTCAGCAGACCGAAGCGCGCGTGGATGCGGAAGCGATCAGACCGGAGCAGACAGATGTCCGCCCGACCGTGGATGTACGGGATCTGATGGAACAGTTCCAGCAGTTCGCAAGGACGAATATCCAGGCGGATACGACTTCCATTGAGATGCGGCTGAACCCGGAAAGCCTGGGCAGACTTCTGATTCATGTCACTGAGCAGGAAGGCAGCGTACGCGCCACGATCCAGACGCAGAACGTCGAGGTGAAAGAGGCGATGGAAAGCCAGCTCGCAGTCCTTCGCACCACGCTGGAAGGACAGGGCATCAAGGTGACAGAGGTGGAAGTCACGGTGGCCTCCCACGAGTTCGAGGAGAACCTGGAAAAAGGAAACGCCGAAGCAGGCATGGAAGAGGAACAGCAGCAGGGAGAACGCACCGGTGAGGAGGCACAGGACGGCCGTAGAAGGAACTTAAACGTCAATAATCTGGATGAACTGCAGGGGCTGATGACAGAAGAAGAACAGCTCGCAGCGCAGATCATGAAAGACAACGGCAACTCGGTGGACTACACCGCATAAAACGAAAAGGAGGAATTCTATGGCAGTAGATATGAGCAGTATGCTGACACAGTCCATCACGAATGGTAAAGTGGACGACATGACAGCATCCGCAAATTCTCTTTCTTCGGAAACCAATAAGACCGGAGAACAGAACCTCGGCAAGATGGACTTCATCAACCTTCTGGTCGCGGAAATGCAGTATCAGGATCCGCTGGAGCCCTCCAGCAACACGGATTATGTAGCGCAGATGGCGCAGTTTTCACAGGTGGACGCGTTAAATGCCATGCAGCAGAGCATGAAGAATATGCAGGCAAGCGGGCTTGTGGGACAGACCGTGGTACTTTCCGTCACGAATGCGACGACAGGCAACACGACGGAGGTCACCGGAAAAGTGGATTTCGTGCAGTACGAAGGCAGCAAG
This sequence comes from Lachnospiraceae bacterium, assembly GCA_017431515.1. Taxonomy (GTDB): domain Bacteria; phylum Bacillota; class Clostridia; order Lachnospirales; family Lachnospiraceae; genus RUG12461. The sequence continues at coordinate 20,393 of JAFRKV010000002.1, forward strand.
ACCTATCTTTCCGTCAACGGTTCTCTTTACAACATGGACGATCTGGAGACCGTCATCAACAGCGAATTCTACGAAGCGAATCAGATCTCCGAAGAGCTGGCGGCGTTGGTGAACAGCCTTCCCTCCGCGGACAGAGTGACGCTGGCCAATTACAATGATGTGAATAAGGCCGTGGTTGTCCGCGACGCGCTGACCACCTATCAGCTGGGCTTCATTGATGCGGATGTGCTGTCGAAGCTGTCCGAGATTCAGGCGGCGATGGAGCAGATCATCAATGCGGAAGCGGAGCGCCAGAGAGAAGAAGCGGAGAAGCTGGCGGCCCAGACCAAGGAAGCGGAAGAGAATCAGGAAAAGGATACCACGACGGAGCAGACGGCAGAGACCGCGGCTGAATCCGGCGCAGTCACCGCGGCAGAGGAAGGATAAAAGGGAGAAAAGCCTATGACAAGGATCGCGAACCCACATGCTTCCATCGAGCAGATGACAAATGAATATCTGAGGGTCGGAAGCAGTCGAGCAGCGACCGGGGAAAACGGACTTTCCTTTGAAGAGATCCTTTCTGGAAAAGCAACGGAGAGTGACAAACTGAAATTCTCCAAACATGCGAGCGAGCGCCTTTCCACACGCAGCATCGACCTCACGGAGGAGATGAGCAGGCGCCTGCAGGAAGGCGTGAAGCGCGCAGGAGAAAAAGGGATCAAGGATTCCCTGGTTGTCGTGGATTCCTACGCGTTTATCGTAAACGTGCCCAACAAGACGGTCGTGACCGCCATGGATCAGGGAGAAACGGGAGACCACATTTTTACCAACATTGACGGCGCAGTCATCGCTTGACCGGACCCAACGGGAGGTCAAAGGCTCTTAAACGACAGAGAGAGCCGAAGCGGGGCGCCACCTACAAAACAGGAGGAAATGCCTTATGATGAGATCACTTTACTCGGCAGTGGCCGGGCTTAAGAACCACCAGACCAAGATGGACGTTATCGGTAACAACATCAGTAACGTCAACACCATGGCCTTCAAGTCATCCAGCGTGACTTTCAGCGATATTATTTACCAGACTCTTTCCGGCGCATCAGGTCCGAACCAGACCCTCGGCGGTGTCAACGCCAAGCAGATTGGTCTTGGTATGAGTACAGCCGCGACCTCCATGAACATCACGGGCTCCGGTTCCGCACAAACAACCGGAAAACCCTTTGACCTGCGCTTAAACGACGCCGGCAATTCCACCAACTTTTTCGTAGTGAATAACGGGACGCAGAACGTCTACACGAGAGACGGCTGCTTTTACATCGACGGCGCGGGCACGCTCTGCATGGACTCCACAGGATATAAGCTGATGGGATGGCTGGCAGATATTGACACCGGAGAAGTCATCACCTCCGGCGACGTGGTGCCGCTTGCAATTATGGATACGCCGAACCTCACCAGCCCTCCGGAAGCAACGGAGAATGCTTATGCGTCCGGTATCATCGATAAGGATACGCCGGATCTTTCCAGCACGCAGGGTTACACCATGGCGCTCGAGTTCTTCGATGACCTTGGATACCCGTATTCTGCAAGGTTTACGGTGCGACTTGCCAGTGACGACGGCAGTGTATACACCGTGAAACTTTCTCAGATCCTGGATCAGAACGGTGTGGATGTGCTGAAAGAAGTTATGGAATCCCAAGGAATCAGTTTAGATCAGGTATTTGGAAGTGCCAGTACCAGCAATTATTCTTTAAATGCTGGTATTCCCTATATCACAAGTGACAACCTCTCAACCGGTACGCAGGGAGATTGGGTTTATGATACTGCAGAGTCAACGACTTATTCTGGAGGAATTGTGGGACATATATCCAGTGCCACTACCGGGGAAAGTATTTACTTCAATAAGAACGGAAAACTATACGAAGATAAGGCTGGCACACAGGCATGGGCCGATACCCATCCCACGCAGAATTGGGGACAGATTCTGGATTTGACACATCCATGGTCAGATACGGAATCCAATACCATCTCCATTGACGGTTCCGGCAACTTCACGCTGAAGCAGATTACGGCAGGAGAAGCCTCGGCAATTGAGAAAGCAAACTGGTACTTTCTGTCCTCCGCCGATGCGGCTGGCACATGGCCAGTGACCTATGGCAATTACACCTATCCGGATCCTGCTGTGAAGAATCCGTCGGATACATGGGCAGGATATTTCATCAATATCTCCACCAACCGTCTGGTTGCGGTGAATACGGCGGGTATCCTGTACGAGTATGACAACGCAACTGATAAATACGTGGCGTCGTCTCTGGGGCTTGATAATATCTTAGAAGGGTTTGACGCGGACACCAGTAGTATGAGCGTGTCTGGCAAGACATTGACCGCAACCTATACCGATTATGACTTGACTTTCTCTAAGGCAGACGGTTCTTTTGCCGGTATCGATGATCAGGATTCTGTATTCCTGTATGGTGCCACTTTGGGACCGAACTTCCACAACATCAGCATTGACTTCACGTCGCTCCGCAACGCCAACAATGGCAAGAAGTCCACGGCAGGCATGGACAGCGGTACTTCCGCCATCGATACCACCGGCGCAGGTAAGAAACTCGGATCTTTGGTAGGTGTGGCAGTCCAGAACGATGGAAAGATTTACGGTTCCTATGACAACGGGAATACGGTACTCCTTGGGCAGGTCGCGGCAGCGCACTTTGCAAATGCCTCCGGTCTTGAGAAGATCGGCGAGTCCTGCTACGATACGACCCTGAACTCCGGCGACGCGGTCATCGGGGATATCAGCGCAGATGGTTCTTCCATGACGTCCGGCGAGATCGAAATGTCAAACGTAGACCTCTCCGCTGAGTTCACAGACATGATCACGACGCAGCGTGGTTTCCAGGCAAACAGCCGTGTCATCACCACCTCCGACACGCTTCTGGAAGAGTTGATCAACCTGAAGAGATAATGACATTAAGTAACTTTCATGCGTCATAAAAGAAAGCCCGGATTCGTAGATGTACGAGTCCGGGCTTTTTCTCATGATCAAGTACGTCCGGCCGCCTCTCAGCAAGCCACTTGCAGGTTTTACTTCCAAACCAGAATTTTGTCGCAAACGGTGTTCTTTGACGGTGCACCACTCGCAGTTTAGTGGTTTTTCCTTGACTTTTTCGGTTTTTTTTGCTATAAATAAGAGACAGGGAGGCATTTTCCAATTCCAAGGGACTGGAAAGTGCCTTTCTGTGTGTGTTGTTGAAAATCTTAAAAAAAAATAGACAACAGGGGCAAAGTCGGGTAAGATATTATAAGGGCTGAGAGTATGCCTATTTTTAACATGGAAGGTGAGTAAACTTGGATATAGCGTCGCTAGCGGGCATGGCGATGGGACTGGTCATGGTCATATTTGGTATCGTCAGTTCCGGTGGTGTCTCCGCGATCGGAAACTTTATTGATATACCGTCTGTGATCATCACGATCGGTGGGTCTATTACCGGTACCTTGGCCTGCTTTAAAATGACGGATTTCATCGCCGGGCTCAAATCTCTGACGATGTCTTTAAAGGATCCGAAATATGACGTGGGAGAGGTGATTACGCAGATCATATCCCTTTCCAATGTCGCCAGAAAAGAAGGTCTGCTTGCTTTGGAAGAAGCGGCCAACGGGATCGAAGATCCGTTCCTGAAGAAGGGCATCATGCTGGTGGTCGACGGTACCGATCCGGAGCTGGTGCGCGGCATTATGGAGACAGAACTGGCCTGTGTGGAGGGGCGGCATAAAAAGGTCATCGGTTTCTGGGCGAGATGGGAAGCCCTGGGACCCGCATGGGGCATGATCGGGACCCTGATCGGTCTCGTGAACATGCTGAAGAACCTGGAGGATGCATCCACCATCGGACCGAACATGGCGGTCGCGTTGTTGACCACGTTGTACGGATCCCTGATCGCAAACTGGATCTGTGCCCCCACCGGCGCCAAGCTGGCGGTGAATAACGATAACGAAATGATGGTAAAAGAGGTTGCCGTCGAGGGACTGCTTTCGATTCAGGCCGGGGAGAACCCGCGCGTCATCGAAGAGAAGCTGAAATCCTTCCTGGCTCCCGCAGTCAGAGACAGCCTTACGACTGGTGATAATCCGGCTGGAGGCGGGGAAGGCTGATGGCAAAGAGGAAAAAAGACGAAGGCGGCGGAGGCGGCGCACCGGGCTGGATGGCCACATTCTCCGACCTCATGAACCTGCTCCTTTGCTTCTTCGTGTTGCTGTTCTCCATGTCCTCAGTGGACGCTGCCAAATTCGAAGCGGTCGTTGCCTCGCTGCAGTCGAGTTTTTCGATTCTGCCGGCAGGCGGATCCTCCATCGGAGATGCCAATATGATCAGCTCCGGTATCAGCCAGCTTGAGAATCTGGACATCTATGTGAATCCGCAGGCCACCAGCTCCGACGGGGAAGACACCAACGACGGGGATACTGCGGACGAGGAACTTCAGGAAGCGCAGGAGAAATTGGAAGAAGCGCAGCTGGAAGAGTCCGAGCAGATGGCAGAGGAGATCGAAAAGCTGGCCCAGGAATACGGCATCCAGGATCAGGTGGAGGTATCCTTTAACGGAGATTATGTGCAGTTGACCCTAAACGGCGCGATCCTCTTTGACTCGGGTAAATCGGAGATCAAGCAGGAGGCGCTGCCGCTGATCGACAAGATCGGCGCGATCCTGGACGGGTACCAGAATAACGATATCGAGATCGAGGGACATACCGATAACGTCCCGATCCACAGCGGCAAATTTGAAAATAATGATGTCCTGTCGATGTACCGCGCGCTTTCGGTGGCGGATTATATCAGACAGATCACGGGGATTCCCTCCGGACATATCAAGAGCTCCGGGAGAGGAGAGTATGTGCCCATCGCGGACAACGGCACTCCGGAAGGACGCGCCCGCAACCGCCGCGTGGAGATCAAACTGTACAACTCTTACAATTCAGGGAAAGAGTAATCATGCGATCAACGCGAACCGCTGACAGGTGTTCGCGATACGAAAGGAAGACATTGCAATGAAAAAAAATCTGATGTCGGTGCTGATCCTGGCACTCGTGTTTGTGAATGTGGCACTGACAGCGCTCCTTTTGATCACGGTGCTGCCGCAGGCAAAGAAAGCGAATGAACTGGTGACAAAGGTTGCTTCCGCGATTGATCTGGAGCTGGAGAGTGGTCAGGTGACCAATACCAGCACCATCCCGATCAGCGACATCGAGGTATATGCGGTGAACGGCGGTTCCGCATGGCTGATTAATCTGCAGAGCAATGACGGAAAGGCGCATCACGCGCAGATCGCGGTCAGCCTTTCTCTGAATACGCAGGACGACGGATACAAGGATGGCAGCGAATCGCTTGCCTCCAAGGAAGCGCTGATCATGGATGTGATCAACCGCGTGATCGGCGGGTATTACCCTGACGATCTGAAAAACGACCCGCAGGGGGCACAGCAGGAAATCTTAAAAGAACTGCAGAAGCTGTTTGATGATGACTTTATCGTCGGCGTCACGTTCCCGACCTTTACGGTAGAATAAGAAAAAGCGATATAGGGGAGAAAGCCCATGGGCGAGGTTCTTTCCCAGAGCGAGATCGACAACCTCCTTCAAGCGCTCAGCAGCGGTGAAGTGGATGTTGAGGACATGAAAGACCGGGACGAGAAGCAGGTCAAGAATTATGACTTTGCGAGACCGTCCAAGTTCTCAAAGGAGCATCTCAGGACTCTGGAGATTATATTTGAACATTACGGGCGGCTGCTTTCCACGAACCTTCCGGTCTACTTAAGCAAGTCCGTTACGATCGAAGTCATGAACTCGGAAGCAGTGACTTATTCGGAGTTTTCCAATGCGCTGTCCAATCCGGTACTCCTTGGGATCGTGAATTTTTCCCCGCTGCAGGGAAATGTGATTCTGGAGCTGGCGGCGAACCTGGGCTTCACCATCGTGGACCGGATGCTTGGAGGACCGGGCAAACCGCTGGACAAAAACCGTGATTTTTCGGAAATAGAGCTTTTGATCATTGACCGTATTATGGCGGTCTGCGTAAATCTCCTCCGGGAGCCGTGGAAAAACGTGGTGGACCTGCATCCGCATCTGGAGCGGATCGAGACCAATTCCCAGTTTGCGCAGATTATCGCGCCGAGCGAGATGATCGCGATCGTTACGATCAACATCCACATCGGCGATGTGGAAGGTCTCATGAATATCTGTCTTCCCTATCTGACGCTGGAAGACGTCATGGACAAGCTGAACACGAAATACTGGTTTTCCACCATGCAGGAGATGGACGAAGCGTCTTACCGGGATAATCTGGAAGCGCTGGTGAATAAGGTTCATGTGCCGGTGAAGGCGATTCTGGGGAACAGCAGTATCAATGTCAATGATTTCATCAATCTGCAGGTGGGTGACATCATCCGTCTGGATAAAAAGGTTGAAGATGAATTAGATGTATTTGTAGGCGACATCAAGAAATTTACGGCCTTGCCGGGCGCGTCCGATGACGCGTACGCAATCAGAGTCACCTCGATCATCAGAGAGGAGCAATAAGCGTGGACGGAGTATTATCACAAGAAGAGATTAACGCCCTGCTGGACAGTGGGGGCGATGGCGGCGCCGCTGACGACGGACCGGGATCTCTTTCTTCCACCGAGATGGACACGATTGGCGAAGTTGCCAACATCAGTATGGGAACTGCCGCGACAACCTTGTTCTCTCTGGTTAACCGGAAGGTGGATATCTCAACGCCCGTGGTTTCGGAGGCGACCTGGAAAGACATCGCCGGGAATTATGAAAAGCCTTGCGTTTTTATACGGATCGGCTATACTTTAGGATTGGATGGAAGCAACATTCTGGTGCTGAAGGAGCGGGACGTCAAAGTCATCACCGATCTGATGATGGGAAATGACGGGACCAATACCGATGGAGAGCTTTCAGAGCTTCATCTCTCCGCCATCAGCGAGGCGATGAACCAGATGATGGGATCGGCGGCCACATCGCTTTCGTCGATGCTCAACAAGATGATCGACATCAGTCCTCCGGTTGCGGATCTGATTGATCTGCAGGAGACCGTGGATGAAAGCGAGATCGAGCCGTTTCTGGCCGGGCATTTTGTCAAGATTGCCTTCAAGATGCAGATCGGGGATCTCGTAGACAGCGAGATCATGCAGCTGTATCCCTACAGTTTCGCTCACGAGATGTGTGACAGCATCACCAAGAATATGCAGATGGACAGCGAGAGCGTGGGAGGGGAGAGTGCACCGGCGCCCGCAGCGGCACAGTCTCCGGCGCCTGCACCTGCACCCGCAGCGGCTCCTCCGCCTCAGGCAGCAGCACCGCCACCGATGGCAGCGGCTCCGCCGCCGCAGGGGATGCCGATGGCGCAGCCGGTGGATATGTCCATGTACGGGGCTCCGGTCAATATCCAGCCCGCGCAGTTCCAGCCTTTCGTGACAGAGCTGAACCCGGCGCTTCAGAAAGAAAACATCGATCTGATCATGGATGTGCCGCTGGAGGTCACGGTGGAACTGGGACGGACCAGCAAGTCGATTCAGGATATCTTGGATTTTGCGCCCGGTACTATCATCGAGCTGAACAAACTGGCAGGAGAGCCGGTGGACATCCTGGTCAACGGCAAGTACGTCGCCAAAGGCGAGGTCGTCGTCATCGAAGAAAGCTTCGGTGTGCGGTTGACGGAGATTATCAAGTGACAGCAAGGCTCGCACCATAGGAGCCTTCTGAAATAAAAAGAAAACACATTAACAAATCAAGATAAGGAGAGAAACAAAATGGCAAAGAACATCTTAATTTGTGATGACGCAGCATTCATGCGGATGATGATCAAGGACATCCTCACAAAGAATGGCTACAATATCGCAGGTGAGGCAGAGAATGGAGCCAAGGCAGTCGAGAAATACAACGAGACAAAGCCGGATCTGGTTCTGATGGATATCACGATGCCTGAGATGGACGGGATCCAAGCGCTGAAGAAGATCAAAGAAGGAGATCCCAACGCGACGGTGATCATGTGCTCTGCAATGGGTCAGCAGGCCATGGTGATTGAGGCGATTCAGTCCGGCGCAAAGGATTTCATCGTAAAGCCGTTCCAGGCAGAGCGTGTGCTGGAAGCTGTGAAAAAAGTCGTGGGCTGATCCGATGATCTTGCTTAGCACTAGAGGATCTGTTCAGAGCGCATTCCAACTGATTGGCGTGCTCCTGATCTTTGTTTTTGTGCTTGTGATTACCTATTTTACCACGCGTTTTATTGCGGGGTATCAGAAGGTACAGTCGCAGGGACGGAATCTCAAGGCTGTAGAGACCCTGCGGCTGGTGAATAATAAATATCTGCAGATCGTCAAAGCAGGCGAGAAGTACCTTGTGATCGCAATCGGAAAGGATGAGGTACGCCTGCTTGCCACATTGACGGAAGAAGAGTTGGTGCAGTACGAGCCGCCGGCAGCGCCGGTGACTACGACGTTTCAAGACTCGCTGCGTATCGCGCTGGGCAAATGGAAAGATCATTTTCCCAAAAAGCAGGCCTGAGTGATGAACAAAAAGTATGTTTTGCGTATAGCCGCAGGAGTGATTGCGGCGTTTCTCATTTGTTTAATCGCAATGCCGATGCGCGTTGCGGCGGCTGAGCCCTCCGACATCGGCTCGTTAAATGTTGAAAACAGCAACGGAGAAGAGGTCCCCCACGCACAGGACGACATCAATAACGGCTTCGCCATCATTTACAACAATGATGAAGGAAGCCTGACGGCGCCGGTTCGGATCCTGATCGTCATTACGATCCTTTCCATTGCGCCGGCGATCCTGGTCATGCTGACCTCGTTTACGAGGATCATCGTGGTGCTGCACTTCCTTCGGACCGCAATCGGGACGAACACAGCTCCGCCGAACCAGGTTTTGATCGGACTTGCGCTGTTTTTGACTTTTTTTATTATGTATCCCACGTTTTCTGCGATTAATGAAAACGCGATCCAGCCCCTCGACCGGGGAGAGATCACGCAGGAAGAAGCAGTGCAGGAAGCGATCCAGCCTCTCAGGGATTTTATGCTGAGCCAGGCGAAAGAGAAAGACATCGATCTGTTTTGCCAGATCGCAAACATTACCTACAAGACCAGTGACGACATTCCCAATATGGTTTTGATCCCGGGATTTATCCTGAGTGAGCTCAGGCAGGCGTTTGTGATCGGCTTTTTGATCTATATACCGTTTATTGTGATTGATATGGTGGTATCGTCGGTACTGATGTCCATGGGTATGATGATGCTGCCGCCGACAACCATCTCGCTGCCGTTTAAGGTATTGCTGTTTATCCTTGCGGACGGGTGGGATCTGGTCATCGGAAATCTGGTTCGCACTTTCTACTGACAGGAGGAAGGTAAACGATGATTACCCAGGGAGAGATCCTCGATATCGCAAGAGACACCTTTTATACGATCATCACGACCGCGGCGCCGCCGCTTTTGATTTCACTGATCGTGGGACTGGTCATCAGCGTGTTCCAGACGGTCACCAGCATTCAGGAGCAGACGCTGACTTTCGTGCCGAAGATTCTGGCGATCTTTCTGACCCTGATGCTGATTGGATCGTGGATGCTGGATAATCTGACGGATTTTATGACACGATTATGGAATAATTTTGCACTCTATCTGAATTGACATGGTAACCTTCACTTTTTCGCTGTACGCATTTGAATTCTTCCTGGCAATTCTTGTGCGGACGGCCAGCTTCTTTTTCGTTGCACCGCTGTTCGGTGTACAGGGGGTGCCGAGCCGGATCAAACTTGGACTGGCTTTTTTCATTTCCCTGATGCTGTACAATATTCTGCCCCATGAGACACTGGACTATCAGGACGTGGTGGGATTCGCGATGATCGTGGTGAAGGAAACCATCGTCGGATTGGTGCTGGGTTTTATGGCGAATATCAGTACCTACATAATCAACCTTGCAGGTACTTTCATTGATCAGCATATGGGTCTTTCCATGGCGGCGGAGTATAACCCCATGACCCAGATGCAGACGAGTGTGACCGGGAATCTGTATTACTATCTGGTGCTGCTTTTACTCCTTGTGACGGGGCTGGATCATTATCTGATCCAGGCGCTGGCGGATACCTACACCGTGATTCCCATCAACGGCGCTGTCTTTCATACCGATCGGATGCTGGAAGCGTTTTTGATGTATATGGCGGACTCTTTCATTCTGGCGTTTCGGATCGCGTTACCGGTATTTGCCTGCATCATGATCCTGAACGCTATTTTGGGTGTTATGGCGAAGGTTGCGCCGCAGATGAATATGTTTTCCGTCGGTATGCAGCTCAAGATTTTTGCCGGCCTGGCGATTCTGATCATGATCACCCAGCTTCTGCCGTACGTTTCGGATTTCATCTATACGGAGATCCGGCGGATGATGGTATCGATCACGGAGGCCATGTATTAGGGAAATTTTTAGGAGAGCTCCTATGGACCTTCTGCTCCAATATAATCTGCAGTTTTTTGCCAACGATGACGCGACGGAAGAACCTACCGCCAAGAAGACCGAAGACGCGCGGAAAAAGGGTCAGGTTGCCAAAAGCAAAGAGCTGGAAAACGCAGTCATCTTGCTGGTGCTGTTTTTAACCATCCGCATCGCGGCGGGCATGATGTCGGATAATTTCGGAAACACCTTCCGTTATGTATATGGTCATGTGCCGGACGTTTTATCCAACGCGGCGATGGAGGGCGGGATCTCCACCATCACCATCCGCAGCATGCTGGTCTACATCATGACCAGGATCCTGACGATCTGTCTCCCGTTTTTTGTCCTGGGTGTGATCGTGGCGTTTGTGGTGAATGTATTGCAGTTTGGCTTTAAGGTGACGCCGGAGCCCCTGAAACCAAAGCTGGATAAACTGAATCCGGCAAGCGGACTGAAACGGATTTTTTCCAAGGATTCGTTGTTTGAACTGCTGAAGTCCATTCTGAAGATTGTGGTGATCGCAGTGATCGCTTACGCCACCATCAAGGAACAGGCGGACCGGCTGTTTGTGATCTATGACATCGGTGTGGTGCAGGCCGTGATCCTGATGGGGACCATCATCCTGGATGTGGGCATCCGGATCAGCATGGTATTTCTGGTACTCGGCTTTGTGGATCTTTTATACCAGAAACGCAAACACCATAAGAACCTGATGATGACCAAGCAGGAGGTCAAGGACGAATATAAAAACACCGAAGGAGATCCGGCAGTCAAGAGTGCGCAGCGGCAGCGGATGCGTGAAGCGAGCCAGCGTCGCATGATGCAGGATGTCCCCCAGGCGGACGTGGTCATCACGAACCCAACGCATCTGGCGGTTGCTTTGCAGTATGACGGAGAAAAAAACCGCGCGCCCGTGGTGGTGGCAAAAGGAGAGGAATACGTTGCCGCCAAGATCAAGGAAGTGGCGAGAGAGCACGGTGTGCAGATTATCGAGGATAAGCCCCTTGCGAGAATGCTTTACACCACCGTGGAAGTGGGGCAGGAGATTCCTCCGGAGCTTTATCAGACCGTGGCGGAAGTGCTTGCGATGGTCTACAGCATGAAGAAGGTTTCCTGATGCAGGAACCTGGCGTGATCCGGCTCTTGGAAAAGCAGCATCACAGGGTCTGATGGCAGGGGCGGACAGGAAATCCCGGGAAAAAGACGGAAAGGAGGACATATGGGCGGAATCAAAAAAGCCGATATCGGCGTCGCGGCATATTTGATGGCTGCGATTCTGTTCTTCATCATTCCGATCCCCAGCGTGATGCTCGACGTCATGCTTGCGATCAATCTGTCGATTGCCCTGATCGTCCTGTTTAACTGTCTTTTTGTCAAAGAAGTGCTGGATATGTCCTTCTTCCCGACATTGCTGCTGTTTACGACGATCTTTCGGATTTCGCTGAACGTCAGTTCCACCCGTCTGATCCTGACCACCGGAGAGCCCGGAAACGTGGTGGAGACCTTCGGACAGTTCGTGGGTGGCGGCGATCTGGTCATCGGTGCGATCATTTTCATCATTTTGATCATCATCCAGTTTGTGGTCATCAACAAAGGTTCTGAGCGTGTGTCCGAAGTCACCGCGCGTTTCACCTTGGACGCAATGCCCGGTAAGCAGATGGCCATCGACGCGGACTTAAATACCGGCGCCATCGACGATGCGGAAGCGAAGCGCAGGCGTGACAAGATCCAGAAAGAATCCGCTTTTTTCGGCTCCATGGATGGTGCGACGAAGTATGTCAAGGGAGACGCGACAGCGGGTCTCATCATTACCGGCGTCAACCTGGTGGGCGGCATCGTGATGGGCATGATGAATGGCGGGATGTCCGCAGCCGAAGCGCTGCAGCGATACGGCCTCCTGACCATCGGTGACGGGCTTTCTTCCCAGATCCCGTCTCTTGCCATCTCGCTGGCTACCGGTATTCTCGTCACAAAGGGAAGTGCAGAGGCCGATTTTGCGGGCGTTCTGGTCAGCCAGCTCTTTGGCGTACCGAAAGTTTTAATGCTGGTCGGCGCAGTGCTGGCGCTGCTGGGGATTTTTACGCCGCTGAATGTGTTTCTGTTTCTCGCGCTCGGCGGGATGTTTTTGATCGTCGGCTATCGGATGAGCAAGACCATCGAGGTCAAGGAGACAGAGGAGGAAGCTCAGGCCGAAGAGGAACAGGCGGAGGAGATCCGAAGGCCGGAGAATGTGGTGTCTCTGCTTTCGGTGGATCCGATCGAGCTGGAGTTCGGGTACGGCATCATTCCGCTGGCGGACGTGAACCAGGGCGGCGATCTTTTAGATCGTGTCGTCATGATCCGACGGCAGATCGCGTTGGAGCTCGGCACGGTTGTGCCCATCATTCGTTTGCGTGACAACATCCAGCTGAATCCGAATCAGTATATCATCAAGATCAAAGGCATTCAGGTGACGGAGGGAGAGATCCTGTTTGATCACTATATGGCCATGAATCCCGGGTATGTGGAGGAGGAGATCACGGGTATTCCCACAACGGAGCCCAGCTTCCATCTGCCGGCGACCTGGATCACGGAGAGCCAGAGAGAGCGCGCGGAGAGCCTCGGCTATACCGTGGTGGATCCGCCCTCCATCATTGCGACCCACCTGACAGAAGTGATCCGTTCCCATATCGCGGAGCTTTTGACCAGACAGGATGTGCAGAACCTTGTCAATAACCTGAAGGAGAGCAATCCCGCCCTGGTGGACGAGCTGGTGCCGAAGCTCCTCGGCCTCGGCGAAGTGCAGAAGGTTTTGCAGAACCTTTTGTCCGAAGGGATTTCCATCAGAGATCTCCTGTCGATTTTTGAAACGCTGGCGGATCACGCCACGACCACAAGGGATACGGATGTGCTGACGGAGTATGTCAGACAGGCGTTGAAACGCGCCATTTCCAATAAATATTTTCCGGCGAATGAGGCCACCAGCGTGATCACTCTGGATCCGAAGATCGAGCAGGAGATCATGGGCTCTGTGAAACAGACGGAGCAGGGCGCCTATCTCACCATGGATCCGGATCGCACGAAAGGCATTATGAAATCTGTTGAGGAAGAGACCACGAAGCTGGAGAACCTCGGCAAGATGCCTATCGTGATCACATCCCCCATTGTGAGGATGTACTTCAAGCGGCTGACAGAGGACTTTTTCCACGATCTGATCGTCGTGTCCTATAATGAGGTGGAGTCAAACGTGGAGCTGCAGTCTGTGGGCATGGTGACAGCGTAGTGAGGATAGCATGACAATCAACAAGTTTCAGGGGAAAACCGAACAGGAAGCGGTTGAGAAAGCCCGCAAGGAGATGGGGCAGAACGCGGTGATCATGAATGTCCGTCAGATCAAGCCGAGAGGCTTTCTGGCAGGATTGAAGGGACCCACCTATGAAGTGACGGCAGCCATCGAGGAACGGGAGCAGTACCGCGATCCGGTGCCGGCGCTGAAAACGCCCCTCAAGATGCATGACAATATCAGTGTCGCGGCGGACGAGCAGATTTCCCTCCCGCCCCTGGGAGTGAGTCCCGCAGCGAAGGGGCGACTCGCTGAACCGAAAATTGCAGCTGAACCGCCCCGGACAAATACGCCGGCGGTGAAAGAGCAGGCAGATGCGCAGAATAGTGAAGAACTGAAGGGAAGACTGGAAAATCTCCAGAAGCTTCTGGAAGAGAAGCTTCCGCAGCAGGAGCAGAAAAAAGAAGCCCCTGAGGAGAAGCCGATTGAGGCCGCGGATCGGAAGAGTGCCCAGAGTGAGGAATTCAGGTTTTTGAAAACCGTTTACGGTATTCTCCTCGACAACGAGGTGGATGAGAAATACGTGAACGAGATCCTGGATGAGGTGGAGAAGGTGGCGCGCCACGGAAACGGCGTGGATTTGATCCTTTCCAATATCTATCAGAAGATGATCCTGAAATTCGGGACGCCGAAAACCATTGAACTGACCGGGAAGAAGCCGAAGGTGGTCTTTTTCATCGGACCCACCGGTGTCGGCAAGACCACGACCATCGCGAAGGTGGCCTCTGCCATGAAAGTGGATCATGACAAAAAGGTGGCATTTCTGACCGCGGATACTTACCGGATCGCCGCGACGGAACAGCTCCGTACCTATGCGAATATTCTGGATGCACCGCTGACGGTCATCTACTCGCCGCAGGAAATGAATGACGCGGTGGAGCGCGTGAAGGCATACGATCTGGTGCTTGTGGACACGGCGGGTTTTTCGCATAAAAGCGACAGACAAAGAGAGGAAACCCGCGCGCTGATGGAAAGCCTCGATCCGAAATATGAGCGGGAGATTTATCTGGTGCTGTCCGCGACGACGAAATACAAGGATCTGCTGGAGATCGTGGATATTTATCACGAAATGACCGCGTACAAACTGATCTTTACCAAGCTGGACGAGACCTCGACCTATGGGAATCTGATGAATATCAAGCTGTATTCCGGCGCGGATATTTCTTACGTGACCACGGGGCAGACCGTCCCGGATGATATCGAAGTCTTTCATACCCAAAGGATCGTCAAGCAGCTTCTGGGAGGAAAATAGCGGATGGATCAGGCAGCACAGCTACGCAATGTGATCAAAATGCGCTCCCGGTCGGAAGAGGCGGCAAAAGCCAGGGTATTTACGATCACAAGCGGGAAGGGCGGCGTCGGCAAAAGCAATGTGGCCGTCAATCTGGCCGTACAGTTCCGCAAACTCGGAAAACGTGTGGTGATCTTTGATGCGGATCTCGGACTCGCGAATGTGGAAGTGATGTTCGGCTCGATCCCGAAATATAATCTTTCCGATCTGATCTACAGAGGAAAGAGCATGAAGGAGATCATTACGCCGGGACCTCTGGACATCGGCTTTATCTCCGGCGGTTCCGGGATCATGGCATTAAACAATCTCTCCCGTGACCAGATCAACTATCTGGTGCGGAGCCTGTCCGAGCTGGACCAGTTGGCGGACGTGGTACTGATCGACACGGGTGCCGGGATTTCGGACAGCGTGATGGAGTTTGTTCTGGCCAGCGCGGAGATTCTGCTGGTGGCGACGCCGGAGCCCAGTTCTCTGACGGATTCGTACTCTCTGCTGAAAGCGTTGTTTCGCAATCCGAATTTTCCGCAGGATGAAGCGGAGATCCATGTGATCGCCAATAAAGTCCTCAGCAAAGAGGACGCGGAAGCGGTTTATGAAAAGCTGGACACGGTGGTGCACCAGTTTCTGAAGGGGGATCTCCATTATCTTGGCATGATCCCGCAGGACACCCAGCTGGAAAAAGCAGTACGGCAGCAGAAGACGGTATCTCTGCTGTATCCGGAGGCGCAGTCCGCCAAGGCCTTTGAGGTGCTGGCGAAAAATCTTCTGAACCACGAACAGAAGGAATATGTTATGAAACGGGGGTTCCTGCAGATGCTGGCAGGGCTCGTGGGAAAGGCATAACAAGGCAAGATGAGAACAGACGTCCTGAAGATCGGTGATAAGGTTGAAATCAGAATCGTGATGGAGGTCGCGCAGGAGAGAAAGACCGGCGTGGCGGCCCGCGTGTTCAAAAGCCAGCTCCTTGACATGAAGGAAAACGGAGATCTGGAGCTTGCCATGCCGTTTTCCGGGAACCGGATTGTTCTTCTCCCTCTGGAGCTTCGCTATGAGTTCATTTTTTCCGCGAAGGAATCCGTGCTCTATAAGGCGGAGGGACAGATCACGGAGCGCTACAAGTCCGAAAACCGCTTTATGATCCGGGTCCGCCTGGCATCGGAATTGGAAAAGATCCAGCGTAGAGCGTTTTTTCGTCTGGAGTGTTCCATGGATGTGGTCTTCTGGAAGATCACGGAGGAGCAGATGGCGCTTCCCAATGCCGAAGCCATCGTCCGTTCGCTGCAGGACGGCGAGGAGTTTGTACATAGCCAGATCAAGGCGCGCACCATTGATATCAGCGGCGGCGGCGCCAGATTTCAAACGGAGTATGCGTTGGAAGAAGGCCAGTGTCTTTTGATGTGTATCAATCTGCAGTCGGACGAGCGGGATGAGCAGATCATCGTGCCGGGGCGCGTGCTGACAAGCGAGGAGATCAAAACCGCGCATCACACGGTTTATCGCAGCAGGATTGTGTTTGTCAATTCCGATAAAAAAGTAAACGAAGCAATTGTCCGGTTTGTTTTTTCGGAGGAACGAAAATACCGTAAAAGCGGGAAAGGTGTTGTATGAAAAAAAATATTCTGGTTGTAGATGACTCTGCACTCATGAGAAGGGTTCTCTGTGATATAATCGATGCAAGCGATAATTACGTCGTGGCAGATGTTTGTAAGGACGGGCAGGAAGCATTTGACAAACTGAGCACCAAGAAATATGACGGGGTGCTTCTGGATGTGAATATGCCTCGCCTGAACGGCCTGGAACTTCTGGATAAGCTTCGCGCAAGCCGCATCGATGCGACGGTGATCATGGTCAGCACCGAGACCACGGAGAATGCCGTGACGACCATGAAAGCGCTGGAAAAAGGCGCGATCGACTTCGTTGCGAAGCCAACCAACATCATAGAGGCAAAAGGGACAGCTTTCCGCGATGATGTGACGCGGGTTCTGGATGCGGTTGTGCAGTCACGCAGGCAGGTGACGGCAGCAGCGACGCAGGCGGAATCCAAGGTCACTCCCGTGAAAAAGCCCGCTGATGCGCAGATCCGCCGTCTCCCGCCGGTGACGGGAAAGGCAAACAGGCTGATCGCGCTGGCTTGCTCCACAGGCGGTCCGAAGGCGCTGCAGAGCGTGATCCCGTTTCTGGATCCGAAGATCGACGCGCCGATGGTTCTCGTGCAGCACATGCCGGTTGGATTCACCAAATCCATGGCAGACCGTTTGAACGAGATCAGCAAGGTCAATGTGAAGGAGGCGGAGAACGGCGAGGTGCTCCAAAAGGGGTGGGTCTATATCGCTCCCGGCGGCAAGCACATGGAAGTCAAAAAAAGTCCTGCCGGCGCGCACACCATTTATCTGCATGATGCGCCGCCCATCGGAGGCTTAAGGCCCTGCGCCGATGTGATGTACAAATCGCTGGTTAACTGCGGATATGACGAGATCACCTGCGTCGTCCTCACGGGAATGGGCGCGGACGGTACAGAAGGGATCAAAGCCTTATCTGCAAGGAAACCGGTACATGTGATTGCACAAAATGCCGCAACCTGTGTGGTTTACGGGATGCCGAAGGCGATCGCAGAGTCCGGGCTGGTGGATGAGGTTGTTCCACTGACATCTGTTGCAGACACCATCAAAAAGAATGTGGGGGTACATTAGTATGGATGTAAGCCAATATCTCGAGATTTTTATTGACGAGACGAGTGAACACATTCAGGCGCTGTCCGATAACATCATGGCGCTTGAAAAAGAACCGCATGATATGGATACCGTCAACGAGATCTTCCGCGCGGCCCATTCTCTGAAGGGAATGGCCGGGACGATGGGATTCAAACGCATGCAGCATCTGACGCATACGATGGAGGATGTGTTCCAGGAGGTGCGTTCGGACAAGGTGCAGGTGAACAGCGCCATGATCGACATCCTGTTCAAGTGCCTGGATGCCATTGAAGGTTATCTTGACAACGTCAAGAATACCTCCAACGAGGGAACCGACGACAACGAAGCGCTGGTGAAATCTCTGGAGGATTATCTGAACGCGGCGGAGAACGGAGGAGCGGCTCCGGAAGAGAAGCCGGCCGCAGCACCTGCACCGGCAGAGGAGTCCGCGGTGAGCGCGGATGCAGCAGAGAGTCAGGAGGCTGCATACCTCAGCATTGAGCTTGCGGATGAAGAAAAAGACGCCATCCGCGCCTCTTTGAATGCGGGGCAGAAGGTTTACGGCATAACCGCCTACATTGACAAAGAGTGCCTGCTGAAAGCGGCGAGGGCATTCCTCGTGTTTAAGGCGGTGGAAGAGTTCGGACAGATCATTGTCTTTCATCCGTCTTCCCAGGACATTGAGGACGAGCATTTCGAGTTTGATTTCAGTTTTTTCCTGGCAACCGCAGAGACCGATTTTGACAAGATCGCAAACGCTGCCAAGGCTGTGACGGAGATCGTGGACGTCCTCGGCGGTGAAGTGGACGAAGCGTTCCTTAGCAGTGGCAAAGCGGATGAGCCGGAGAGCGCGGAGGAGACAGCGCCTGCGGTGGCAGAGCCCGCTTCACAGGCGGCACCGGCTGCCGCGGAAACAAAAGCTTCCGGCGCGACCAATGCACCGGCCACCAAGAACAAACCGGTGGCGGGACGCACCGTTAGAGTGGATATCGAGAAGCTGGATTCCCTGATGAACCAGGTATCGGAGCTGATCATCGCAAAGAACAGCCTCGTTTCTCTCAGCAATTCCACCGACGGGAAGGGGCTGACCCAGCAGGAAGCTACCGAGCAGATCGAGTATCTGGAGCGGATTACGACGACGCTGCATGAGTCCGTCATGAAGGTCCGCATGGTGCCCATCGAGAGCACAGTGAACAAATTCCCGCGCATGATCCGTGACCTTTCCAGAAAGCTGGATAAGAAGATGGAACTGATCATGACCGGTGAAGATACCGAGCTTGACCGTACCGTGGTTGACCAGATTGGGGATCCGCTGCAGCACTTGCTCCGGAATTCCGCAGACCATGGTCTGGAGTCCGCGGAGGTTCGCCGGGAAAGAGGGAAGCCGGAGACCGGTACCATCCGTCTGGATGCATATCAGGAAGGTAACAATGTCGTCATCGAAGTCAGCGATGACGGTAATGGCATTGATACGGAAGCTGTCAAAGCAAAGGCGATCGAACGCGGCGTGGTGACTGCAGATCAGGCAGAGACCATGAGCCAGAAGGAAATCATCGACATGCTCTTTATGCCGAGTTTTTCCATGGCGAAACAGATCACGGATATTTCCGGCCGCGGCGTTGGACTCGATGTGGTGAAGTCCAATATCGAAGCCCTTGGCGGTGATGTGGAAGTCAAGAGCAAACTGGGCGAAGGCTCCAAGTTTACGGTGCGCCTGCCGCTCACCCTTGCCATCATCCAGGCTTTGATGGTGGAGGTCAGAGACGAGAAATATGCGATTGCCCTTGCCTCCATTGAGACCATCGAGAATATTTCCGTGACCGATATCAAGTATGTAGAGGCAAAAGAGGTGATCAACCTTCGCGGTGTGGTCATCCCAATCATCCGGCTCGATCAGATCCTCGAATGCACGCCGGAGAAAGAAGATGATGACAACCTGACCGTCGTCATTGTCCGGAAGGGCGATAAGCTGGTAGGTCTCGTGGTTGACAGCCTCGGCGGACAGCAGGAGATCGTCATCAAGTCCCTTGGCAAGTACATCAGTTACAACAAGATCATCAGCGGCGCAACGGTGCTCGGCGACGGCGGCATTGCGTTGATTCTCGATGTGAATGTGTTAATGTAGGAGGTGGATCATGACGGAATTAGAAATGAACGAAGATACTGCAATGCAGTACATTGTGGTAAAAATCGGCAGTGAGCAGTACGGGATCAATATCGCTTCCGTGGACAATATCATCCGGATGCAGAAGATTACCAGAGTTCCCACAGCGCAGTTCTATTTCAAAGGCGTCCTGAACCTGCGTGGTGTCATCGTGCCGGTGATGAGCATTCACCAGAGAATGGAGCTGGAGGAAAGCGAGATTACGGACAAATCCCGTGTCGTGATTCTCAGGATCGAAGAGAACGGGCTTCTCGGCATTATCGTGGATGAGGTCAGCGAAGTGGTGACCCTGACCCGCAATGAGATCGACCCCCCGAATAGGGACTCCAGGTCCACCAAGGATTCCTTCATCAACGGAATCGGCAAGAACGGCGGCAGACTGATCTCGCTGTTTGATATCACGACCATTGTTGATCAGGAAGAAACAGCATAGGAGGAAGACGATGTCGAATTTTACGTTGGAAGATGTAAACAGCATGTACTTTGATGTGCTGAAAGAGATCGGTAATATCGGTGCCGGTAATGCCACCACAGCCATCGCAAACATGCTCGGATTAAAGATTGATATGAAGGTGCCCAATGTGGCGCTGCTGACGTTTCAGGAACTGACCACTGCGATCTGTCCCGAAGAAGAGGTCGTGGTCGCGATCTTCCTGGAGGTGACAGAGGACATCGACGGCAGCATGATGTTTATCATGCAGCGGGAATCCGCCCGTTACCTTGTGAACATTCTGATGATGAAGCAGGGGGAGGAATCCCTTGAATTTGACGAGATGGAGCAGTCGGCGCTGAAAGAGATCGGCAACATTATTGCGGGCTCTTATCTGAACGCATTGTCTACCTTGACAAATCTGAAGATTGCTCCCTCGATTCCGTATCTTTCCATCGACATGGCGGCTTCCATTCTTTCGGTGCCGGCGATCATGTTTGGAAAGTACGGTGACAACGCATTGATGATTTCTACGGAATTCGGAGACGATGTGAAAATAGACGGACATTTTATCCTGCTTCCGGAACCGGACTCCTATGACAAGATTTTGCAGTCGCTTGGTATTCCGGTGTAAGTAAGATATAAACATGCGTTTATAGAGGAGACGATTATGGCGAATGTCATAAAAATAGGGATCGCGGATATTGCCGTCAGCAAAGATCCGGATATCATCACAACGCTTGGACTCGGGTCCTGCATAGGGATCGCGATGTATGATTCCGCTACCAAAGTGGGCGGGCTTGTGCATGTGATGCTTCCGGACAGCACCAAGATCAAACAGAACTCCAATCCCTCCAAGTTTGCGGACACAGGGATTCAGGAACTTCTGAACCGCATGGTGAAGGCCGGCGCCAATAAGTCTCGGATCGTGGCGAAGATCGCGGGCGGTGCCAAGATGTTCGAAGTGAGTGGAACGACGGACGTCGGAAATGTGGGCGAACGGAATGCGCAGGCGAGCAAGGAAAAGTTAAAGGCGCTGGGGATCAGGCTTGTGGCAGAGGACACCGGCGCAAACTACGGGCGGACTGTGGAGCTGAACTGCGCGAACGGTGAGTACGTGATCAAGGCGGTTGGGAAACCGATTAAAAAAATCTGAGGAATGAAGACAAAACATATTCCTGCGCTGGTGACGCTTCTCGCCGGAGCCGTTGCAGCGCTTCTCATGTGGCTATGGAAAGTGGATTTTTTCACGTTTACCAGAAATCTTCTGATTGTTCTGGTGATCTTCTATATTCTGGGGCTTGTGATCAAATATATTCTGGATCGTAATTTCAAGGATATGGAGGATGAGGTGAAGGAAGAAGGGGAAGACGCGACCGGAGAGGAGACAGGGGAAGAACCTACGCAGGAGAATGTGGATACCGAGGACGAAAAGGCCCCGGGAGAGGAAGAACAGTAAAGACTGTTTGTAACACGATATGAAGGTTGAAACAGATAAGGACAAGCTTTGGACTGAATATCAGAAAAAGCCCACACCGGAACTGAGGGAGCAGCTCATTGTGGAGTATGCTCCTCTTGTGAAACTGGTTGCCGGGCGTCTTTCCATGTATCTCGGCTACAATGTGGAATACGATGATCTGGTCAGTTACGGCGTATTCGGGTTGATCGATGCGATCGACAAGTTTGACGTGTCCAAGGATGTCAAGTTTGAGACCTATGCGAGCCTTCGGATTCGCGGATCGATTCTGGATCAGATCCGCAGGATGGACTGGATTCCGCGCACAGTAAGGCAGCGCCAGCGGAAGATCGACGAAGCGGTCAAAGAGATTGAGATGGAGACCGGAAAATCAGCGACAGATGAGCAGATAGCGCAGCGTCTCGGCGTTTCCGGTGAAGAATACACGGATTGGCAGTCTCAGATGAAGGTGACGAACGTTGTTTCTCTGAACGAGTTTGTGGAGCAGGGGACGGAGCCGGCGATGGATGCGAGGTCCAATTCGCATTTCGCCCAGCCCGAAGACGTGGTGGAAGAGGCCGAGCTCAAGAAGGTGCTGGCGGAGACTTTGGAGCTTCTGACGGAACGCGAGCGCAAGGTCATTACACTTTACTATTACGAGGATCTGACCTTAAAAGAAATCAGCAAGGTGTTGGAGGTTTCGGAGTCCCGGGTTTCACAGCTCCATACCAAAGCCCTCGCCAAGATGAAGACCAAAATGGGGAATTATATGTATATGTTGACCTGAACATCATACTGATGATTAAGACATCAAAGGGAGAAGCGTATGGGGAAAAACGGGTATTTCCGGCTGGATATGCGGTCGGATGGGGTATACCTGAACATCATTCCTGAGGAGGACGAGGGGAAACCGGTATCCATCAAGGAAGTGACGGAATACCTGCAGGCAAACAAGCTGACAGACTATGATCTCAAAACACTGAATGCAGCGACCATGGACAAGTCGGGATCGGCAGAGGTTAGGGTCTCTGATCCGGTCTCGTTTTTTGTGAACGAAACCATGACGCTGGAGCTTTCTGCGGATCAGATGAAGCTTTACGCACGGTTTTATCCCAATTCCGAGGGCGGGACGCGGCTGAAACTGGAAACCATCGTGAACGACCTGCATTATAAAAAGGTGCGTTACGGCATCAAAGAGGATGCCATCAAGCAGTTTCTGGCGGAGAGAGCGTACTGTACCGATTATGTCATTGCGGAGGGGACGCCGGCCCGCGCCGGTAAGGACGCCTCCATCGAATATTTCTTCAAGACCAAGGTGGACATGAAGCCGAAGACCAATGAGGACGGCTCCGTGGATTTTCATGATCTGGACATCGTCAGCGCGGTGGAAAAAGGGCAGCTTCTTGCCAGACTGACGCCGGCGGATCCGGGAGATCCCGGCACGGATGTCTTCGGAAACAAGGTCAATCCGCCGAAGGTGAATGTCCTGAAGCTTCAGTTCGGTAAAAATATTACCCTTTCCGAGGATCAGACCGAGATCTTTTCGGAGGTGACGGGACATGCGATGTTGACGGGAGACCGGGTCTTTGTGTCGGATGTGTATGAAGTCGCGGCGGATGTGGACAATTCCACCGGTGATATCGACTATCCCGGCAGCGTCCATGTGCAGGGCAATGTTAAAAGCGGCTTTTCCGTGAAGGCCACCGGAGACGTGGTGATCGACGGTGTGGTCGAAGGTGCCACTGTCATTGCCGGCGGTCAGATTGTGGTGCGCGCAGGGATTCACGGCATGGGAAAAGGCTTGCTTTCGGCTGATTCCAATGTCCTTTGTAAGTTTATCGAGAATGCGACAGTGAAATCCGAAACCGGCTATGTGACCTCGGACACCATCATTCACAGTCATGTGGAAGCCCACACAGAGGTGCGTGTTTCCGGCAGAAAGGGCAATATCACCGGCGGATCGGTCCGGGCGGGGCAGCTCATCGAGGCGAATTATCTGGGCACGGAAATGGGCGCCCGTACGGAGCTGGAAGTCGGAAGCGATCCCGTGGCGCTGAAAAAGAACGCGGAGCTTCTGAAGGAGGAAAAACAGCTTTCGGAAGAGATCGAAAAGATCAAACCCATACTGGCGACCTTCTCCCAGAAGCTGCAAAGCGGCGTGGCGCTGGATGAGAAGAAAAAGCATTATGTCACGACGCTGGTGCAGCAGCTGAAGTCTTTGCAGACGCGGTACAAGGAAGTGGTGGATGAACTGCGGGCATTGTCCGCGTATGTTTCCCAGACCGGCAGATCCAAGATCATTGTGCACAGGACGGCTTATCCGGGCGTGGCGATCAAGATCGGCAGTGCCTCCACAACGCTGAAGAGCAAACGGGATTATTGCTGCTATATGTCTGATGGCGCAGACGTGAGAACGGAGGTTCTTTGATGAGTATTCGACCGATTGATTTTAACGGCATGATCCAAAACAGCACAGAGGCAGGGACGATCCGACAGCATGAGGAAGCCCGCCCCATGGTGGAGCAGCAGAGCATGGCGGTGGCCATGGAGCATGAAGTGCAGGAACGCATGAATCAGGTGGAGGAGGCGAACCGCACGGAGTCCGGCGAGGACAAGATGGATGCCAAGGACGGCGGCAATGGCGAATATCAGGACAACCGTAAAAATAAGAAAAAGAAAGAACAGGAAAAAGGCAGACAGCAGGATCGCGTGATCATCAAGGGGCAGCCGAAAAGCTTTGATATCACGATCTGAAGGCTTCAGAGTCATGGTTTCGTAAAGCCGCAGGCAGATACTTGCTGCGGCGCATGGTTTGTTTTTTATGAGGTAACAGGATGGCAGTGCTGGAGATAGCGCTTCTGATTATCGGAGTGGTGCTTTTGATCGGCAGCTTTTTTATTACGGAAAAACTGTCAAATACGGAAGTGCAGAAGATGGCCGAGCTCTCGGACGATGAGATCAAAAAGATCCTTGAGAAAAGGCTGCAGGCCGCCGATGAGCGGATCGACGGGAAGATCGAGGATGCGATCGACAACTCCATCGGAAAGGTGGAGCGGTCTCTTGACAAAGAGACCAATGAAAAGATCATGGCGATTCATGAGTATTCGGATACCGTCATGGATGAGATGAACAAAACCCGTGAGGAGATCACGTTTCTTTACAGCATGCTGAATGACCGCCACAGGGAAATGACCGAAATGGCGGGAAGCCTGAAGGAGCTGATCCATCAGGCGGGGGATGCAAAAAGGAGCGTCCAGCAGGAGGAAGCGATACAGCCAGTGCCGATACAGCCAGTGCCGATACAGCCGGAGAAGCCGGCTCCGACGATGTATCTGCCGGAACGAGAGATTCCGGCACCGGAGCTGTTTGCGGAGGAACCGCTCTCCGTTGCAGAGTCTCCCGGAGAGTCGGAGCTTTTGCCGGAGGACGAGGCCGAAGACGAGACCTTCGGCGGGGAAGGAAATCATAACGGCAGGATTCTGGAGCTTGCGGCTCAGGGGATGGATGCCGTTGACATCGCAAAGGAGCTGTCTCTCGGGACCGGAGAAGTACAGCTGGTGCTGGATCTCTTCCGGCGTTCTTGAAATGAGGGAACTGATCGCATGAAATTGAAGTATTATCTCCGGGGCGCGGGCATCGGGGTGATCGTATCGACGCTGATTTTGATGATCGCCTTCGGAGTTTATCAAGGGAAAACCAAAGAAAATGCGCCAACGGAAACGGAAACTGCCTCGAAGGATCTGACCATCGCGGAAGCGCTGTCAGAGTTGGAGACAGAGGCAGGTACGGAGACCGCGGAAACCGAAGAACCGGCCATCACGCCGGAGGAGACGGAGGCGCAGCAACCGGAAACGAGCGAAGCGGTGGAGGAAACGGCAGAGGAAGAAGCGGGTGATGAAGCGGAAGCCGTTGATGATACGGATGGGCAGGAGACCATGGAGAACGGCGGCGAACGGATCGAACCGGACGACAATACCGGAGAAGGAGAGGACGCCGGGGCAGATGTAGAGGATACGGGAGTGACTGTCAAAAAGACCGTGTCCGTCGTGGTGCGAAACGGAGATTCGCCCATGGTCGTTTCCAGAATGCTGGCAGAGGCCGGCGTGGTGGACGACGCAGATCTTTTTTACCGATATCTGCTGGATCACGGATTGAATGACGGCATCGAAGTCGGAAGCTTTTCCATCCCGGAGGGCGCCGACTATGAAACCATCGCGAAGTTGATCACCACAAACGAATATGAGAGCCGGATGCAAAGATGAGAAAATCCTTGCATCCGCTTTTTTTTTGTGCTAGTATAAATAAGCCGTTTTGCGACATGAGCATGATTGTGTCAGTCGTTTTACGGCACACCAGTAAACACATGCGCGGATTCTTGCTGAGAGGTGCCGTCGGATCCGACGGTCTCACGGGAGCTTAAAACGCATGGAAGCACAAACCAAAGGAGGAAACTGAACATGAGTGTAATTTCAATGAAGCAGCTGCTGGAAGCGGGTGTCCATTTCGGACATCAGACCAGACGGTGGAACCCCAAGATGGCGCCGTACATCTATACGGAGCGGAACGGGATCCACATCATCGATCTGCAGAAGTCGGTGGGGATGGTTGACGACGCTTACAAGGCTGTTTTTGACGTTGTGGCAGATGGTGGCACGATCCTTTTCGTTGGCACCAAGAAGCAGGCGCAGGATGCCATCAAGGCTGAGGCGGAGCGCTGCGGGATGTTTTATGTCAACGAACGGTGGCTTGGCGGCATGCTGACCAACTTCAAGACGATCCAGAGTCGGATTGACCGTCTGAAAGCGATTGAAAAGATGGAAGCGGACGGCACCTTTGACGTTCTGCCCAAGAAGGAAGTCATCCAGCTGCGGAAAGAACTGGAAAAGCTGGAGAAGAACCTGGGCGGGATCAAGGGAATGAAGCGTCTTCCGGATGCGATCTTTATCGTGGATCCGAAGAAGGAGCGCATCTGCGTGCAGGAAGCCCATGCACTTGGCATTCCGCTGATCGGTATTTCCGATACCAACTGCGACCCGGAGGAACTGGACTTCGTGATTCCGGGGAATGACGATGCAATCCGCGCGGTGAAGCTGATTGTCTCTACGATGGCGGACGCAGTGGTGGAAGCAAACCAGGGTCTGGAAGAGATCGCGGCGCGCGCGGAAGCCGGAGAAGAGGCTCCTGAAGAAGCAGCGGAAGAAGCATAAAGACAAAAAGCAGTACAAGAAAGGGATAGAAGCATTATGGAAATCACAGCATCGATGGTAAAAGAACTGCGCGAATTGACCGGCGCAGGGATGATGGATTGTAAAAAAGCATTGAACGAGACCGACGGCAACATGGATGAGGCGGTGGAGTTCCTGCGCAAGAACGGGCAGGCGAAGGCGGAGAAGAAGGCTTCCCGTATCGCGGCAGAGGGCCTTTCCATGGTCTATAAAAAGGATGATCAGACGGCAGCTGTCGTCGAGGTCAATTCCGAGACCGACTTTGTGGCAAAGAATGAGACCTTCCAGGCATTTGTACAGGCAGTGGCAAAGCAGGCGGCGGATTCTGACGCAGCGGATCTGGATGCGTTTCTTGCGGAGAAATGGATCGAGGACGACGCAAAAACCGTTTCCGAGGCATTGGTGGAGAAGGTGGCAGTCATCGGCGAGAACTTAAAGATCCGCCGGTTTGAAAAAGTGACGGCTTCCCACGGCTGCGTGGTATCTTATGTTCACGGCGGCGGTCGGATCGGCGTGGTCGTCGAGGGCGAGACCGACACGGCAAATGACACCGCGAAGGAAGCGCTGACCAACCTTGCAATGCAGATTGCAGCCATGAATCCGAAGTATGTGGACCGGAGCGAGGTCAGTGAAGAGTTTATCGCCCATGAGAAAGAGATTTTGAAGGCGCAGATCATGAATGACCCGAAGGAATCCCAGAAACCGGAGAAGGTCATTAACGGGATGATCGAAGGCCGTGTCAGCAAAGAGCTGAAGGAGATCTGCCTGATGGACCAGGTATATGTGAAGGCAGAGGACGGGAAGCAGACCGTCGGCAAATATCTGGAGCAGGTTTCCAAGGAGCTTGGCGCAAAGCTTTCCGTAAAGCGCTTTGTACGGTTTGAGACCGGAGAAGGACTGGAGAAAAAGAACGAGGATTTTGCGGCAGAAGTAGCAGCGCAGATGAATGCATAAAAAAGGATAGGGTCGGAAAGTTGTGACAGAGAAACGGATTCGTGATATAATCACCCTATTAAGGAGACTTCTTCATGCCAAACGACAGTAATCTTACAGAACAGTTAGAACGTCGGAAACGTATCAACCGCATGAAAAAGGGTATCCTGACCTTTCTTACGACATGGATCCTGATTGTCAGCGTGGTATTGGTGTTTCTGGTGGTGCAGATATTTCGCATGCAGCATCAGATCAGCATTCTGGCGTCAAATCAGTTAGAACTCAGCCAAATGTCCGCAGGGGTCACCTATGACGGAGAGGACTCTATGGTGCAGAGCACAGAGGCAGCGCCTGCGCCGTCGGCATCCGCGGCGCCCACCGTAGAGATCGCGACGCTGGATGAAGCCAATCTGGCCCAGCCGGGAGATCCGCTGAAGGTGTATCTGACTTTTGACGACGGCCCCAGCAGCAATACCGCGGAGATTCTCGATATCCTTGACAAATACGGTGTGAAAGCGACCTTCTTTGTCATCGGCAAAGAGGACGAAGAGTCACAGAAACTCTATCAAAGGATCGTGGAGGAGGGACATACCCTCGGCATGCACAGCTTCTCCCATCAGTACAGCACGATCTACAGCTCACTGGAAAGCTTTGAAGATGATTTCTATCATCTGCAGTCCTATCTTAAGGAGCTGACAGGCGTGGAATCCACCTATTACAGATTCCCGGGGAGCAGCAGCAACCAGATCAGCAACACGGACATGGGTTCGTTTATTTCGTTTCTGGATGAGAACGGCGTCACTTACTATGACTGGAATGTATCCAGCGGCGATGCGACGACCCAGGCCTATACCAAAGAAGAGATCGTGGATCATGTGCTGAATGATGTGGTGAAATACAAGACATCCATTGTTTTGCTGCATGATTCCAACGCAAAGACCATCACGGTGGAAGCACTGGCTCCGCTCATTGAAGGTCTGCAGGCGATGGGCGCCGAGATCCTGCCCATCGATCAGAACACCTATCCGGTACAGTATACGGTGCTGAGCAAAGACAACACAGAAACGACAGAAGCAGCGGATACGAAGGAGCAGGAAGCAGAGCCTGCAGAAGCGCAGCCGGAAGAGGATCAGCCCAAAGAGCAAGAAAATGAAAATCAAATACAGGAGTAAACGGAGGGAGAGAACATGAGCTTTTTCAAGGATTTTAAGGATGACCTGTCCACAGCGGCCGATGAGCTGCTTACGGGAAATGACACCGATTTCGGCGCGAAGAAAACGGACAGCAGTCAGGACATCATGGTGGACACTTTTTCTGCGGACAACAAGGATGAAAAGGATCTGAAGAAGATTGACAATCTTCTGGAGAAGGTCACGCCAGCGGAGTCCGCAAAGAACGACAAGGATAAGGATAAAGCAAAGAAGCAGGATACGGCTACGCCGGCTGCTTCGAAACCGGCAGCAACATCCACAACGGCGAGCGCACCGATTTCCTATACGTTGAACTCCCCCACGCCGGCAGCGGAGACTTTGCCGGTATCGGATGAGACCACAGTGATCACTTCCGGAACCGTGATCCGCGGCGATATCGAATCCACAGGATCTTTGGATATCAGCGGCGAGATCTCCGGGGATGTGAAATGCCGCGGCAAGTTGACCGTGACCGGCACGATCAACGGTAACAGCAGTGCGGAGGAAGTCTTTGCGGATTCCGCGCATATCAGCGGCGAGATCGTCAGCAACGGCACGGTGAAGATCGGTCTCGGCTCTGTCGTGATCGGCAATGTTTCCGCAAATTCCGCAGTGGTCGCAGGCGCGATCAAGGGCGATATCGATGTGCACGGTCCTGTGGTGGTCGACACATCGGCAGTAGTCATGGGTAACATCAAGTCGCGTTCCGTACAGATCAACAACGGTGCTGTTATCGAGGGCTTCTGCTCGCAGGCATACGCAGAGATCGATGTCAACAGCCTTTTTGGCGGGAAATAAGACTGACGCATGAAACGAATTCTTCTGAAGCTGAGCGGGGAAGCACTCGCGGGAGAGAAAAAAACGGGTTTTGACGAAGAAATCTGCCTCGGCGTTGCTGCACAGGTAAAGCAGCTGACGGAGCAGGGGGTGGAAGTCGGCATCGTCATCGGCGGCGGCAATTTCTGGCGCGGCCGCACCGGCGGGATCATTGACCGCTCCAAAGCGGATCAGATCGGCATGCTGGCGACGGTGATGAACTGCATCTATGTTTCGGAGATCTTCCGGCATGAAGGCATGCGCACCGCGGTGCTGACGCCTTTTGAGTGCGGTTCCTTTACCAAGCTTTTCAGCAAAGACCGCGCGAACAAATACTTTGACCGCGGTATGGTGGTCTTTTTCGCAGGCGGCACGGGGCATCCTTTCTTTTCCACGGATACAGCGACGCTCCTTCGCGCCGTTGAGATTGAGGCTGAAGGGATCTATCTCGCAAAGGCCGTCGACGGCGTCTATGACAGCGATCCGAAGAGCAACCCGAATACGAAGAAATATGATACGGTTTCCATCCGTGAGGTCATCGAGAAAGGTCTGCAGGTCGTGGATATGACGGCATCCATCATGGCAGAGGAGCAGAAGATGCCGATGTATGTATTTGCGCTGCAAGGGGAAAACAGCATTGTGCAGGCAGTGACCGGCGCGTTTCAGGGGACCAGAGTTACGGTATAAAAAAGATCGGGGGGTAGAAGCAATGGATGAACGACTGCAGCCATTCGAAGACAAAATGAAAAAAACCATGGGAAACCTTGGGGAAGAGTTTTCCGGAATCCGCGCGGGACGCGCCAATCCCCATGTGCTGGACAAGATCCGGGTGGATTATTACGGCGCACCGACACCGATTCAGCAGGTGGCAAACGTCAGCGTGCCGGAGCCCCGCATCATACAGATCCAGCCCTGGGAGCCGAACATGGTCAAGGAGATCGAGAAAGCGATTCTGACATCTGACATCGGCATCAACCCCACCAACGACGGCAAGCTGATTAGGCTGGTTTTTCCGGAACTTACCGAGGAACGACGGAAGGACCTGTCCAAGGAAGTCAAGAAGAAGGGCGAAAACGCCAAGGTGGCGATCCGTAATATCAGGCGGGATGCCATCGACAGTCTGAAAAAACTTTCCAAGCAGGACGATATCTCCGAGGATCAGATCAAGGATCTGGAGGACATGACACAGAAACTGACAGACAAATACATTGCCGAGGTTGACAAAGCGGTGGAAGAAAAAACGAAAGAGGTCATGACCGTATAAGGAAAGAAAGAAGAAAGGGACAAATGCGAAATGCTTTGTCCCTTGTTTTTCAACTTCGTTGGGGGCTAAGGAGAAGATGAAGATTCCACAGCATATTGCAATTATTATGGACGGAAACGGGCGTTGGGCGAAAGCGCAGGGGAAGCCCAGAAGTTTCGGACATAAAGCCGGCGCCGATAATGTGGAGGTGATCTGCCGGGCGGCGAAGTCCCTGGGTGTGAAATACCTGACCATGTACACGTTTTCCACGGAGAACTGGAGCCGTCCCAAGGATGAGGTGGAAACGCTGATGAAGCTGATCCGCCAATACCTGAAGAAATTCGAAAAGACGGCGATTGAAGAGGATATGCGGATCCGGATCATCGGAGACCGGACGAAGCTGAGCCGGGAGCTGCTCTCGCAGATCGACCACACCGAGAAGGTGACGGGAGAGCAGAATGGGATGCAGCTGCTGCTGGCCATCAATTACGGCAGCCGGGACGAGATGATCCGCGCCATGCGGCTGCAGGCAAAGGAAGTGGCGGATGGGGCGTTGCGTCCCGAGGACATCACGGAAACCTCCTTTGCGGCATTTCTGGATGCGCCGGATGTGCCGGATCCGGATTTTCTGATCCGCACCAGCGGAGAGGCGCGGCTTTCCAATTATCTGCTTTGGCAGCTGGCGTACAGTGAGTTTTATTTTACGGATGTGCCGTGGCCGGCATTTTCACCGGAGGAGTTAAAGATCGCGGTGGAAGCCTATGACGGGCGCGACCGGAGGTTTGGCGGCGTTCATGCCGAATAGAGGGGCAATAAGGATGTTTAAAATAAGATTATTGAGCGGGATTATTTTGCTGGCGATTACGATTCTGCTGATCCATCTGGGAGGATATGTGCTGCTGATTGCATCAGCGGCGGTGTCGCTGATCGGGTTGATGGAACTGTATCGCGTGATCGGAATTCACAAAACGCCTCTTGCGGTCATCGGATATTTTGCGACGGCGTTTTACTACGTGTCGTTGGAAGTGGAGCTCGGGACAGGCTATGAGGAGCATTTCCCGCTGATGCTGGTCCTCTTTGCACTGGTGGCGTTTTTGTTCTGCTATGTGCTGTCTTATCCGAAGTATCAGGCGAAAGAGGTGATGGGCGCGTTTTTCGGACTGCTCTATGTGTCCGTGATGCTCTCCTACATCTATCTGACCAGAGATGACATTGAAGGCGGGAAGTATCTGGTGTGGCTGATCTTCCTCTGTTCGTGGGGGAGCGATACCCTTGCCTATTGCACGGGGATGCTGTTCGGAAAGCATAAGATGACGCCGAAGCTTTCGCCGAAAAAAACCTGGGAGGGTGCCATCGGCGGGGTGATCGGGGCGTCTCTTCTGACCGTTTTGTTTGCGTGGATCTTTCGGGAGCCGATGCAGCTGAACACGACGAAGATCATTGTGCTTGCGGTGATTGCCGCGGCGGGAGCGGTGATCTCCATGATCGGCGATCTGGCGGCATCCGCCATCAAACGCAATTACGACATCAAGGATTACGGGAAACTGATCCCCGGCCACGGCGGGATTCTGGACCGCTTTGACAGCGTGATCTTTACGGCACCCATCATTTTTTATCTGGCATTGTTTTTTATTTAAGTGTGAGGGAAGAAAGCGATGAAAAAGATAGCCATACTCGGGTCGACGGGGAGCATCGGGACACAGACGCTGGATGTGGTCAGAGAACAGGGGGATCTCAAGGTCCTGGCGATGTCCTGCGGGATCAACCTGGAGCTCTTTGAAAAGCAGATCAGAGAATTTCTGCCGACGCTGGTTTCCGTCAAGGATGAGGCATTGGCAAAGACGCTTTCGGAACGGATCCGGGATCTCGACGGGATCTCGGTGCGTTTCGGGATGGACGGTCTCATGGCAGTCGCAGCGGAAAATGATGCGGAGATCGTGGTGACCGCCATTGTGGGGATGCTCGGGATCCGCCCGACGATCGCGGCGATCCGTGCGGGAAAAGACATCGCCCTTGCCAATAAGGAGACCCTTGTGACGGCGGGACACCTCATCATGCCGATGGTGAAGGAATGCGGGGTGCGCCTGCTGCCGGTGGACAGCGAGCACAGTGCGATTTTCCAGTCTCTGAACGGAGAGCGGAAGAATCGGATCGCAAAGATCCTTCTCACGGCTTCCGGCGGACCGTTTCTGCATCGGACGAGAGAGGAACTGGAGCATGTGGGCGTGCAGGATGCTTTAAAGCACCCGAACTGGTCCATGGGGAGAAAGATCACGATCGATTCCGCCACGATGGTCAATAAGGGGCTGGAGGTCATTGAGGCAAAGTGGCTTTTTGGCGTGGCGCCGGAACAGATCGAGGTGGTGGTGCAGCCGCAGAGCATCATCCATTCCATGGTGGAATATGAAGACGGCGCGGTGATCGCGCAGCTTGGCACCCCCGATATGCGGCTGCCCATCCAGTACGCTTTGTATTATCCGAAGCGGCGTCCTTTATCCGGCGAAAGGCTTGATTTTGCGAAGATTTCCGAGATCCGGTTTGAAAAACCGGATACAGGGACATTTATGGGACTCCCATTATGTTATGATGCAATCAGACGCGGAGGAAACGTCCCGACGGCTTTGAACGCGGCGAACGAACTCGCCGTGGCGAAGTTTCTGGATGGCCAGATCTCCTTCCTGACGATCTATGAGATTCTGGAGGATGCAATAGCAAACATTGCATTTGTGCCGGATCCTTCCGTGGAAGAGATTCTCGCCACAGAGCAGTCGGTCTATGACAGAATTAGGAGCAAATGGTGATATGGGGATTCTGATTGCGATCCTGATCTTTTGCGGCATTGTGATCTTCCACGAATTTGGACATTTCGTGGTGGCGAAAAAAAACGGTGTCGAGGTGAAAGAATTTATGATGGGCTTCGGGCCGAAGATCTTCGGCGTGAAGCGCGGGGAGACCCTCTTTACTCTGCGGGCCGTGCCGCTGGGCGGTGCCTGCGTGATGGCAGACGACACGGAGGAGGATGCGGAGAATCCCCGCGCCTTTCGCAGAAAACCGGCATGGAGACGGCTTCTCATCGTGGGGGCAGGACCGTTTTTCAACTTTCTGCTAGCCTTTGTGTTGGCTGTGATCCTGACGGCGCTGATCGGGGTGGACCGCCCGGTGCTGACGGGCACGGTGGACGGACTTCCGGCACAGGCGGCGGGACTGCAGGAGGGAGATGAAATTGTAAAGCTCAATCATAAGCCGATCCATTTTACCAGAGAGCTGCGGCTGTATCTGCAGACCCATGGAAGCCAGGAAATGCGTGTCACATACAAGCGGAACGGCGAAACCTATCAGACGGTAATGATCCCCGTCTATGACGCCGATGCCGGCTCCTATCAGCTGGGGATTACCTACAGTCCCTTTTCCGAAAGGGTCGGGCCCCTGCAGACCCTCCAGTACGGCTGGTATGAGATGGAATACAGCGTCTGGTCCGTGGTGGAAGGGTTAAGGCTGCTGTTCACCGGCGGCGTGACCGTCAATGACCTTTCCGGACCGGTGGGGATCGTGAAGGCCATCGACGAGACCTATACGGAGAGCAACAAGGCAGGGGGCGCGTTTCTCGTGGTGGTCAATATGTTAAATATTGCAGTGCTTTTATCTGCCAACCTCGGCGTGATGAACCTGCTCCCGATTCCGGGGCTTGACGGCGGACGATTGATCTTTACGACCGTAGAGCTGGTAACGAGGAAGCAGCTGCCGGTGGAAAAAGAGGGCATGATCAACCTGATCGGAATGGGCGTGCTGTTTGCGCTGATGATCTTCATTGTGGCTAACGATGTGCGCAAACTCATGATCGGATTCTAAACGGCAGTTTAACTGCATTGCCTCTCCGGACGGTCGTCCTTTGGATGTCGCAAGCACAACGGTCTGCAAATGTTCGCTCGATGTGCTTCTAACCAGATTTGCCAATGTATCGACCCCGATGCAACCGCTCGCAATACGCTTCCATGCGTATGCTCGCTCTCGCGCACATCCATGTGCGCTCGTTGCAAGACTTTGAGAAATCTGGTAAGAATCA
>JAFRKV010000021.1 GCA_017431515.1 Lachnospiraceae bacterium
ATTTTTTCATAGAAATGAATTTCACGTGAGGCTAAGGCGTTTTGCGTGTCAAACGTCTCGCACATCAAAAGTCACATGTCACGAAGTGACATTGTGACCTTTGCGCGAAGAACCGCCTCGACATGCCAGCATGTCAAGGCGGTTCCTTGCGCAAAGCGCACATGCGCATTCTGCGCATGGCGCTTTTGATGTGTCAATCATCCCTTACGCGACGCAGAACTTCTGCAGCTCCTGCTCAAACATCTGGTCGCTGTCGCGATACTGCACCCGCAGCCTGCGCGCAAAGCCCATGCTCATGACGCCAAGCAGCGATTTTGCGTCCACATAAAGATTTCCGCTGATCACATTTACATCAAATTCACATTTCCCTGCGGCATTGACAAACTCCGCCACATCTTCCATATCATGAAATTCTACGATTCTCTGGTTCAATTTTTCCATCATACACTCCTTTCCGTCCCGTCCGCCCGGTTTTACTTAAACGTTTTCGTACGTTCGTAAAAAACGGCTGAACAATCTCTGTAAAGTGGCTCCTCTACCGGAGATACCTCTCTCCGGATTGCCTGTTATTATGTCGGAATCCCCTTTTGAAATCAACCGCAATTTTGCACAAACTTTTCCGTTCAAGGACTATATCTATGTGCAAAATTCCTCTTGCAAGACCAGATTTTGTGTTTCAATAGGAAAAACCGACGGTTGACATCTGAAAAGCCCTGTTGTAAGATGAGTTGCACGGGGTGTGGCCCAGGTGGTAGGGCGCTTGACTGGGGGTCAAGAGGCCGCAAGTTCGAGTCTTGTCACTCCGAGAAAAGAAAAAACCTCTCAAAAGCCTTGATAAATGGCGATTGAGAGGTTTTTGTTTTGATCGTCCTATTTTAAATTCACCCTTTGGATTTGATATGATTGCCGATCACCTCGGAGACGTCTGCGACGGTGGTGAAGGTGCTGCCCTCCGACTCCGCGATGATCCGCTTGAATTCAAAGATCTCCGCTCTCGTAATGACGCAGTAAAGGACATCCTTACTGCCTTTGCTGACATGACCGGTTCCTTCCATGAAGGTCACCGTCCGGCCAAGCCGCTTTAAGATCTGGTCAGCCAGTTCCTTCCCGTCATCGGTGATGATCATGACAGACTTGGCGCTTTCCAGACCAACTTCCACCATATCAATGATCCGGCTTGTCACGATGTACATCAGGAAGGAATACATGCCCTGATTCAGCCCGAACGCAATACCCGCCACGGAATAGATCACTGCATTAAAGATCAGAATGACCTTTCCCACGGAGATTCCCCACTTCCGGTTGATGAGGATCGCCACGATCTCCGTCCCGTCCAGTACGCCGCCGCCCCGGATCACAAGGCCGACGCCGATCCCGAGGATAACGCCGCCGAAGGTCACTGCCAGCAGCATCTGATAGGTGACATCCTCCATCGGTTCAAAGACCGCGGACATAACGGAAAACAGCGTGATCGCATAAACCGCCTTGAGGACAAAAACGTGCCCGATCTTTTTCCAGCCGACGATAAAAAAGGGGATATTGATCACAAGAATCAGCAAGCCCAGTTTCACATGGGTAAAGTGCGACAGGATCATGCTGACACCGGTAACCCCGCCGTCAAAGATCTTGCAGGGCACTAAAAATTCCTCCAGAGAAAACGCCGCCAGAATCGCCCCCGCAGTCAGCGAAAGGAAGGAAATGATATTGCTTTTTGTTTTTTCACTCATATCAGTCTCCTAATGATCTAAGTTGTTGGTTCACCACGGAAAAGTCTCCACGATCCGCACCAGAAGCGCCGTGATCCGCTCCATGGATTGTACCGGAATATACTCAAACCGTCCGTGAAAATTATGGCCGCCCGCACAGAGATTCGGGCAGGGCAGCCCCATGTAGGAAAGCCGCGCGCCGTCCGTCCCGCCGCGGATCGGCTGTACCTTCGGCGTGATGGAAAGCGATTCCATGGCCTGCTTTGCGCAATCCACGAGGAACAGATGCTCCGGCTCGATCTTTTCCTTCATGTTATAGTAGGAATCCTCAAGCGTAAGCGTCACTGTCCCCTCGCCGTATTGCTTTCCCATCACCTGCGCAATGGAGCGCAGGAGCGTCTTTTTCTCCTCAAACTTCTCTTTGTCATGATCCCGCACAATAAGAGATATTTCAGCCTCTTCAATGCTCCCTTTCATCTCCGTCAGATGGAAAAATCCCTCATAGCCCTCCGTGTTCTCCGGACGCGCATCCGGCGGCAGTTTGGACAGAAACTCCATCGCAAGCAGCGACGCATTGACCATCTTTCCCTTCGCCTCCCCGGGATGCACGCTGATCCCGTGAAATGCAGCTTTTGCGGCAGCTGCGTTAAAGTTCTCGTATTCCAGCTCTCCCAGTGCGCCGCCATCCACTGTGTAGGCATACTCCGCGCCCAGCCGGTTCAGATCAATATGATCCACCCCCTGGCCGACTTCTTCATCCGGCGTGAAGCAGATGGCGATCTTTCCATGCGGTATTTCCGGATGCTGCAGGAGAAAGGCCGCCATAGTCATGATTTCCGCAACGCCTGCTTTGTCATCGGCTCCGAGCAGCGTCGCGCCATCCGTTACAATGAGGTCCTGCCCTTGATAAGCGTGCAGTTCCGGATAAGTCGCAGGCGAGAGCACGATCTGTTTTTCTTGATTTAAAACGATATCCGCGCCATCATAGTCTTCCACGATCCGCGGTGTGACATCCTTCCCGGAAACCTCCGGGGAAGTGTCCATGTGAGCAAGAAAGGCCAGCGTCTTTCCTGCCGAACCGCCGGAAGCAGGGACAGACGCATATACATAACAATTCTGTTCATCAAAAAAGACCTCCGACGCCCCCATTTCCTTTAACTCCGCAGCAAGCATCCGCCCGAGATCTTTTTGTTTTTCCGTGGTCGGCGAAGTCCCGCTCTCCTCATCGGACTGCGTATCCACCTTGCAGTATCTCAAAAAACGCTCCGTGACTTCCCGGTACATCCTGTCCTGACCGTTTTCCATTTTTTTGTTCCCCTCCGTCTTTTCTTCATGAAATTCTGCACGAAATCCCGGAACATTATATCATAGAATCTCTGTTTTGTGATATACTGTTGCTGTCAGTGTAAAGTGATTCTGTAACAAATCTTTAGGAACGGAATCGTTCCGCAAATCAACAAACGAGGGAGGTTTTCACATGAGTCAAGTACCAACACCGCACATCAGCGCAAAAGAAGGCGAGATCGCCGAAACCATTCTGCTGCCGGGAGATCCTCTGCGCGCAAAATTCATCGCAGACACCTTTCTTTCCGATGTCAAACAGTTCAACGAGACCCGTAACATGCTCGGCTTCACCGGAACCTACGAAGGCAAACCGGTCTCCGTTATGGGCACCGGCATGGGATGTCCTTCAATCGGCATCTATTCCTATGAATTGATCCATTTTTACGGCTGCAAAAACCTGATCCGCGTCGGCACCGCCGGAGCCCTTTCTCCGGACATTCACATCCGTGACATGATCTTCGGCATGGGTGCCTGCACAACATCCAACTACGTCCGGCTGTTTAAGCTTCCGGGCGATTACTCCTGCATCTGCAGCTATGAGCTGCTGCGGAAAGCCACGGATGCGGCGGAGGAATTGGGGATTGACTATCATGTCGGCAACATTCTTTCTTCCGACATGTTCTATTCCGATGAAGCCGGATCCGACGGTTCCTGCAAATCCTGGACGGACATGGGGCTGCTTGCTGTGGAAATGGAGGCGGCAGCGCTTTACTCCAACGCAGCAGCGGGCGGCGCGAACGCACTCTGCATCCTGACGATCTCCGATTCGGAGTTCACGGGAGAAAAGACCACTGCAGAGGAGCGGCAGCTCACGTTTACGAACATGATGAAAGTTGCGCTGAAACTGGCGTAAGGGTAACGGGCAGGGGTCAAAAGTGCCATGCGCAGAATGCGCATGTGCACTTTGCGCTGGGAGGCGTTTCGACGTGCTAGCACGTCAGAACGCCTCTCAACGCAAAGGTCACAATGTCACTTCGTGACATGTGACTTTTGACCCCGCCCCCGCCCACACCAATCTACACATCGAGGGGAGAACATATTATGTCACGTACATTACAAGAGATTCAGGATCTGATCAAAGAAAAACAGATCCGGATTGTCGATTTTAAACTAACAGATATTGATGGCCGCTGGAGACACCTCAGTATCCCGGCAGAACGTCTTACGGAAAGCACCATGACAAACGGCATCGGTTTTGATGGATCGAATTACGGCTATGCGCCTGTGGAAAACAGCGACATGGTCTTTGTCCCTGTGCTGGATTCGGCGGTGGTAGACACCTATGCCGAAGTGCCGACGCTTTCCATAATCGGTGATGTGAAGATCATCGATTTGCCGGAGAACCGTCCCTTTGACCAGTATCCCAGAAATGTCGCCATCCGCGCCCTGGAATACATGAAAGAACAAGGCATCGCGGATCAGATGCTGATCGGTCCGGAATATGAGTTCTATCTGTTTGACAACGTATCCTTTGACATCAGTCCCGGCAACGTGTCTTCATTCATCGAAACGCGGCAGGCGCCA
Organism: Lachnospiraceae bacterium; assembly: GCA_017431515.1. Lineage (GTDB taxonomy): Bacteria > Bacillota > Clostridia > Lachnospirales > Lachnospiraceae > RUG12461. The sequence goes on from JAFRKV010000021.1 coordinate 4,575, forward strand.
TGGGCCGGCGGTCTGGAAAACAACAACAACGGCTATCAGATCCCGCACGGAAAAGGCTACCACGCGGCTCTTCCGCTGGATATCCGAAACGACCTCCGCAGCCAGATGTGTCTTGCCATGAATGACTGGGGAATCAATGTGAAATATCACCATCATGAAGTCGGCGGCTGCGGTCAGATGGAGATCGAGGTAGAGCTCGGGGATATGTTAAAGCTCGCGGACGACACCATGAATGCCAAATATGTCATCAAAAACGAGGCAAAGCGTTCCGGCTGCACAGCCACCTTTATGCCGAAGCCACTCGCCGGAGAAGCCGGCAGCGGCATGCATGTCCACATGCTTCTGCTACGCGACGGCAAGCCTGTGTTTTATGATCCGGATCATTACGGACAACTTTCCGATACGGCGCTCTATTTCATCGGAGGGCTTCTGACCCATGCGCGCTCGCTCTGTGCGATCACGAATCCCTCCACCAACTCTTACAAACGCCTGGTGCCGGGATTTGAGGCGCCGGTGACGATCGGCTATGCCATGGCAAACCGGAGTGCCGTGGTTCGTATCCCTGCATATGCAAAAACACCGGAAACCAAGCGTTTTGAGCTTCGGAATCCGGATGCCACCTGCAACCCCTATTATGCATATTCTTCGATCCTGATGGCCGGTCTTGACGGAATCCAAAAGAAGATCGATCCCCACAAAGCAGGTTGGGGCCCCTACGACTTCAATCTCTACGACCTTCCTGAGGAGGAAAAAGCGAAACTCTCCGGTCTTCCCAAGAGCCTGCCGGAAGCAGTGGATGCGTTGATCGCGGATCACGACTATCTCACCGCCGGCAACGTCTTCCCGCAGCGGCTGCTGGATCAGCTGGTTGAGAAGATTCAGGCTGATGCCGAGGCAATCCTGCAGATCCCGCATCCGGCGGAGTTTGCTATGTATTACGATTTATAGGAACTGTAACCGCATACCAAAAGTCACATGTCACGAAGTGACATTGTGACCTTTGCGCGAAGAACCGCCTCGACATGCTGGCATGTCAGGGCGGTTCCTTTGCGCAAAGTGCACATGCGCATTCTGCGCATGGCACTTTTGGTGTGCATCATACTCACGGCGTATACGGCTCGTAAGCAAGAAGGACGCGTTCGTTACGGTCAAGATACAGATCCATGAGGCGCACTCCGTCCTTCCCAAGATATTCCCGGAATCCGCCTGCATCCAGATTCGGATGCAGCGGATTTTCTGCAAATTGTACATAAAACGGACACCCGTCAGCCAGCGGATATTCATCATATTTCCCGTCGTTTCCCACGATCGTATAATCATTCGTCACGTCATCCGGATCAATCCCGTATTTCTGCATCTTCTCCGTATCCATGATGCTCACCAGTTCCACATCATCCACGAGGATCGTGCTGTCAGATGGGCCGGCCGTCACTTCCGCGGTGATCCGTTTCTCCGGCACAGTTCCCGTCTCATCCGCCGAAGAAAGGTGTGACGGCGATCCCGAAACGGAAACGGACATCAGCAGGAAATTCGCCATTTCACCGGTCATGAGATCTCCGTCCGGGTCATATCCCACCGCATAGCAATAGGAATACCCTTTATAATTGTCCTGATAAACACAGGCAAAATAGTACATGGTATCCTCGTTTTCCCCTTCCTGCCAGGAAACCTGCAGACAGTCACTTCCGTTAAGATACGTCTTGACCGGCAGACTGTATTCCATATCAGAACCGATCACATAGAAGCCTTCCGGATCCGTCGCCCCGGTGGCTTCCTCGATGCAGGCTTTCGCAAAGCGCTCCTGATTTTCATACATCCCGTATCCGTTGGGCAGGGAAAAACACTTATTGATCACCCGGTACATCCCGGACGGATCCGCGTCTTCATAACTGTAGGTGCCGTCCTCATAAAGTTCTCCCTGCTGTGCCTTCAGCCCCGGAAAATGCACGCTGTTGATTAAAAATGTTGTATTCTGATCCGTCAGGCTTTCGGAAAAGATCCCTTCCTCCTCCGCTTCGTTATACAAACCGCAGAAGGGCAGTTCCGCCGGAACATCCTCCACAAAGTCATCCGGCAGATAGGTGTACCAGACCATATTGACCCAGCTCATAAAAGCCTGCGGCAGGTCCGCTGTCGGCGTTCCGGGAAGGTATACGATCAGGGAATTCGTCCCGGTCAGTCCGTAAGCATCGGAATAAACATAACGCGTCCCTTCTTTGATCTCCTCTGTTCCGGGCGTGTCCTCATAATGCAGCTCCCCGTAATCGACCTCATAGACATACTCGGAAATCTTGGTGTACCCCGTAAAATTGCCGGAGAACGCGCAGTAATAAAGCGTACCGCATTCCTCGTAACCCGGGCCCGTCACACCCATATCAGAGTCATGATAGACCCCTTGAAAAGAGCCGTCCGGGTTCACCGTAAAACTGGTATCCCATCCGCCAGCGCCGCTGGTAAAGATAAACTGCCATTCCGAAAGCGCCTGATAGAGCGGATCGGACACTGTATCGGCTTCTGCCGGTTCCGCTGGCGTATTCGTTTCCGCGACTGCCGCCTGCTCCGCACTTTCCGTCACTGCTGCCTCTGTCGCTGTGCTTTCCGTTCCGCCGCGATCAAGAAGCCTTCCCAGCGGATTGCCGCATCCCGCCGTTCCGATCAGCGCGATGCTTATGCCTGCGACAATTGCATACTTCCATCCTTTTCTCATCCTCAGGACCTCTCTTTTATTTTTTTGCCACACCATCCACCGTGAGCGGGTGAATCTCGCCGTTATCCATCAGCCGGACAAAGATTTCCGCCAGCACCGGATCAAACTGGGCGCCGGAGCAGCGAATGATCTCCGCGCGCACCTCTTCATCGGACAGCCGCTTGCGGTAAACGCGATTACTGGTCATGGCATCATAACTGTCTGCCAGACAGATGATTCTCGCCACGAGTGGAATCTCCGTACCGCGAAGGCCATCCGGATAACCGGCTCCGTCATACCGTTCATGATGATGGCGGATGCCGTTGTAAAGATCCGGCACGGTTTCATCCATCCCGGCCATCAGTTCCGACCCGATCTCCACATGCTTTTTCATGAGGCTGTATTCCTCGTCCGTGAGCCTTCCGGCTTTATTCAGCACGCTGTCCGCCACGCCGATCTTTCCGATATCATGCATGACGCCGATATAATGGATTCTCGCGATGTCTTCCTCGGAAAAATGGTACTCCTCCGCCATCCCCCGGGCAAGGATCGCGGCATATTCCCCGACCCGGTCCGAATGTCCGCCGGTGTATTCGTCTTTCGCGTCAATGGTGCCCGCGATCGTTTCGATCGTGTTCGCGACCAGCTGATTTTGACGCGCCTGTCTGGCGCGGGATTCCGCGATCTGGTCCAGAAGCGTCTGGATCAGCGTGGAAAGCATGAGCGCCACAAGGCCGATGCAGATATAGGAACCGATCACATAAAACTTCGACACATAGAAGGCCAGAAGCTCCACTCCCGCCATCACAAGAAAGGCCAGCATCCCGATCGCCACGACTCTGTACTTCAGCACATGTCTGCTGATGATGTCCCGGATCAGATTCACAATCGTCACCACAAGAGAAAACGCCATAATGATGTGAGAGAACAGGATCGTCCGGTAAAGCTCTGCCACGCCGGTGACCGAAAGGATTATATTGATGACCAGCTGGATCGCTCCGGCGGTTTCGATGATAAGATAGATCCGGTGATGTTTCCGATGCTGTACCTCGTCAAAGTACAGAGCCGCCAGAATACTGATGATTTCGACGGAGGTATATGCGAAAATGCTAGAAAGCGAAGGCTTATGAAAGAACAGCTGACGCAGTCTTGACTCACTGAAGATCCAGATCGCCACGTCAATCATTAAAAGACTCAGATAGAAAGGCGAACGGGAGGCGCCGGTAAGCAGCCGCATGATCAAAGAAAAAAGAAGCAGAATGACGCCAAGGATCAACACAACGAACGCTATGACGTTCACCGGATAATATCTCTGCGCGATTTGAAACCATCCGTTATTTCCGGGGCAGAGATAGATCTCATTCATCGTTCCGCTTGTTTTGACCCGGATCTTGATCTCCAGCTCTTTTCCCGCATCCGCCTCCGTCAACTGCGTAACCACGTATGCGCTTGGCAGATAGTAGGGAAAATCCGGGGATGACTCTGTCGCGTATTGCTCACGCAGCGCACCGTCAATGTAGATGTACACATCTTCCATAGCCGCGCGGCAGACGAGGCTGGTCTCATCATCCAGATCCTCCGGAAGGGAATTGCGCAGTATCAGGATGTCGTCTTTCCCGCAATCCACGGCGGTCGGGAGCGTGACAGGCGAAGCGCCTTCCTTCGTGATGAGCGTCCAGCCGTCCGAATACTCTTTGACTTCAAAGGATCCGATCGCGGCCTCTCCGGATAAATCCCTCGAAAAGCAGGCATACAAAGCCACCAGCGCCGTCATGACCAGCGCTGCGCAGACAAAAACGTTAACGATGTTTTCCAGGATGCTTCGTTTTTGGGTCATTTGACCGTTTTCCTTTCGGATTCTTCCTGCATTGCCAAAAAGAACCGTTCCTTATCCGGCGTATCAAGCACGCGCACCGGACGCATTTGATCCGGGGTGCATTTCATGCGATAGACCAGTCGATCTCTGTACAAAAGCTGCGTATCCGGCTGCAGGATCCCGACTAAAAGCGGGAGCAATGCGCCGTCCCTGCGGGCGCTTTGATAGGATGCATTCCCCCGGCGCAGAATCTCATCTGCCGACTTGCAGAGATCCGGGCGCGGAACGGCAAGCAGTTTCTGCAACGACGCTCTCTCCGGCTCGAGGTAAAGCTCCAGACACGCCTCACCCCTATTTTCCCTGATACAATAATCCGCAACGGAGATCTGATATGCCTCTTCCAACGCTTCGATCAGCCGGTCCCACTCCGACGGAAACACACAGCCCTCCGCGCCGGGAATCCGCGTGATTTCGTATGTTTGTCCCTCACAGCAAAAAACAGGCGTGTCATGAACCATTTTTTCCACACGGATCACTTCTCCCAGGCGGTAACGATACAGCCCGGCCCGGTTGGTGACCAATATTTCGTAACAGCCGCCGGGCGAAAGGTCCTGCGCTCCCACCGGCACCCCCTCCCCTGACCGGGAAGCGGGAAACGGAAGAAATTCATAGTAATTCTTGTTTTTCAGCAAAATCATCCGTTCGGCATCGCCCCTATATGCTTTTGCAGCCAATGCTTCCGCTGTCACATAATAACCGCCGTTGACGGGAATCGCCCCTGCATACTTCTTCAGTCCCCTTCCGTAAATGCCGAATGTCCCGGCAGCGCACGCGATAACGGAATCACACTGCTTCCAGATCCTCGGAATGATCGGGGTTGAGAATCCCTCTGAAAAAACCCTTTCCAGCTCATCCACCCGCTCCTTTGCGGGAGACAGTTTCTTTGCAAGCGCGCTTCCTGTCTTTTCCGGCACTTGAGGCGTCCCGATCCGGAGTCCGTTTCGCAGATCCCGCAGAAGCTCCTGCCAGTTTCTTTCCAGATAACGCATCGTCTCCAGCAATTCCCACGCATAAGGAGAAATGATGCACTTCACATCCGGATCCGCCAGCGCAAACAAAAGCCTCAGATGGCGCAGATCAAACAGTTCCTGCGGAAAGAAAAGCTCCGCCGGCGAGGTAAAAAAACCTCCCTTATGCACTGCCCGATGCGCGTTATCGTGAATGCACTCGTGCAGAGTGGAGAGCATCGCGCCCATTTCCGTATTGCGCCTTGCGCCGTCGGAAAAGACAAAATCGCCGCCCGTTCCGTCTGCCAGAAAGAAAGTACTCCCGTCCTGTCGTATCAGCCCCCGCAGCACCTGCACATACTGCATGAGATGCTCCGTGGTACACGGGATCAGGCGCGGCACCCCGATGCTTCCGTAGACCGGCGTATAGCAGACGATCTTATCCACGCAAAAAAGACCCGTTTCTCCGACCTTTGTGGTCAATTCTATGAGCGGCGCATAGGTATCATAGTTCGAGACCGGCACCCGTTCCCGATACGCCTCTTCCGTCATGATGTTATCAAAACCGTAGGTCTCTCCCAGATCTGTCGCACTGTTCTGCTTCAAAATCTGCCGCAGCACACGCACCGGTGCTGTGCTGGAGAAATTCCCCTCATTGAGCACAACCTCTCTGCTGTGCTCCATCAACTCTTCCGCCTGGTCCCGGGTAAAAAACTTCCGGTCTGCTTCCAGGGGCTCCACGCTTTCAAAATAGGGAAGGAACAGGTTCCGGATCTCTCCGCGCTGCTCTATCGTCATGTCCGGCGCGCTTTCGATCATCTCCGTGATATGCGCCATATGATTCCAGAACAGATACTTCATATTGAAGCCGGCATCCGTCCCGAGCCGCATTTGAAACGCGATATCCCTGCATGTTCCGACCACGTCCGATGCCGGGATCGATCCGAGCTGCTGCATCGTCGAGCCATGATGCATATAGTAGACATAGCCGATCAGCTGCGGAAAAACCGCGATTTTCGATGCGAAGGACATGGCCTCCAGATTAAACACCACATCCTCGTAGATTCGGATGTTTTCCCGGAAAGAAAGCGCATTCGCTTCCACAAACTCCCGCCGCAGAACCTGACAGCTCACCATCATGCAGGAAAGGGTCACAAGCTTTACGATCTCGGGATCGTTTTTTTCATAGATCTGCAGAGGGCGGATCTGATCAAACCGCACACGGTTATCGAGAAAGCTCAGAATATCCTTATCCTCTTCCAGACGCACGGAACGGTATTTCCCGATATCCGCGCCGCTTTCCTCCATCCCGTTCACCAGATCCGCAAGACAGTTCTCGGTGAACCGGTCATCCGAATCCAGAAACGTAATATACGTCCCCGTCGCCTGCGTCAATGCATAGTTACGGGGACTGGAAGCGGTATGGCGGTCATTATTCAATTCAAACACGCGGATATTGTCCCGCCCGGCCGTCAGTTCCTGCAGGTTGGAAAGGTGCTTCTTTTCCGTATTGTGCGCCACGATGATCCATTCCACATCGGAAAATCCGATGCTCTGCGCTTCCAGTGACCGCAGGGTCTTTTCAAACAGCTTCCGGTCTGTATTGTGAAACGGGGTAATGACGGATATCGGATATGTTTTCATGGCATCTCTCACGCTCTGGCCTGGGTTAACGCGCGGTCAATGAGGTTTTTCAACTCCAGGCGTTCCACAGAGTCAAGACCGTTGTCTTCTTGCTGCTCGATCTCTGTCAAATCCAGAATCGTTTCGCAGGATGCTCTTTTCAACGCTCTTGTCAAACGGGGACGTACAATGCTCCAATCTATCTCAAGTTCCAGAATCCAGCCGGGTGCCGACTGGATCAAGCGCCGCCGCATGGTCTTAAGAAGCCGGTCCGGTGTGCAGTTTCCCTGCAGATAACGGTATACGACGCAAAGATCCGCGAACTCCACATATTCGCTTTCCAGGGCGTCAAACATATCCCCGACGGTGGCATAATGTCCGTCCGTCATATCATGGATATCCACCAAACGCACATGCTCCAGCTTCCAGAAGACAATCTTCTGGCCGGACTCTTTGGCCTCATACTTTTCTGTCAGCTGGTTCAACTCCTCGATCGCCATCGTTCCCAGATTCAGGTCAAGCAGATCGGATGCGGAGAGATTATGAATATCCTGCAGGTTTTGATAACCGGCATGGGTAAGCAGCCGGTAGGAACGCGAGGAAAGCTCTCCGTTTGTATGCAGTTCTTCCAAAGAAATCGTGTTCATAGATATGATTATAGCAGATTCTGAGGAATCCTCAATCCGCTCTGATCGAATAGATATTTTCAAAGGAGATCCTGGTATCCACCACCCGGATCTCTTTTTCTTTCGGGAAAATACCGGAGATGAGTCCTGTCCGTTTTACATAGGCATCTCCGTCGTAGTAGATGATCTCAATAAGGTCTCCGCTCTTCAGATCGTGGAGCTGCCGGTCGATGAGCTCCATCTTCCTTCTCCGAATGGTAAACACATTATACGAACATATGTTCGTTTTTCCAATAGATATTTTGAAAAAGTTATGGTAAAATCAGACCATGTGCGGACGGTATTATTCGGATGAATTTGTGAAGGAGAAACGATTATGGCAGAACTGTATTGGCTGGGCCAGATGGGCCTTATGGTAAAAAGCAAAGAGACCGGGATCTGCATTGATTATTTTGCCAGTCCGACTGCGGAGCGCAGGGTCGCGCCGCCGCTTGCAACGGAAGATCTTTCGGATGTGGATGCATTTCTCGGCACGCATAACCACCTCGATCATATCGACCACGAGGCGTGGAAAATCTGGACCCGGGCATATCCGGATGCAAAGTTTGTCTTTGCTGAAACGCATCGAAAGGCGGTGCTTGCCGACGGCGTCGCACCGGAAAATGCGATAGGACTTAATGACGGAGAGTCGGTCAGAGTCGGGGATATGACGATCCACGCGATCGCGGCAGCACATGAATTTCTCGAGATGGATGAGGCGACGGGATTGTATCCGCACCTTCAATACATCGTTGAAGCCGATGGCACCAAGATTTATCATGCCGGAGATACCTTAAGATATGAGGGCATGCTTGCGAAGCTGAAGGCATTCGGACATATCGATGCAGCGCTTCTGCCCATAAACGGTCGTGACGCGAGACGCTATACCCACGGCTGCATCGGAAATATGACCTTTCAGGAGGCTGCGGATCTGGCGGGAGAATTAGCTCCTGCGGTAGCGATCCCCGGCCACTGGGATATGTTCGCCGATAACGGGGCAGATCCGAAAGAGTTTGCGGATTACCTCGAAGCAAAGTATCAGGGAAAGGTCGCATGCCTGATCCCGAAAATAATGGAGCGCATCACGGTTTGACCGGGCAGCATACACCAAGGTGCAGACCTTTCTTCTCCTGAATTACAAATGCAACTCCTGATGGTTCTGAAACCTCGGATTACATGAACACAATTTCAAAGGTATGCCCTTTTCTTTCTGGGTTCAAACTTCATCACGGGCTCTATGTGAAAATATGTGCTTTCTATCCCATTAAGATGCCGTTTCCTGAAAAGGGGGTTATTTCAATTTATAAATGACCGTAACCTCTGCCTTTACCGTCACTTCTCCCGGCATGATATCCGCTCCAGTTCCCATGTCCATGGCTTCTTCTTTTGCCGAATAGAGAGCCTCCCCATTATCGTATACATATCGGAAAGAAGTGTCCTGATAACCTTCCGTGATGCTGACAATACCGTCCAGTCCCTTACCGGATGCTGCGGAAAGCGCCGCCGCCTTTTTCTCCGCAGCTGCCACTGCTTCACCTAAAGCCGTTTCATACGTCTCATCATACCCGGAATAAAAGTACTGTACATTCCGAACCTCTGTAATACCGGAGCGGCCGCATGCCGAGAGCAGTTTTCCCACATTCCCCAGCGGAATATCCGACACCGTCAGCGTTGTGCTCACATAGTAGGAAGTGATCTCTTCCCCGAAGTCATCGTATCTGGGATATACGCTGTAATCCGAGGTCTGAATGGAGGTTTCCTCGATCCCCTCTTCCGAAAGTGTTTTCAAAACCGCATTCGTCTCTTCAGCGTTTTTCTTCTGCGCTTCCTCCACGGTAGCCTCATTCGTTTCGATCGCCAGCATCACTTCCGCCATGTCCGGTTCACATTTGATCTCACCCGTACCGTTTACCGTGATCGTGCTGTCTGAAAGAGCGCTGATGTCCGCTCCTTCCGCCGCGTGCACCAGCACCTGTTCACTTTCCGCAACGGTCTGCGCACCTGCTGTTTTTGCCTCCTGTGATATGCCTGCTGCTCCGCAGCCCGATACTGCCATGAGGCTGGCTGCTGTAAGAATCATGATTATTCTCTTTTTCATAGTGTCCTCCTTTGCGTTTCCTATCATCAGCATCCAAAGAACAGATTTACCCGTTCACCATAGATAGCGACAAATCTTCATGGGGGGTTGCAGGTTTCATGAAAAAATAATTCATGTTTTCCTGATCAGCCTGACAGCTTCGGTTACGCCTCCTTCTGTCCTGATCTTTTCTGACATCATCCTGGCGCGATTTCTCTTTTCCTCATAATCGGACTGCATCTCTTCAATGCGGTTTATGATGGCTTCTTCACTCAGATCCTTGGACCGCAGCAGTTTTGACGATACACCGGCTTTTTCATGCTCAGTAAAACGCCTCCCCCGGATCCTACTCTACCAATCCTCCGTGAAACATGCATTCATAGATTTGAGAACCCTGGCAGCATATGTCACCGCTAAAAAGCTGCCTGCCCAAGCCGCGTCTGTGGTACTCCTCAAGCACACCCATCACTGCCTGTTCCACGGTTTCTTTACCGGTCTCCTTAAGACACAGGAAGCCCACATCCTCGCCTTTCCTATACTTTTCATCTTTTACATCTATCGTACCACAAAAGATGGCCTTTTGGTTGCGGAAAACCAATCATTCCTATATCAAAAGCCCCGCACCCTCACAAAACGGAAATAAGCACTCAATCGAGTAGGAGGCGGTCAATGACCGCCGACCTCTCACACCACCGTACGTACCGTTCGGTATACGGCGGTTCAATCAACTTAACAAGTAACACACCTTACGGTGTAGTAGTCCAGCATAGAGATTAGTCCAAAGTCGGC
>JAFRKV010000022.1 GCA_017431515.1 Lachnospiraceae bacterium
CGCCATCCGGGCGTGGAGGAACCTGCCTTCGCCATCCATGGCTCAGGCTTGCTGATACAGAAGCAACTGCTAAGAGAATCCAAGCCCCTCATGAAATGTTCGCTTACATTTTCATGCAGCCTGCCACGCCGGAACGAAAGGTTTTGCCGGCGGAGGGGAGAAGGCTGTTAAACTGCCGTATGATGAAAATCGTAGGCAGGGATAAACTTTCTGAATTTTCTGACGATATATAGGGTGAGAGGAATCTCACCCTTATTTTTTCGGAAAGGAGGAGCGACATCATGTATCCGGGCGTAATCGAACAGGTGATGGCGGAACAATACCAGGCGTTTCGTACAGACGGCAAAGGCCGTGAGAAGAAATGGGAGAAAAAAGTTTCCCGCGTGGTGGACAGCAAGGACGAGACGGCAGTCAACTCCCGCAGTGAAGAGCATCCGCCGGGGTATTACAAGGCAGCGAAACACACCCCGAAAGAAAAGCAGCCCCGCGACGAAGAACTGTATCAATTCACGGTCATCAATTTTCTGATATAGGAGATCATAAATGAATCAAATGAAGTCCTGAAGGGACGGCAGCGAAGAAAAACGCTTCCGTCCTTTTTCATTTCCCTTTTTCGGAAAAAGATGGTAAAATCGACGTAGTTGAGTTAGCGCGAGTAATACCAAATATAAAAATGGCATCAGGCCTTCATCAACAGCTTCGTGGGTGACGCTTCATGCCAAAGGACAGGAGGACAAGACAGATGAAAAAGGTCAGAAAGCTATTGGCGGGAGTGCTGAGTGCAGGCTGCGTGCTCCTTTCCCTTCCGGCAGCGCCGGCGGTGGTGCTGGCAGACGAACCGGAGTATCCGGCGGATGTGCGGGAAATGCCCACCGGGGATTATACGGGAAAGACCGTGATCATCCATTCCAACGATGTGCATGGCGCGATTGACGGGTATGCGATGATGACGGCCATGAAGGAAGCCTTTGAAGAGCTGGGGGCAGAAGTGATCATGGCAGATGCCGGGGATTTTTCCCAGGGCGGACCTTATGTGAATACCACCGAGGGCGCGGATGCGATTACGATGATGAATGCGGCCGGCTATGACGTGGCGACCATCGGAAACCATGAATTTGATTTCGGAGAGGAAGTGCTCTCCAACAACCTGAAGAAGGCGAAGTTCCAACTGATCTGCGCGAACCTCACCAAAGACGGAAAAGAGCTTCTGCCGGCGAGCTGGACCTATAAGACGAAGGGCGGCAAGACCATCGGTTTCTTCGGACTTGACACGGCAGAGAGCCAGACGAAGGCAAACCCCAAAAAGACGGTGGGGCTGACCTTTTTGGGCGGCAAGGAGATGGATGAACGCGCACAGGAAGTGGTAGATCAGCTGAAGGAGGATGGTGCCGATCTCGTGATCGGTCTGGTGCACCTGGGCGTGGATGATACTTCTGCGGATGCGGGAAACCGTTCCATTGATCTTTACAAAAATACAAAAGGCATTGATTTCCTCGTTGACGGACATTCCCATACGGTGATGACTGGGACGCCGGATGGCGAGCCGATCCAGTCCACCGGCAGCAAGTTTTCCTATATCGGTGTGCTGGAAGTGGATCAGGACGGAAAGCTCGCGGATCACTACCTGATTTCCACAGAGGGACTGGCGCAGGATGAAAAAGTGGAAAAGGTGGCGAAAGGGATCGAGGAAGTCATCGATAAGGAATACGGCGTCAAAATCGCGGAGAGCGAAGTGGAACTTCCCGGCGGCGGTGATATCGGAAGAGATCAGGAAACTGCGCTGGGCGATCTGACGACGGATGCGATGCATTGGTATATTCTGCAGGATCCGAGCATCCTGGAAACGGATGAGGCAAATGTGATCGCTCTGGAGAACGGCGGCGGCATGCGGGATACCCTTCCCAAAGGGGATATTACGAAAAAAGATCTGAACACGGTGTTCCCCTTCGGAAACAGTGTGGCGGTGGTCTATGTCACGGGTGAGGAGCTTCTGGAAGCGCTGGAAGCCAGCACTTATGGCACGCCGGATCCGCTCGGCGGTTATCCCCAGACCTGCGGGATCAAGTTTACGGTGGATACCACAAAGGAATACGATCCGGGAGATCTTTATCCGAAGTCCACCTATAATCGTCCGAAGTCCATCAACCGCGTGTCGGTGGAGAGTGTCAACGGAAAGGCCCTTGATGAAAAAGCCACCTATGCTGTTATCACGAATGACTTCGTGGCGGCAGGCGGTGACACCTATGCCGTGTTTGGCGCGAAGGACAGCTTTGATACCGGATTTTTGCTGGATGATGTGATCACGGAGTATATCGAAAAGGAACTGAACGGCGTGATCCCGGCTTCTCAATATGGCGAGCCGAGAGGCGATCAGACGATCATCCTGGCGGACAGCGGTGAGAAGGAAAGCAAAGAAGATACTGAGGCAGCGGACAGCGAAAAAGCAGCGGATGACAGCAAGGCAGATGAGAAGACAGAGGAGACCGCTGCAGAGGAAACGGTTTCGGATGATTCCGCGCCGGCAGCAGAAGGCTCCTACGAGGTACAGTCCGGTGACAGCCTCTGGAAGATTGCGAAAGAAAAGCTTTCCGACGGCACGCGCTGGGAAGAGATCTATGAACTGAACAAAGACATCATTGCGGATCCGCGCATGATCTACACGGGTCAAACGTTGAAGCTCCCGGAGGCGGCATGAAACAAGCTCCCGAAGGGAAGAACGAAAAGGGTCTGATCTTTTGGATCCTGCTGGCAGTGTTGATACTGCTGACCGTGGCGACCGTGGTGGCGCTTTACTTTGCGCAGCGGAACGCCGGTCTTTCTGGAAAGAAAGAGGAGACGCTGAAAACCTATGACCGGTATTACGCGTAAGCGTGATTTGAAAAATCTCCGTCCGGACAGGGCGGAGATTTTTTTGTGCGCAGGGCTGACATTTTCCACCCTTAGCGTTATGATGGAAATGCATTCTTTCGAAAAAAGGAGTAAGGGAATGAAACGAAAATTATCGGCGGCATTTCTGGCCATTGTGGTCGCATTGACGGCAGCTGCGTGCACAGATGACAGCGTGGAATACGAGGAAGACTTTGACGAAACGGACCGGGAGGAAGAGACGCAGGGAAACAGCGGCTCCCTCCTTGACATGATCAGCGGCGTAGACCTGAACGTGGATGGCGCAACCGGCGAGATGAATGTGGATCGCATCACATTTTCCGGTGAGGCAGGCGACATCGGGGATGACGCCTGGACGATTTTTGTCTATCTTTGCGGCACGGATCTGGAAAGCCTGTATGGAGCCGCAACCGGCGATCTGGCGGAAATGATCGAGACCAAGGGCGATCACCTCCGCTTCGTGGTGGAGACCGGCGGCACAGAAACATGGAACAATGAGGCGGTGGACAGCCAGACCAACCAGAGGTATCTGATTCAGGATGGAGAGATGTACCTGGTGGATGAAGTGCCGATGGCGAGCATGGCAGATCCGGAGACGCTTGCGGATTTTGTGCAATGGGGCGTCTCGAATTATGCGTCGGATCACATGGGCCTCATTTTGTGGGATCACGGCGGCGGCAGCATCTCGGGAGTCTGCTTTGATGAGATCGATTATGGCGATTCCATGGATTTAAAGGAACTGGACGGTGCATTGTTGTCCTGTGCGCCGGTGCTTGGACGCAAATTTGATTTTATCGGCTTTGATGCCTGCCTGATGGCAACGGTGGAGACGGCAAACGTGGTGGCTTCCTATGCGGACTACATGGTGGCCTCCCAGGAGATCATGCCGGGCAGCGGATACGATTACGTGGCGATCAGTGACTTTATTGCCAAGAATCCGGGGGCGGACGGCGCAGCGGTCGGGAAGGTGATCTGCGACAGCTTTCTTGCGGCCTGTAAAGAAACAGGAGAGGACGATGAGGCGACGCAGTCGGTGATCGATCTTTCGAGAGTGGATGAACTTCTGGAAAGTTTTAATGCGTTCGCAAAGGGAATGTATGAAGCGGGAAAGAATACCGGAGACCTTGCCCGGATTGTGAGAGGGGTCAAGGCTTCGGATAACTACGGCGGAAACAATCCCAACGAAGGCTATACCAACATGGTGGATCTGGGCGGGATCATAGCTGCCGGTGAGCAGTATTCCGACAACGCGGAAACCGTACGGAAGGATCTGGATCTCGCAGTCATTTATTCGGCAGAAGGTGCGGGGCATAAAGGATCATCCGGGCTCTCCATGTATTATCCGCTGCGCATCCAGGGCTCCACGGAACTGTCTACCTTTGGCAAGGTATGCATCAGCCCCTATTATCTTTCTTTTGTGGATCGTCAGAATCAGAGCGGCGTCGCGGGAGAACCGGCTGAAAACTACGATGACGGGCAATGGTTTGATGACGCGGGAGAATGGCATTCTGCGGATCAGGAAGATGATGTGCATTGGGATTATCTCGATGCGTATGAACCGACCGGGGAGAGCCCGTATATTACCTTTGCCGAAGAGCCGCAGCTGGATGAGCAGGGAACCTTCTGGTTTCAGCTGGATGAAAGCGGAAATGAGAATGCTTCTGACGTAAGCGCATTGGTTTATGAAATTTCCGGAGACGGAGAGGATCTGATCGCCCTCGGTGAAAGCCGGGATGTGAACGGGGACTGGGAGACAGGGGTGTTTTATGATGATTTTGACGGCTACTGGATGTCCCTTCCGGACGGGCAGAACCTTTCCATCTATCTGGTGGAAGTGACGGATGATTATAATCTTTACACCGCCACGATCCTCCTCAACGGGGAAGCGACGAACCTCAGAATGAAGCAGTACTTTGCGGACGGATCCATCGTGATCGAGGGGACCTGGGACGGGATCTATGCAAACGGTTCGGCGGCCAGAAATATCATTCCCCTGAAGGAAGGGGATGTGATCGTTCCGACCTACAGGGCTTACAGCATGGAAGGGGAGGAGGTATTTACTTATAACGGAAGCGAATACCACGTGGATGCGGATACGGAAATCTATTATAAGCTGATGGAGCAGGGGGATTATCGATATCTGTTCTCCATCGACGACATTTACGGAGACTACTTCCTCACCGGCTGGGTACAGTTCAGTGTAAACCCGGACGGCAGCATTGGTTTTAATGCGGAATGAGCAAAAGGAAAAAAGCATTTGCATAAATATGCATATCTTGAGACCGAAACGAATAAAACTTTCGATGAATTTGTCGAAAAATGATTGAAACGAGAAACGTAGCATGATAGTATTATAAAAAAAGAGGTGAAGCGCTATGCCAACAATTGCACCGATATCTGCTTTAAGGAATTATGGGAACGTATTGGACAAAGTTTCTGTCGGCTCGCCGGTATATCTCACGAGAAATGGATATGGAGTATACAGTATCCGGGATATGAAGGATGAGGAGGCTTTTGAAAAAGCAGAAGCGATGATACAGCTTCTTTGCGAATTGAATGCGGGCATTCGATCAGCAGAGGAAGAAGGCTGGATCTCCGAGGAGGAATTCAGAAATCATATGCATAACCGGAGACTTGCTCATGACAACGTATAAGCTCCACTATTCCCCAAAAGCACAAAGAGATATGGAAAAAGTGTGGGATGGAGTATGGGAGGCGTTGAAGGATTTTGATGTGGCAGATCGATATGTGGATGAGTTTGTAGATGAGATCGCAAAGAAGAAAAAAGTGCCTAAAACAGGAATCCCTTTATATTATCAAGGACTCTTTACAGGTTTTTATTCGATCAACTTCAAAGCATATAAAGCGTTTTATCGCATCAAAGAGGAGTATGTGGAAGTGGCGCGTATTCTGCCGATTAAGATGGACTATTTAAAAATATTGTTTCCAGAAAAGGAATCGGAAGATAACAGGGAATGGTAAGCATCATATACGTCATCAAGAAAAAGAATCGGGAGATTACCGATTCTTTTTTGAGTTTGCGCGCCATGGGCGCGCTCTAACGGGTGAAAGTCCCGAGTACGCGTAGGCTACGACGAAGTACATAGCTGAACAGCAAGGGTGTCCATCGTGAGGTGGAATCTGAAGGAAGCTGTAAGCAAAGCCTTGGCCTGACGAACAGGAACCACATATAAGGCTGGGAAATACGGATAAGTCGGCTCAAAGCGATGAAGTCCAAAAGTTGCCGGAAGTACCAGTAAATGTGGCAGGTGGATGAGGGGAAAGAGCGCGCACCTTAA
>JAFRKV010000006.1 GCA_017431515.1 Lachnospiraceae bacterium
AGGGTTTGCTTACAGCTTCCTTCAGATTCCACCTCACGATGGACACCCTTGCTGTTCAGCTATGTACTTCGTCGTTGCCTACGCGTACTCGGGACTTTCACCCGTTAGAGCGCGCCCATGGCGCGCAAACTCAAAAAAGGTGATCACCTGCGTGACCACCTTTTTTCTTATCCTTATTTTACGCCTTCCCGCAGCAGAACTTATACTTCTTGCCGCTGCCGCACGGGCAGCGATCATTCCCCCCGACCTACTTGCCGTTACGCACGGTTCCGGAGCGCTTCTGCTCCATGTAAAGTCTCTTTCTCGTTTCCTCATCGAAGATCTTTTCCCATTGGGGAAGCTCATAGAGCCAGTCCGCTTTCGCGTCTACCATATTTTTGTAAAGCTTTTCTTTGTCAAACGCGAGCGATACTTCGGTATCCTCTTCCATCGTCTCGATGGGATTCTTTTCCTTCAGGCTTTCGTTGATGCCGTCTAAAAAACCCGTCATCTCCATCACGGACAATCCGTATTTTTCCGCCAGATCCTTGACCGTCCCCTTCACTTCCTCATCCGGGTTCTCCAGGAGTTTTTCATAAACCCCTTTCTCCAGCAAAAAGTAATTCTGCCAGAACTGCTGGAGCTTCGCTTTGTCCGTCTCCTGATTGTAGGCGATTGTCTGCCACTGTTCCAATAATGCCATCGTAAATCCTCCTTTTTCTTACTCCGTACCGACGCCGTACCGCGCCTTCAATGCGTCCCGCTTGGGTGTCAGCAGGGATAACTGTTCCGATATCGTTTGATTCTGCTCCGTCAGCTCGCTGATCCATGCATCCAGTTCTTCGTCCGGGATGTCCGGTATCACTTCTTCCGTCTCCGGCTCTGCCGAAAAGTTCTCGTCCACACGCAGGTAGATCGGGTTCTCCTCTCTGGTCTGATTCAGTTTCTCCTCTGCAGAGACAAAAGTCGTCTCTTTGGCCGTCTCCTGCTGCTGGAGCGTGTCATAATAGGCAATCTCCTGGAGCACCTCATGATAAGTGTTCCAAAGGGAGGTGTTCTCCCTCATCAGTTCCTCGTACTGTGCACGCTTTGCCGCCGTATCATCCGTGCTCGCTTCCGTACTTGCCGTTTCTGTGACCGCAGGTGCTGCCGTCTCCGGTTCTTTTTGGCATCCGGCAAAAACCAAAAGTGTCATGACAAGCCCGCCGAGGAGCAACAGATGTTTGATCACTCTTTTATTCATCACCTGACCCTCCCCAGTCTTGGTAGTAGCTGGTAATCCCGGTGCTTCCCTGATCGGTATCCGTCGTACCTTGGTCAAACTGGTTCAGATTGCCGCTCATTCCTGCATCATCCGTCCCTGCGACCATAAAGACCACCATACCGTTATCCAGAAGAGACAGATCTGTAAAATAAACATATTGATAATTCGTGTGGCTCTTGTCCGCGCCCATATCTGAGCTCTTTACAATGTTTCCCGCTTCGTCTCTCAGCGTCAGCAGCACATGGCCGTCATGCTCCCACGTTTCCAACGTGACCGGGATCTTTCCGTCGATCGGCACTACATCGCCGACGACCTTTTGCGTCCAGAGCGGCTCGCCGTCACGTTCACTGTATGTGGAAGTGTTCGTACTTTGTGCTTCAGTGCCCTCGGGCGCTGCTTCCGCTGCTTGTCGCGCAGAGCCGCGGATCACTGCATCCCGCTTTTTCTGCTCGAGCTCCTGTTGCTTTGCAAACATCGCCTCCGCCTTCGGCGAACGGGCTTCGACGAGCTCCACATTTGCAAGCAATTCATCATATAGGTAGAGCGGGCATTGCTTTTTGATCACGTCATAATAGACGACCCGTTCATCTCCAACGCCCTCCACATGGCGGCGCACCATCACCTGGTCATCCTCCATGATATCGATATGCGCCTCGGTGAAATACATGATGCTCTCACGTTCTTCCCCGGCCTCATTCACCATGATGACCTTGATCCCGGTCAGCGGCTGCCCCGCCATTGCCGACGTATAGGTCGGGCAGATGGTGCGGCTTCCCTCTACGAAACAGGGCTCCAGCATCTTCCATTCCTGTTTGGTAAGATCCACAGGCTCCTTCACTTCATAGACGAAATCATCAAACTCCATCTCCACCGTTCCGTCCCAGGTGCTTAGCACCTGACCGTCGGCGATGAGTTGGCTGTTCTTCATGGCGCCGTCCTCATCCCAGTAAGTATCAAAGGAGTTGATGAGGTCTCCCTGCGTATCGTCGGCAGCACTGGTGTAGTGCTCATTATGGGTTACATTTTTCTCTGCATCATACTGCTCCATGTTGATGGGTTTCGCCTCATCTTCGAAAATGTAAGAGCACTTTCCGTCTTCATACCTCGTTTTCACCGACGTATATTCGGACAGCAGCGTATTTCCTTCCTGGTCCTTCAAAAAGACGACCAGATCCCCGCAGCCGTTTCGTCCGGCGCGATAGACTTCGTTACCATCCGTATCATAGACGCTGATGCTGGGGCACGCCCCTTCGCCGTCTCTGCCGCTCGTCCAGGTCTTCCTGGCAACATAGCCGTTCTCCAGCTCCAGTTCTTCCTCTTCGCCCCTTGTCCCCGGTGCAAAAAAAGCGGGATCCAGCTCCGGCGATCTGAGAAAACTTCCGTCGGCTGCTTTGAGGTCAAACGTCGTCGGAAGCAAAAATCCGTTCCCGCGCTCTTCCAACTGCAGATCTGCTGCTTTCAGCGTCAGCGGAAACAAAAAAAACCCGCCAAGCAAAACCGCACCCGTGCAGATCCATTTTTTGAGATCTAAAACTGCTCTGTCTTTACGCACGATAAATAATGTCCTCTCTTCCCGGGCCATTGCTTACCATGGTGATCGGATAACCGATCTTTTCTTCCACAAACTCGATATATTTCCGGCAGTTCTCGGGAAGATCTTCATACTTTTTGATGCCGCGGATTTCTGTTTTCCACCCCGGCAGGGTCTCATAGACCGGCTTCGCGTCTTTTAACTTCGCAGTCACCGGGAAGTCCGTCGTCACTTTTCCGTCAATCTCATAGCCGACGCAGACCGGGATCTCGTCCAGATATCCGAGCACATCCAGCACCGTAAATGCCACGTCCGTTGCGCCCTGCAATCTGCAGCCGTACTTGGATGCCACGCAGTCAAACCAGCCCATACGTCTCGGCCGTCCTGTCGTTGCACCGTATTCTCCGCCGTCGCCGCCGCGCTTTCTGAGCTCGTCTGCTTCGTCGCCGAAGATCTCGCTGACAAACTCTCCCGCGCCGACTGCGCTGGAATAAGCCTTGCAGACAACGACCACTTTTTTGATCTCATAAGGCGGCAGACCTGCACCGATCGCACCGTATGCCGCAAGCGTTGAGCTGGAGGTCACCATCGGATAGATCCCGTGATCCGGATCTTTTAAGGTGCCAAGCTGTCCCTCCAGAAGGATCTCTTTGCCGTCTTTTATCGCCTGAGACAGGAACGCGGAAACGTCGCCGACATAAGGTCGAAGCTGCTCCCGGTAGCCTTTCAGTTCCGCAACAATCTCTTCAGGTTTCAGCAGCGGTTTATGATACAGATGCTCAAGCAGGATATTTTTCTGCTCGCAGACGCGCACCGCTTTCTCCTCGATCAGTATATCATCAAAGATCTCGCTGACCTGAAAGCCGATCTTCGCATATTTATCCGAATAGAACGGCGCGATCCCTGACTTCGTGGAGCCGAAGGATTTACCGCCCAAACGTTCCTCTTCATACTGGTCAAACAGGATGTGATAGCTCATCACGATCTGCGCACGATCGGAGATCATGATCTGCGGCTTCGGTACGCCGCGCCCCGTGATCTCGTCAATCTCTTCCATCACTTTCGCGACATTTAAAGCCACACCGTTTCCGATGATGTTTGTGATATGCTGATGGAACACACCGGAAGGAAGGGTATGCAGTGCGAATTTCCCGTAATTATTTACGATCGTATGCCCTGCGTTTGCGCCGCCCTGAAAACGGATCACGATATCCGCCTGATCGGCAAGCATATCCGTGATCTTGCCTTTTCCTTCGTCTCCCCAGTTTGCACCTACAACTGCTTTTACCATAGATAACTACTCCCTCATTGCGATGATGTTGTTGCTGTGTCAGGATGCTTTACGCATTGATTTTATGACTGCAGGCGAGTGCCAGCGAGCCCGGTCCGATATGACAGGACACGGAAAGAGACAACGGCTGCATCACGATCTCCCGATCTCCGAACGCCTTCAAGACTTCCTGTTTCCACTCTTCCGCCATTTCGATATCCTTTGTATAAGCAATATCCAGATGGATGTTTTCGCCATGCGGATCCTTGAAGCGCTCCTTGAAATCACGCTGCATTGCTTCGATCATGATCTCTTTTGCTTTCTTGACATTCCGCGCTTTTGCAAACGCATCGAGCCGCTCTCCCTGGATCTGGAGCACCGGCTTTAATTTCAGCATGGTGCCGAGCGCTGCCGCCGCCGGCGTGATCCGCCCGCCGCGTTTCAGGTAAGTCAGCGTATCCACCATGATGTAGATACTGGATTCAAACTTTTCCGCAAGCAGAAGATACCGGATCTCCGCAGCGGATTTGCCGCGGCTTGCCAGCATCTTCGCATCCAGCACGCTCCGGCGCTGTGTCACAGAGATCCGCTGGTTATCCACGACCTGTACCTTTCCGCCGTAGTCATTCGCAAGCATGATCGCCGTCGCACAGGAACTGGAAAGGCCGCTGGACATCGGGATGTAAACGATCTCGTCATACTCCTTTAATGTCTCATCCCAGAGGTCTGTCACAACACCCGGTTCCGGCATGGAGGTCGAGATCTCCGCACCCTCATACATGAGCTCGTAGAACTCCTCCTGCGTCAGATTGATATCTTCAAAATAATCCTTATCATTGATCCGAAAAGGCATCGGGATCACCTTTACACCGAGACGCTCCCCTTCTGCCTGCGTAATCCCGCTGTTACTGTCTGTAATGACCGCTACTTTCGCCATGGTCGTTCCTCCTTAAAGAAAAATGCACACCAATGGGATTGTAGCATATTTTGGTTGGTGAAACAATAAAAATGTGGGGAGACAGTTAAGTTCCAAAGTGCTGCGCAGAATAAAGCAGGATAGCTCGATTCCGCTATGTATCCGACAGTTAGGTTCCAAAGTGCTGCGCAGAATAAAGCAGGATAGCTCGATTCCGCTTCGCTCCATCTCGCTATCGGGCTGTCGCCCGATTGAACAAAAACAACGGGCGCCCCGTTGCGTGTAAACACGCCCGTTGCGCCCGTTATTTTCATTCATCCTGCTTGTAACTTACGTTACATCATGCCACCCATTCCCGGGCCACCTGCCGGCATCGGCGGTACAGGCTCTTTGATGGTTGCCACAACGGACTCTGTGGTCAGGAAGGTTGCTGCGACGGAAGTCGCGTTCTGCAATGCGCTTCTGGTCACCTTGACCGGATCGATGATACCTGCGGATACCATGTCCACATATTCCTCTTTCGCTGCGTCAAAGCCCACGCCCTTCTTGGACTCTTTTACTTTGTTGATGATGACAGCGCCTTCCAGACCTGCGTTCTCTGCGATGTAGTAAAGCGGAGATTCCAGTGCCTTCAGGATCACGTTTGCGCCGGTCTTCTCATCGCCCTCGAGGCTCTCAGCCAGCTTCTCTACATCCTTCTGTGCGTGGATGTACGCGGAGCCGCCGCCCGCGATGATGCCTTCCTCCACTGCCGCACGAGTCGCATTCAATGCGTCCTCCACGCGAAGTTTGCTTTCTTTCATCTCAGTCTCGGTAGCCGCACCAACACGGATCACTGCGACGCCGCCAGCCAGTTTTGCCAGACGCTCCTGCAGTTTCTCCTTGTCGAAATCGGAGGTCGTCTCTTCGATCTGATTTCTGATCTGGTTGACGCGAGCCTGAATGTCTTTCTTGTTTCCAAGACCATCCACGATGATCGTGTTCTCTTTCTGTACCTTAACGGATTTTGCACGTCCCAGCTGATCTAAGGTCGTATCCTTCAGCTCCAGACCAAGATCGGAGCTGATGACCTGCCCGCCGGTCAGGATCGCGATGTCTTCCAGCATAGCTTTCCGACGATCACCATATCCCGGTGCCTTCACTGCAACAACGTTGAACGTGCCGCGAAGCTTGTTCACGATCAGAGTCGTCAGCGCCTCGCCCTCGATATCCTCTGCGATGATGAGCAGTCTTGCGCCCTGCTGTACGATCTGCTCCAGCAGCGGCAGGATCTCCTGAATATTGGAAAGCTTCTTGTCCGTGATCAGGATATACGGGTCATCCAGAACGGCCTCCATCTTGTCCATATCCGTGCACATATAAGCAGATACATAACCGCGGTCAAACTGCATACCTTCTACGAGCTCTACCTCGGTCTGCATCGTCTTGCTCTCTTCAATCGTGATGACGCCTTCATTCCCAACCTTCTCGATGGCATTTGCGATCATCTCGCCGATCTCCTCGTTTCCACCGGAGATCGTAGCAACCTTCTGCTTCTGCTCTTTGTCCTTGACCTTGCTGCTCATCTTCTTCAGGGACTCGACTGCTGCCTCGGTGGCTTTCTTCATGCCTTTCCGAAGTGCGATGGGGTTTGCGCCTGCTTCCAGGTTCTTCATGCCTTCCTTGATCATGGCCTGTGCCAGCACCGTTGCGGTGGTGGTACCATCACCTGCCACATCATTCGTCTTGGTTGCCACTTCTTTGACAAGCTGTGCGCCCATGTTCTCAAAGGAATCCTCCAGTTCGATCTCCTTTGCGATGGTCACGCCGTCGTTGGTGATCAGCGGTGCACCATAGGACTTGTCCAGTACCACGTTGCGGCCCTTCGGTCCGAGGGTCACGCGGACGGTGTCTGCCAGCTGGTTCACGCCAGACTGCAGCGCCGCTCTTGCTTCTGTTCCGTATTTCAGTTCTTTTGCCATTGTTCTCTCTCCTTCCAATCCGGCATTTGCGCCGGATGATTGATTACGACAGATTGTTTACTCTACTACCGCAAGAATGTCATTCTGCTTTACGATAATGAACTCTTCGCCGTCCAGCTTGATCTCGGTGCCGGCATATTTGGAATAGATCACCTTCTGACCCTTCTTCACCTGCATCTTGACCTCTTTGCCGTCTACCACGCCGCCGGGGCCCACAGCGATGACTTCCGCCTGCTGCGGCTTTTCCTGCGCCGCATCCGGCAGGATGATCCCCGATTTCGTTGTCTCCTCAGCCTCGAGCTGCTTTAATACCACTCTGTCCGATAAAGGTACTAGCTTCATGATACTTCCTCCTTGTTTTTGTTTTATTAGCACTCGTCTGATTCGAGTGCTAACCACTAGGACTATATTAGGCACAACCCATCAAATGCGCAAGCCCCCTTTTTTCTCGATATTCTCACTATCACTCATGTATTCTCTTTTTAACTCTTATTTTCTCTCTTTTTCTCACATTCCCATCTTTTTCAAAAAACCTCCGCTGTCCCTCTATGGCTCCGGCAGGTCCGCAACACCGCTGGGTTCCGTGATACAACAATCTCCCACGCAGGCATCATAGATCAGGGTATCTCCACAGTAGAGCTTCTGAATCCTTTTTTCATTTCCGTACAACCGGAACAACCGCTTCGGTTCCGGCATCTCCGCGGTGTGATTGGGATCCCTTAAACAAGTAAAGGTGCGGATACCCGTTCCGTAGGGCGTCGGTCTTGTGGTGATTGTACTTGATTCCAGCGACCAGATATGCCCCAGCCGCTCTCCCACGGGAAACGGCTCCGTCTCATGTCCGCACACCGTGCAATGGTTATGCGCATATTCCGGCTCTGTACAGGTGGCATCGCTGTCCTTGATCTGCTCATAGGAATGCCCCACCACCCAGGTCTGCCCGTCCGAGTAGCCGCAGATGCAGATCCTGCCGCCGCAGGTAATGGAGGCATACTGGTTGCTGAAATTTGCCGGCACGTCAATACAGAACCCCGTGCCGCAGACGGGGCAGCCGCCGGAGCATTGATATCCCGTCGAGCCTCTCCCCGTATACCCGTAATAAGCGCGGTAGTATATGACATTACCGCAGGTACGGTAGCAGCTTCCGTCATGCCGGTGCTGGTAGACATGCCCTCCGGGGCCCGTGGAAATCATGGAGTTACCGGCCCATACCGTTTCCGGCATCACCGCAAAAAGAAACAGCAGCGTCAGGAAAAGCGCCGGAAGGATCTTTCGTTTGTTCTTGTACACCCTTTGCATCCTCCCCTTTAGTCCGTAATGCAGTACAGCGTCTGGGGCGCATGCTGCATGGCGTCGTATTCCGCCTGGGTGCAGTAGACGATCCGTCCGCTGAGCTCCGTAAGCCTGCTTTCAATCCCCGAAAACCGCGTCGCGTCATTCTCCTGTTTTTCGGAAAAGGCGCTGCGGATGGAAGCCAGATCCGAGTCATGTCCGTTTGCCCGTTCCGTCAGCGTGCTCACATCCTGATCATGCCCGTTTGCCCGCTCCTGCAAGGTGCTCACATCCTGATCGTGCCCGTTCGCCCGCTCCTGCAAGGTGCTCACATCCTGATCGTGCCCGTTCGCCCGCTCCTGCAGCGTGCTTACTTCCTGATCCTGCTTGTCCGAGCGGCCCTCCAGCGTCCCGATCTTTTTCTCGTTGTCCTTGGTCTTTCCCTCCAGCGCATCGATTCCCTTCGCCTGCTCTCCTGTCTTTCCGTTCAGGCTCTCGATGGCGTCCTCTCCGGAGGCCAGCCGTTCATCCTGCTTCTTGTCATGTTCTTTGATGTCATGCAGTTCCTCCTTGTTCTGGTCTGTTTTGCCCAGCACCTCCTTCAGATTTTCCGATACATACTCCGCCACATAACGGTAGGTCTTTTCCGTCAGTTCCTCCGCGTTCTGCTCCGACAGCGCCGTCAGCGCCGACTCGATGGAATTGTTGATCTCGCTTTTGATCACCCGCTCGATCTGATCCCGCTGTCCGGTGGACAGGGCATTCCCGCTTTCCTCATATCGCCGGTCGATCTCCCGCAGAATCTTCTCCGTGATCCCGCTGACATCATTGCGGTTGACATAGTCCGAGAGGGTGCCGCCCTCGCCTTCCATATAGTTTTCCACCGTCACATAGGTGGCGTCCTCGATCTGCGCGCGGATCCACTCCACATAGTCTTCCCCCAGCACCATCTCATTCGTCTTCTCCACCATGGTGCGTGTGGTGATCCCGTAGATCCCCGCCGACATCAGCAGTGCGCACAAAAATGCACCCACCACGCCTGCGGCCACCGCGCGTTTTCCGTACTTTCTTTTCAGTCTCGCGAAGGCATGCTCCGCCTTTTTCCCTTCGGCCAGCTTCCGAAGTTTTTGCATCCATTCTGCGTTTTTGATCCTTTTCATGCTATTCCCCCATAGAAAAATAATGTTGTTTCTCCCCTGCCTGTAATCAGATAAAAACCCGCAAGGCGCACCACCTCCATCTTATGCTGTTCATACATCTCTGCAGTTCGCAGTCTCTTTTTGAAAACCGGAACGATCCGTTCCGTGGATGAAAAAGAAAACGGGAGAGGAAGATTCCTCTCCCGGACAAGTCAAAGTATAGCACCCCAGACTGTTCGTGACAAATAAACTTTTTCTAAAAAATTTCTAAAATTTTTCTAAAGTTTTCGCATCCGCTTTTCGAACCGGTATTTCCGGAACCCGTCTCCCGTCGCGGCTTCCCGGCCGTTTTTCAGGGCAAACAAAGCCCGTTCCACAGTCCAGCCGTGTTCCGCCGCCGATTCCCGGCGCGGCGCCGGTTGTTTGCCGATGGGGGTCAGAGAAACAAGCCCTCTCCCGGAGCGTTGCAGTTTGGAAAACAGGCTCGCGGTGTTTCTCGCGTCATAAAGCCCGTCATGCTCCCGCCCGACAGGATCGATATGGCAGATCCTGAGCGCATCGGAAAGCGCGCACCTTTCCTTCAAGCCCAGCAGCCTCCCGAAGTCTGCCTGGAAATCCGCCCAGCCCGGAAATAACGCCTCTATCTCCGGCACCCGGATGCCCTTTACTTCCATCTCCCGGGAAAGCTGGCGGCAGTCGGAATCACTCCAGGACATGGCGCAGACGTCCTTCCCGGACAGCCACGCGCCCATCTCCTGCAGCACCTCCTCAATGGATGGCGCAGAAGTAAGATTCTCCCTCCGGATGCCGGTCATTTTCCGAACATAAGAGGAAAGATATCCGACTCTTGGTCTGCTGAAAGAGGAATACTCGCTGTCAAAGGAGAAATCGTCCTTTAACAGCACGGCACCGGTCTGGATGATCTCCTTTGCCATCCCGCAAAGCTGCTCCCGGTTCTTTGCGTCCACCTCGCCCATTTCAAAATCGATGATCAGATAATGCATGCTCTCTCCCGCGTCAAAACTTCCGAAGCGCGTCGCTCCCGTCGTCGATGGTGTTCTCGATGGAACGGATCTGCACGAAGTAACTGTAGCTGTCATTGACCTTCACTTCCACCCGTTCTCCCGCCTTATGTCCGATCAAAGCCTTCCCCATGGGAGACTCAATGCTGATCAGCCCTTTTAAGGAATTGCCCCGCACCGTGGTGACGATCTTATAGGTCTCCTCCGCATCGTCTTCTTCAATATATACAACGACGGTATTGTTGAGCCCTACCTCATCCTCCGCACTGTCCTCCGGAATGATCCGCGCCGTCCGCACCATGCGCTCCAGATACCGGATCCTGCTTTCGTTTTTATTCTTTTCCTGCTTCGCCGCATGGTACTCGAAATTTTCCGACAGATCCCCGTGGGCGCGCGCTTCCTTGACGGATTCGATCAGTTCTTTCCTCAGCACCAGCTTCCGGTATTCGATCTCTTTCTCAATCCGCTCGATATCTTTTGCAGTCAGTTCATCATTCATTTCACTTTACTCTACCTGTTTCAACACGTTTTCATTGCAGTCCGCCCGGAAAATGCTTATAGTAAAACTATGATCGAACGAAACAGCCTTTATCATCTCGAATTTTACAAACACACCTATTTCAGTGGCAGCCGGGACGGCATGCGTTTCCGGATCGAGCGGCAGGATCTCGCGGAAAAAGATCCCCTCTTCCTCGTCACCGTCTTTCCGGGTCCTTATGGATTTGAAGCCACGCCGGAGGAAAAAAAGGAGACGGCCACCTTCCCTTATTCGGAAGAGGGACTGGACGCGGCCTGCGACTACCTCAACAAACGCTACGATGATTCCCCGGAGGTCTGGCATGAAGCGGCTAGGCTCCGCTAGTGTGCAAGTTTCCGCTGAATCTCCGCCGCCACCTCTTCCACCGTTTTTCCGTCCGTCGCGACGGACAGATCCGCCACATGTTCATATCGGCTTTTTCTTTCTTCCATCAGTTTTGCAATATAGGAAAGCTCCATATGGCCGTTCAAAAGTGGTCTGGCATTGCTGTGCTGCACCCGGGAGAGCACCGTCTCCGGCCGGGCCATCAGATAACAGACGGTTCCGCTCTCTTTCATCATCCTCCGGTTTTCTTCCCGCAGGGTGAGCCCGCCGCCGCAGGAGACCACCTTCGGATCCTCTTGCGTCAGATCACGAAGCAACGCAGTCTCCATTTCCCGAAAGGCTTCCTCCCCTTCCGTTTCGAAAATCTCCGCAATGCGTTTCCCGGTCCGACCCTCAATCTCACTGTCCGTATCCATACAGGGAATCGCAAGCGCCCCGGAAAGCTTCCTCGACACCGCCGACTTCCCGACACCCATAAACCCGATCAGGTAAAGATGCCCTTTCACGATGGCGCCTCCTCTCCGTATTCCTCGTGGATCTTGGAAAGCATCTGGGACAATTCCGTAAGCCCGATCTGTCCCGGGGCGGAAGCCCTTCTGTGGTAGCCGAAGGTCACTGCGATCCCGAAAAACTCGCCGCAGATTCTGGACAGCATGCCGAAACGCCCCATGGACATGGTGATGATGGGCGTCTCCTGATGCTCCTTCCGGAAGCGATCCGTCACCGCCAGAAGTTTTAACACATCCTCCATGTTCTGAGGCATCACCGCAAGCTTGACAATGTCCGCGCCGCTTAAAGCCATCTGCTCCAGAAGATGCGTCATCGCCGATTCCGGCGGCGTTTCCTGAAAATCATGATGGGATGCCACGATCACTGCCCCCGCCTCATGAAGCAGTTTGATCTCTTTCTCCGGCCTCTTCGTGGCGAAAAACTCCATGTCAATCAGATCCGCATGCCCGCTCTTTGCCACCGCAAGAAGAAGTGCATGGTTTTCCTCTTCCGTAAGCGCGCCGTTTCCGCCCTGCAGCCTGGAACGACAGGTGAAAAGCAGAAGCTTCTCCCCGAGGATCAACCGAATCCGTTCCAGGATCTCCAGAACCGCGCCGCAATCCTGTACCGCTTCAAAAAGGTCCGAGCGCCATTCGATCATATCCGCCGTGGTATTCACAAGACTCCGGCACTCGGACAGAATGCCGTCCTTCGTATCCTCCACGATGGGCGCGCAAAGAAGCGGCCGTCCCTCTCCGATCGTGATGCCCCGTATCCTTCGATTGTCTTTCATGCCATCCTCCGCATCGTGTTTTTTTCAGTATAATGGAAGTCCTTTTCCTGTGCAAGATGAAGCGGCCTTCGCATTGACAGCCCCGTCTTTTTTCGTTATTCTGTGGGTATTATGGAAAACGAGATTTCAGGCGCCACAACCCTTTACTGCCTGCTGGGATACCCGGCCAGGCACAGCATTTCACCCCGCATGCATAACACCGCCTTTGCTGCGCTTTCCCTCGACTGCCGGTATCTGGCTTTTGAGGTTGCGCCGGAGGACCTTACTGCGGCGGTGCAGGGTCTGCGCGCTCTTGGCGCCGGCGGGTTCAATCTGACGATGCCGCATAAAAATGCGGTTCTACCTCTGCTGGACCAGTTATCCGAAGCAGCGGCCCTCTCCGGCTCCGTCAATACCGTGGTCAATGAAAACGGGAAACTCATCGGACACACCACAGACGGCATCGGTGTTGTCCGCGCCCTGCAGGAATCCGGTTTTTCCCCCGCAGGCAAAAGGATCACGCTGCTGGGCGGCGGCGGTGCAGCAGAGTCCGTGCTGACGCAGCTGGCATTGGAGGATGTTGCGGAGGTTTCTGTCTTCAAACGAAACAATGCCACCTTCCAAAAAACCGCGGACTTTGCAAAAAAGGTGGAAAGCCATACCGGCACAGCCGTAACGATCCGCCCCATGGAGGATACGACGGTGCTTGCCGATACGCTGCGTTCCAGCGACCTCCTCATCAATGCGACGAATGTCGGCATGGCGCCGCAGGAAGGCATCTCACTGGTTCCGCCGGACGCCCTTTTCCCGGAGTTGTTTGTGGCGGATCTGATCTACCATCCCGCCGAGACAAAGCTGCTTGCCGATGCAAAGACTCTTGGCTGTCCGGTCATGAACGGCCTGCCGATGCTGCTGCATCAGGGCGCGGAAGCTTTCCGCATCTGGACAGAAAAAGAAATGCCGCTGGATCTTGTGAAAAAAGCAATTCATCAATAAAAGGAGCATTCCATGTCATTCACATTTTTAAAAGAACTGCCCTCCCCGAAAGAGATCAAGGAGGCTTACCCGCTCTCCCCTGCCATGCGGGAGCATAAGGCGCTGCGCGACCGGATGATCGCGGATGTCCTGACGGGAAAGGACGACCGGTTTCTCGTCATCATCGGTCCCTGCTCCGCGGACAGCGAGGATCCCGTCATCGAATACGTCAACCGGCTGGCGCCGATTCAGGAAAAGGTGAAGGATCGTCTGATCCTGATCCCGCGGATCTATACCAATAAGCCGCGAACCACGGGGTCCGGCTACAAAGGCATCGCAACGCAGCCGGATCCGGAAAAGGCGCCGGATATGCTGGCCGGACTGATTGCGGTCCGCAGGCTTCATCTGCGTGCAATCGAAGAAACCGGCCTGACGCCGGCGGATGAGATGCTCTATCCGGAAAACTGGGGATATGTGGAAGACCTGCTGTCCTACGTGGCCATCGGCGCCAGATCCGTCGAAGACCAGCACCACCGTCTCACCACCAGCGGCTTTGATGTGGCAAGCGGAATGAAAAATCCCACCAGCGGCGATTTTTCCGTCATGCTGAACTCCGTTTACGCCGCGCAGCACCCGCATCATTTTGTCTACCGGGGCTATGAGGTGGAGACCAGCGGCAACCCGCTGACCCATGTGGTGCTCCGGGGAGCCACCAGCAAGCACGGCAACAACGTCCAAAATTATCATTACGAAGACATCCTCCGGCTGCATGAGATGTATCAGAAGATGGATCTCAAAAACCCGGCCGCCGTCATCGACGCGAACCATTCCAATTCCAACAAGCAGTTTAAGGAACAGATCCGGATCGTCAAGGAGGTGCTGCACAACCGCTCGATCTCCCCGATGATCCATGAAATGGTGAAGGGCGTCATGATCGAAAGCTATCTGGAGGAAGGCGCGCAAAAGATCGGCGAGCATGTCTACGGAAAATCCATCACGGATCCGTGTCTCGGCTGGGCCGACAGCGAAGCGCTGATTTACACGATCGCAGAGATGGTGAAGTGATATTCCGGTCAAAAGTGCACGGCAAATCAATCCCTGATCAGCGCGTTTCCTCCCGCGACTGAAGTGCCGCATAGGCAAGGATGCCCGCGACAGTTTTCCCGTCCTGGATCTCACAGGCGAAGATCTTATCCACCAGTTCCTGCAGCGAATGCCGCTCCAGACGGATATTCTCCCCCGGATCAAAATGCGTTTTTCCGGGGGTTAATTCTGTGGCGAGGTACACGTCGATCAATTCATCACAAAACGCCACCGTGGACTTCAGCGACATGATTTTTTCCAGCTTCCCGGCCTTGAATCCTGTCTCCTCTTCCAGCTCTCTCGCCGCGCAGACCGCCGTATCCTCCGTAACGGAATCCCTGGCCCCCGCCGGCACCTCCAAGGTCTCTCGTTCCAACGCGTTCCGGTACTGCCGCACCATCAGAAGCTTCCCATCGTCATCCACGGCCACGATGGCCGCCGCGCCGTTTCTGTGGGAAACAAAATCCCAGTCCTCCGTATGTCCGTTTTCCCAGACCATATGATCGCGGTAGATATCCAGAATGGATCCCCGATACATGAGTTCTCTGCTTTCTCTTACATATTTAGCCATCTTCTCTCCTTTCCCAACGGCAGTTTAAAAGAAAAGAGACGTGAAAACACGCCTCTTTTATCTGTTACTTTGCGTAATCTGTCACGCGTGATTCGCGGATCACATTGACCTTGATCTGTCCAGGATATTCCATTTCGGATTCGATCCGTTTGGAAATATCGCGGGCAAGGATCACCATGTCGGCATCCGTCACCTTTTCGGGAACTACCATGACGCGAACCTCTCGACCTGCCTGAATAGCAAACGACTTATCCACACCTTTGAATTCATTGGTGATATCTTCTAACTGTTTTAATCTGTTGGAGTAGGTTTCCAGTGTCTCTCTTCTCGCACCCGGTCTCGCGGCACTGATCGTATCCGCCGCCTGCACGAGCATCGCGATCAGGCTCTCCGGCTCTGTATCGCCGTGGTGCGCTTCCACCGCATTGATGATCAGCGGAGTCTCTTTATACTTCTTGCAGAGCTCCACGCCCAGTTGAATATGGGATCCTTCCTGCTCATGATCGATCGCTTTTCCGATGTCATGCAGCAGACCTGCACGCTTTGCAAGGCGCACATCCTCTCCCACTTCCGCTGCCAGCAGCCCACAAAGTTCTGCGACTTCGATGGAATGCTTCAATGCGTTCTGACCATAACTGGTACGGAATTTCATCCTGCCGAGGAGCTTCACCAGCTCCGGATGAATCCCGTGCACACCGACCTCGAGCACAGCCGATTCGCCCTCTTCGCGGATCAATGCATCCACTTCCTTGCGGGCTTTCTCGACCATTTCCTCAATCCGTGCAGGATGGATCCGTCCATCCACAATCAATTTTTCGAGTGCGACCCGCGCGATTTCTCTGCGGATCGGGTCAAATCCGGATAAGATCACTGCTTCCGGCGTATCATCAATAATCAGATCCACGCCGGTCATCGTCTCGAGCGTCCGGATATTCCGTCCCTCGCGGCCGATGATCCTTCCCTTCATTTCGTCACTCGGAAGCTGCACCACCGAAATCGTGGACTCGGACACCTGATCTGCCGCGCATTTCTGGATCGCGGTCACGATGTAATCCTTGGCCTTTCTGGATGCTTCTTCCTTTGCCACCGCTTCCATCTCTTTGATGAGTTTGGCGGTGTCGATCTTCACGTCTTCTTCAACAGCTTTTAAAAGATAGTCTTTTGCTTGTTCGGAGGTAAGTCCTGAGATTCTCTCCAGCTCCCGTACACGCTCCTCATGGAGCTTGGCAACTTCCGCTTTCTGCTTATCCAGATCCGCCTCTTTCGCCGAGCAGCTCGCCTCCCGCTTCTCCAGAGAATCCAGTTTCTTATCGATCGTGGACTCCTTCTGTTCGATACGGCGTTCATTTCGGGAAATCTCCGCTCTCCGTTCCTTGATCTCCTTATCCAAATCATTCTTTGCTTTGATTGATTCTTCTTTGATCTCAAGCAAGGATTCGCGTTTCTTGTTCTCGGCGGTCTTGACAGCTTCGTCGATGATCTCACGCGCCTTCGTCTCCGCGCTCTGCACCTTGGAATCCGCTTTCTTCCCATGCACATTGGAAGTCACGAAGTAGGTCACAATGGCGGTCACAATCACGGCGATGACAGCGATCACAGCAACGACATATGCCGGTACCATCTGTACAGAAACACCTCCTTATTTAGTTTGCATTTAAAATTCTACCCTTTTCGAAAAAGTATGTCAAGAAAAAAGCAACCCAGAAGATCGCCTGCCCTATAGGCTGTATTTTTTCAGATCCACTCGTCCGTCAATGACTGCGACCCCTTCTGCCACGAGAAGCTCTGCCTGTTTCCATGCACCGCCGAATGCATAGTTTTCGGCAAGCTCTCCTTTCGCATTCACCACACGGTGGCAGGGAATTGTCGCCGGATCAGGGTTTTTATGCAGCGCATTCCCGACTGCTCTCGCCATTTTGCGGTCTCCGGCAGCTTCTGCCACCTGCGCATAGGTTGCGACACGCCCCTTCGGGATTCTCCTGACCGCTTCATAGATCCGCTTGGAAGGACTGTCAGCGATCAGATCATAACTTTCCGCGATCATGATTCTGATATCTGTATCCGGAATACTGTCATCCAGAATAACCGTATTCCAGTGATCCTTGTTCTGATGATATCCCGGCAGAACGGATGCATGGATCTCCCTCCAAAAGAGTGCCTTCTCAGGGTCTGCCTTGACGTTCAGATTGATGTGTCCGTTTTTTTCATATGTCCACAAAAATGCTTTTCTGTTTCCTGTGTATCGCACCAGCTGCCAGTTCTCATCATGGAACGGTGCATCCTGATAGGTGTCCGGAAAAGAAAGCCCGTAGGCCAACGCCTGTTCTCTTGTTTTCATCCCATCCGCCCATCCATCACTTATGACTTCCCAAATAGACGTCCACACGCTTCATTTGTTTCCTATATTTCGTTCACTTCAACCTGACTGCATACTCATACAAACGGTTCAGCATCGCACCATCTTTCTTGAAACCTGTATAGGAGTTGAATCCAAGCAGATAGATCGCCATCGCCATCGCCATAGACAAGGCATCGTCTGATGACTCTGCCTTTTTTGCGATGCTCCAAAGTTCTTCCACAACAGTATCCTTCGGTGCCTTGATATTCGTTCCTGTGGCTATCACTTCATCAATCACCTGCGGCAACACCATGCAAATCTGATAAAACGCATCCTCTTCGCCCGTAATAATCGAATAAAACTGATCCAGACTGACCCGACGGATTCTTCTGTGAGATACTTTTTTTGAATCCACTGTCGTTTCCCACTTGATGTTTTGCGATTTTTTTGCAATCGCTTCTACCAGAAAGCATGCACAATCATCATCCTGAAGGAGTTGATTTTGCATTTTGATATAAGTCTTCCCTGCCGATGCGGAATTCATCGTATTATGTTTGTTCTTCATCTCAACGTAAATCGTGTGAACCACGTCGCCGTCAGGAAGACGAATCCCGTTCTCGTCCCTGTATATGACATCCCAACCGCCCTCGGCTCCGTTATCCGGCACATGGCACTTGTCGATATATTGAAAAATCCTCTGGTGGAAGTATCCGATACTGTTATTGTTAGATTTGTCCCGTTGCCTGAAGATTTCATTTTTTACGATCTCATCCCATGTTGCCCTATATACGGACTTATCAAAAATCATCTTGATGGGATCTATGATATTCGAGTTAAACTTCTTGATGTCATATGGTTCAAGATTATTCCCGTATTCGGCTATCGTATTTTCCACATGCGTCACAAAGTCATCTCTTTTTATAAACTTAAGATGCCACGGCATTTTCACTTTCCTCCAATACTCTATGTATCTGAACTGCCACTTCGTATGCAAGATTGACGGGGACAGCGTTCCCCACCTGTTTATACTGCGATGATACGCCTCCGCAAAATTGCCATTCATCCGGGAAACTCTGGCATCTGGCATTTTCACGAACAGTGAATGGTCTGGCTTCGAGAGGATGACATCTTTCTGTTTGTTTTTGAGACGGTGATGTCAGCACCGTCAGCGACGGTTCATCAAGACTAAGCCTTCTTAAAATCCCTGTTCTACCGCCGCCCATATACCAACAGCTCTGCATATATTCCTTTGCTATCTTTGGATCAATATCCCGCCAATATCCACCCGGCGGAACAAGTTCAAAAATCTTCTTTTTTTTCTCTCCATACGGCACATAAGGAGATTCAGGAACATCATTCAGAATGTCACGTAGTACAGGCTTATACTTATGAGGGCGAGGAAATGAATACGAAATTCGGTTCTTTAAGTCATTTCGAATCCCGATCGTTATCAGCCTCTCCCGTTTTTGTGCAACTCCATAATCCCATGCGTTCATGACTTGTTTTTGAATTGAATACCCCGATTCTTCAAAGACATTCAGCATCGTCTGATAGGTCTTTCCTCTATCATGAGTAAGGAGGCCTCTTACATTCTCAAACAAAAACATCTTTGGCTGAAGCTTCTGAAGAAAAATAGCATAGTGGTAGAACAGCGTTCCCCTCGTATCCTCAAAGCCAAGACGTTTACCCGCATAGGAAAATGCCTGACAGGGTGCGCCTCCGGAAAGCAGATCCAGTTCGCCTTTCTTGATATGAAAATATTCTTCTAAATCCAAACATGATATATTTGCGATATCATCATGGATGACATTCCAATTCGGTCTGTTTTTCCGCAATGTATCACAAGCATCTGCATCAAACTCAATCAGCCCAATCGTATCAAAGCCGGCCTTTTCTACTCCTAAAGCCAAGCCTCCTGCGCCTGCAAACAGTTCTATCGTTGTGAACATCAAGCAACAATTCCTCCTTGCCATATCAGTATTTGACTCATCATGTATTTTAATCTTGTTCTATGTATTTGTCCAAAACAGAAATCGCTTATGCTGATCCCCATATAGTTATTATAGAACATGTGTTCTGTTTTTGTAAAGTATTCTTTTTCTTTTAATTGGGTTAAATCAAACTCGAAAATGCAGAAAAGATTATCCTTGCGTGTGATAAGATCTTTTTGTCTTTCAATCTTACTATATCTCCGCTTAAAAAGGAAGCCTTGCTTCGCAAGCCTTTGATTAAAAATCAGGCGTGATAACGCATGATAATCCATACCTGCTTGTCTGCCTTTTTATCTGCCCACAGATTGATTGTCAACCCCGCAGCCGCTATGCGGTGCGCTTCGCGCAGGGTTGACTATCATCTGCGGGCAGATATCCTATAATCAAGCAGGTATGGATTCCTGAGTGCTATCCGCACCTTCAGTTCAAGGTAGCACCACTACTTCCTCCCATACTGTTAACGACTATTTTTTCATTCCCCCGGTTTTGCGGGAGGGGTCTCTCCTCCCGGTGCGGCCTCTCCGTCAGGCTTTTCCGGCGGCTGTCCGCCTGAAGGGCCTTGTCCGTTACCGTCCTGTGGCGGCTGCATATCACCGTCCGGAGGTGCCTGCATTCCGTCACCCTGCGGCGGCTGCATATTCCCGTCCGGAGGCGCCTGCATTCCGTCCATGCCGCTGCCTTCTTCGATCTTGATCTCGATGGCTTCCCCTTCGGATGCGGTTCCTTCCGCATAAGTCTTTCCTCCCACCGTAAGGGTATAGCCGTTCAAGTCAATGGCATCCGCATCGCAGGTGAGGGATGTGATGGCAGAATCCGCCGTCAGCACCCATTTGGATCCACCGGTCAGTTCCACATAGACCTCTCCAGCTGCGCCATCCGGATTGATCGCTCCGGTAAAAGTGCTGCCGTCCTGTAAAAACAGGTTCAGCACAGAGATGTCATCGACGATCATGTCCCCGTCTATCTGCTGCGCGGATGCGGTCAGATTCACTTTGCCGCCGTTAGAGCCCTCGCTGCCCCAGCCTGCGGCCTCCGCCCTCAGGAAGACACCATCGCCGTTGTTTACGATCTCAACACCGGACAGGGTGATGTTGGTTGCGGTATTATTTACGAAAAAGATGTCTCCGTTAGCGTTCGTAATGCTTCCGCCGTTTGCGGTGAATTCCGACAGCCCCGTATCCGCATCGCCGGACATGGACTGATAAATCATGACCGCCTGAAAATGATCGGACTTGTCGCTGTTATGAGTATTGTTGTCCGCATTCAGCGTACAGTTGTTCAGGGTAACAGAGTTCTTGCCCTCCACGACGACGCCCTGCGACGTGGTAGAAGTAAGCGTCGCGTCATTGACCGTGATGTCCGCCGTGGAATAAATGGCCGGTGACCCCTTTCCATCCGTCGTATACGCACCGCCGTTGACCGTGACCGTGCCGCCGCCCCGATCGGATCTGATCGCCGCCGAGGAATTTCCTGTGGTATGGATGGTCAGATTGGAGGCATTCATCGTGCCGCCTCCTGTGGTCATGATGCCCCCGGAACAGTTCCCGGAGGTATTGATGGTCGTGTCGGAAATATTGACTGTCGTTCCTTCCCCATAGGAAAAAACTGCGTTGGCATGGGTACCGTCCGTCGTGATCTCCATATCGGATAACGTCAGCTCCGCGCCGTTCGTAGCAAAGACTGCTGCATTCTCTCCGTAGAAGTCCGCTTCATCTCCCTCCGCGTCTCCGGTCTTATTAACAACAGCATTGCTGTAGGATGCCGTCTCACCGTCCGCAAGAATGGCATGTCCTCCGTCCTCACTGTTCTCATAAGATGTCCCCGCCTGCGTCTCTTCCGCAGATGTCGCGTCCGTAGCTGTCTCGACCGCAGCCGCCTCCGAAGCCGCCTGCGCACCTTCTGCAGTTTCCCCACAGCCAGCCAGGATGAGTGCAGCCGCTGACACGATTGCGATGGCATTTCTCCATTTTTCTTTTCTTCATATGCAAATCCCTCCGTGAAAGTGTCTGATTGATGATATCGGATAGTCTACCGGAGGGATTTGTGTATTCTGTGTCAAAAATGTGGAAAGAATGTGAAAACGGGATGCAGCAGAATCGTTTCCTTCTTCATTCAAAAAGCCCCTGCCAGCCCCCCTTTTCTATCGTATAATAGAGTAGAGCCCTAAAACTTCATGGCAAAGGAGCTCATCGCCAAGGCCGGGATGGAATTAAATGACGAGGAACTGGATCAGGTGAGCGGCGGTAATGGTTTTCAGGCCCCGGCACTCTCCGCGAGGAGGAGCATAGAGACACCTGCAGGATCTGCCTAAACAGTTACCATTGGACCGATTCCAAACCCACGTCCTGTCCGATTTGCGGTGCTCCTATTATGCAGGAGCCTTCGATCCCGCCCATAGTGGATTCTCCGCGCTACATCGTGTAACAGGCAGCATCGTCTGGTCTGTCCGGCGTCAGAAACGCGTCGGAGCGCGTCCTTGACATTTTCCGCCTTTTTCTACGGACTCTTTTTAATCGTCAGGATGTTCTTTCCGTCCTTGTATTCATACTCCACGGAATCCATGCTCTGCTTCACGATAAAGATTCCCATGCCGCCGATCTCGCGATCCTCGATGGACTGCGTGGTATCCGGATCAGCCTTTGCAAGGGGATCATAAGGTTTGCCGTTGTCAATGAATGTGATCTCCACCGACAGCGGGTCTTTGATCACATCCACTCTCACTGTGGCATAGCCGGTTTCTGGATTGTAGGCATAGTGGGCGATATTGGCAAAAAGTTCATCCACCGCCACATCGATTGCCATCTGCTCTTTCATCCCGCAGCCATACGCCTGCAGCATTTCGTCCACAAACGCTATGGCCTGATCCACTTTTTCCGGCGTGGCTTCTATGGTCAGCTCCTTCATCACATGCTGTGCGAAGGGTGTCGCTTCCCCATGCCACAAGCGTTCAAATGCGTTTCTTCCCCGATCGCCTTCACTTCGTCGCGACGATCCGAAACATCGGTGTGGACGCATAGTTGATCCGCTCCGCATCTGTCCAGACCGCTTTCCAGATATCCTCACAGATGTCGACAGAGGCATAACCAAGGGAGAGCAGCTTCTCCCGATCCCAGATCGGGCGTGGTTTTTTGGACATAGGCAGCTCCATGGCGATCTCCTCCATGACTTCAAATTGATCCCCTGTGTTGAAGTCAATGATAGCCTCTCTCGCCGCGGCCTCCCTGTCTCGATCGTAGGCTTCCTTTGCCGCCTCATCAAACAAGTAGTGGTACCAGTTCGCGTCAAACACGATCAGCTTCCCCTCCGGCTTCAGCACCCGTTTCCACTCCTCGTAGCACCGGCAGGGATTCTGCAGGTTCCAGGTCAGATTCCGGTTCACGACGATGTCAAAGGTCTCATCCTCATATTGAAGCGCATCCGCATTCATCTGCCCGAAGGTGATCCGCTCCTCATAGATCCCCGCATTTTTCCTTGCTTCCTTCAGCATTTCCTCGGTGCAGTCCGCCGCATGCGGAAAGTAACCTGCCTGGGAAAGCAGGATGGAAAAAAAGCCGGGTCCCGTGCCGATATCCAGCACCCGGATCTCCTCCCGCGGTTTATCGGGAAATTCGGATTCCAGCGCGGCCAGCCAGCGGTCATTCATCCCCCAGCCGAATTCCTCCCGGTTCAGTTTGGAATAACTGTCAGCCCTGTGGGTCCAGTAGCTGATGATCCTCTTCATCATTTCTTCTGACATCGTACTCCCTCATACGGCGCTGCAAGAGTCCTTTACAGCAGCGTCCAAACTTTGTTTTTTTGCATTGTCGATCAGCAGTCTTGTATACGTATGGGACGGATTCCGGAGAAGTTCTGCGGTTCTCCCCGCTTCCACGCAGACGCCGTCCTTCATCACCATCATGTTTTCACACAGTGCTCCCATCAGGGCGATGTCATGGGAAACAAAGATGGCGGCAAACGCCTTCTGCTCCCGCAGCCGGCAGAACACCTTCACGATCTCCGCCTGCGTGGAAACGTCCAGGGCGCTGGTGATCTCATCGCATAAAAGAATCCTGACGCCGCTGCAAAAAGCCCGGATGATGGACATCCGCTGGCACTCCCCGCCGGAAAGCTCGCCAGGGCGTTTTTCCAGCAGTGCCGTCTCAAGATGCGCGGCCTCAAGAAGCGTGGCAAGATCCCTGCCACCGTCTGTGCAGCTGCATTCTTTGATGGCATCCATCATGGTTCTCCTCGGATCAAAGGAGCTGTACGCATCCTGAAAGATCATCTGCAAAAACTGTCCTGCATAGCCTTTCCTTTGGGAAGTATATTCTTCCCCCCGGTAAAAAAGATGCCCTTCATCCGGCTTCTCCAGGCCTGCGATCAGACGCAGAAGCGTGCTTTTTCCCGATCCGCTTTCTCCCACGATGGCCAGAAATGCCTGCTCCTCAAGCACAAAGGAAAGATCCTCCACCGCCGTGACAGTGCGCTTTTTCTGTGTGTATTTTTTCTTCAGTCCTGTCCCTTTTAACAGTTCCATCTCACATCCGCCTCCGATGGTGCCGCCGCGTCGCCGATCGTTACAGCTTCGGCACGTCATCAATGAGTTTTCTGGTATAGGCTTCCTTCGGTGCGCTGATGACCGCATGGGCCTCTCCCTGCTCGATGATTTTTCCCCGCGCCATGATCGCGATGCTGTCGGCGATCTTTCCGGCAAGGCCGAGGTTGTGGGTAACCATGAGGATCGTGGTGCCGGACTCCCTGTTGATCCTGACAAACTCTTCCATGACGAGATCCTGTGTATTCACATCCAGCGCACTTGTCGGCTCATCACAGAGCAGGAGCTTCGGCTCCAGTAGCATCGCCGCCGCCACAGCCACTCTCTGATTCATTCCCCCACTGAGCTCATAGGGCCTCTGCGCCAGGATCTCCTCCGCATGATGAAGTCCCGTGGATGCAAAGGCTTTGATCACCCGCTCCCTTTCATACACCATGTGATGACTCCTTAGGGTCTCTCTGATCTGGGGCTCGTACCTTCTGATCGGATTAAAGGAACCTGCAGGATTCTGCGGAATGACACCGATGGCCTCCCCCAGGAGGTGGTTTTGTTTTGCCCCCGGACGGGTGGTGATCTCCTGATCCCCAAGGAAGATCTGGCCGGCCTCCACCGTGAGATCCCTGTATCCCGTGATCGCCTTTAAAAGCGTCGATTTCCCGGCGCCGCTTTCGCCCACAAT
The DNA here is from genome assembly GCA_017431515.1 of Lachnospiraceae bacterium. Lineage (GTDB taxonomy): Bacteria > Bacillota > Clostridia > Lachnospirales > Lachnospiraceae > RUG12461. The sequence continues at coordinate 24,649 of JAFRKV010000006.1, forward strand.
GCAGACGATCTTGCCGGAAGTCACCTCGAGGTTGATCTCCTGCAGCGCCTTTCTTTCTTCATAAGACACCGACAGTCCTTTGATTTTCAACATCGTTTGTTCCATCATAAGTCTCTGTAGTCCATGACAGCGTCGCCAAGGTAATTGAACACGATAATCGTGACAACGATGGCCAGTGCCGGAAACAGCACCGCCCATGGGGCGACCTGAATATAGGCTCTGGCTTCATTGATCATGGAGCCCCATTCCGCCTGCGGCGGCACCACTCCAAGCCCCAGGAAGGAAAGCCCGGACAGGCCGATCATGGTGATGCCGATCTGGGTCAGCGCATTCGTGAGGATCGGCGCCAAAATATTGGGCAGGATGTGCTTTCGCATGATGTAGCCCGTACTCTTCCCCGCCAGAATCGCCGTCTGAATGTAAGGGGCGTGCTTGATGGAAAAGGTATGGCTTCTGGCAAGTCTGGCGAATCCGACCCACATGGGGATGCCGAGGGCAATCATGGCGCCCTTCAGTCCGCCGCCGAGAATCCCGGCGACCGCGATCGCCACCACCATCTGCGGGAAGGAAAGCATGACATCCGCGGATCTCATCAGAATACGATCCAGCATCCCGCCGTAATAGCCGCACAGAATCCCGATCACAGTGCCGATCAAAAAGGAAATCGCCACAAGGAAAAAGGTGGCTGCAATGGTCGTCCTTCCGCCGTAAATGATCCTGGACAAGACGCACCTCCCCAGATTGTCCGTGCCGCAGGGGTAGGTGACGGATGGCGCCTGACGGATGCACGCGGCATTCGTCGCATAAGGGTCATTTGGCGCAAAAACCCCCGCAAACGTCACCACCACAAGGAGCATTGCGGCCATCGCGGCTGCGATCACGATCCGTCTCATCAGTTTTGCTCTGGTTTTTTTGCTTCTTGTCTTCATGTTCTCACCCTCGGGTCAAGCAGGTGATAACAAAGGTCCGTCAGCTGGTTTATCACCACATAAATGGTTCCCATGATCAGAACAAACCCCATGATCACAGGATAATCTCTGGCTGTGATGGAATCCATCACCAGTTTTCCGATCCCCGGCCACCGGAAGATGGTTTCGATCACGACAGAGCCGCCCATCAACATGCCGATCTGAAGCCCCACGATGGTGATCACATGCCCCAGGGAATTCCGGATCACGTTAAGGGCGATGTAGCGCTCCTTCACCCCGCGCAGCCGCATTCCGGTCACATAATCCTCCGAAAGCTGCGTGATCATCTCGGAGCGGATCTGCCTCGTAAACCGGCTGATCGTGGGGATCGAAAGCGACAACACCGGCAGGATCAGACCTTGCGCAGTGCCATCCGCGATCACCGGCAGGAGATTTGCCTTGATGCAGAAAAAGTACATCAGCAGCACGGAAATCAGGAAATTAGGAAGAGAATTCCCGATAAAGGAAATGATCCGGATGATATGATCCGCAAGCCTGTTCTTTCGAAACGCGGATATAAACGCCAGGGGATAGGATACCAGCAGGGAAAACACGAGGCTTGTCGTGGCAAGAATGGTCGTGTTTTTCAGCCCCTGCAAAAGTTTCGGCGCCACCGGAAGGTCATCCTTGAAGGACAGCCCGAAATCTCCTCTTACAACGCCAAAAAGCCATTCTCCGTATCTGACGAAAAATGGTTTCAGCAATCCGAGTCTTTCCTGCTCCGCCTGTAAAACCTCCTTGGTCACAACGACTCCCTGGGATGTCAGCCGTTTTTCGGCCGGATCCCCGGGAGCAATATACAAAAGCAAAAACACAAAGAGGCTGAGGATCAGGAGCAGGACCAACAGCCCTGCGATTTTTCCAAGCGTCTTTTTGATCACTGCATATCCGTTTCGGCATTGATGCCGTAGAAATCAAAGGGAATGTTCTCCGCAAATCCGCTTACGCCGGGTCTCAGCACCGTGGCCTTATTGAACAGTCCCACATATCCGTACGCGTTGTCATCAATGGCGATCTGCACGATCTCGTTGGCAAGATCCGCTCTTTTGTCCGGATCAGTCTCGTAACGAAGCTGCTCGATCAGTTCCTGACAATGGTCATCATCAAAGCCGCCGCAGTCATAGTAACCGCCGTCCGAAAGGGTGGAATCAATGAAGTAAAGCGGGTCGCCGGACTTATCCGCAATGGAGCAATACAACGCCAGATCAAAATCACTCGTAGCAATGTAGGTGGAATCCGGATCCTCATAAACGGAAAGGGTGGAGTCCACGCCGATCTCCTTCAGCTGTTCCTGGATCAACAGCGCCAGTGTATCGAGAGAACGCGCCGCATAATACGCGATGTCGATGGAAAGCTTTTTCCCGTCCTTCTCGTAGATGCCGTCTGCACCTAACGTATATCCGTCCCCCTCCAGCAGCTCCTTTGCCTTTGCGGTATCCACCGGCGGCACGCCCACCTGCCCGTAGGCAGTCTTGGTACTAAAAGGTCCCATCGCCGGAGAAACGCTTCCGGAAAGGTACGCCGCGATCTTGTCCTTATCCACGGTGAGGTTGATGGCCTCCCTGACCGCGTCATCCAGTCTGTTCTCATTCAGAATATAAAACTGGAGTCTCGCACCTGGAATGGAAACGAGTTTGTATTTGTCCGGCTCCGTTTCAAACACCTCCATGGCCGCGGAGGACACGCTGTTATAACAGTCGATTTCTCCGCTCTGCATCGCCAGAAGCTTCGGATCATCCTCCTGCATGTAGTAAAATACCGCGCCGTCCAGTTTGACGTCGCCTCCCCAGTAGTTCTCATTCTTTTTGACCGTAACGTCTCCCTCGGGGTTGAACTGGTCGATCACAAACGGCCCTGTGCAGACCGGCGCATTGTCAAAATCCGTGGTGCTGTCAAGATCCATGATCCCCAGCTCCGGCGTGGCCAGATCATTCTTCATGGTCGGATAGATCTCCGGCGTGGTGATGGTAACGGTCTTGTCATCCGTCGCTTCGATGGTGAAATCCGAAAGATAGGCAAACCTGGAATTCTCCTCTGCCGCTCTTTTCAGATTCCTGACCACCATCTCGGCCGTCAGGGGATTGCCGTTGGAAAAAGCGACGTTATCCTCCAGCGTAACGGTCCACGTATTGCCGTCTGTCACCGCATCCTTTGCCAGACACGGCACGACTTCAGAATTTTCATCCATCTGAAAGAGCGCTTCCGAAATACCGTAAATGGAAGTGTACCATCCATAGTATTCTTTATGTACGTCAAGGCTGGGATATGCAAACGAAGACGCCGCCTTCAGGATTTTCGAGCCCGTCTCTGCTGTCGAAGCCGCAGCCTGCGCTGCGCTCTGATCTGCGGCCTGCTCCGTGCCGGCTGCGGCGCCCGCTCCTGCCGGTGCTTCGGCGACGGTGCCGCAGGATGCCGCAGAGAACGCCAGCAATGCTGCGAAAATGATCGCGATTGTTTTTCTTTTCATGGAAACCTCCTTAGGAAACATGATTCTTAGGAGATTCTAGCACCGGAAACGCCACCTGGTAAGCCCCCGGGGGGGTTATCTGTCGTGGGTTTGTCCAGTTAATGTTATACAGGGGAGAGAAAAACGTGGTATAGTAGGGGAAAGTCAACTTCACACCCACACATGAGGCGCCATGAAGTATATTCCTGCCGACCGTCTGGAACCGGGCATGATCGTGGACAAAGTGGTGGGCACCGGCGATCATCTGATGATCGATCTGCAGGAGCTCTTTACCTATGATCAGGATACCTTCCAGCATTCCATCAATGTGTCGGTGCTTGCCACCACCTGCGGTGTGGGCTTGGGTCTCGGAAATGACGATCTGGAGAATCTGGCGCTGGCAGGTGTGCTGCATGATCTCGGAAAGCGCGCGATCCCGAAAGAGATCCTGAATAAAGAAGGCGCCCTCACAGACGAAGAGCGCCACGCCATGATGCAGCATCCGCAATGCGGTTATGATATGCTCTATGATAACACCAACATCTCAGCCTTTGTCAGAAGCGCCATCCTCTCCCACCATGAAAACTGGGACGGAAGCGGTTATTCGAAGCATCTGGCAGGGAATGACATTCCCCAATTCGGCATGATCATCCATGTGGCGAATGTGTATGACGCGCTGATTCGCAAGCGCACCTATAAAGACAAATTCCTGCAGAAAGAGGCAGTGGAATATCTGATGGCCAACTGCGGCACCATGTTTGACATCGATATCGTAAACACCTTTTTGAATTATCTGGTGGTCTACCCTGTGGGCTCAACTGTGACCCTCTCCACCGGTCAGACTGCGCGCTGCAGGCGGCCTTGCTTACCTCCCCTCCATGGCCCGGAGGATCTTCGACGTCGGGAAGCCCCGCCGCATCAGGAAGGCATAGATGCGCTGCTTCTCCTTCCGGTCCATTTCTGGATCGTAATGCTTCTTTTCCAGAAGCTGCCGGATCTGGGTCTCTTCATTTCCCTCATAGGAAGACTCGATGGCGGCAGAAGCAGTCTCCTTGTCCACGCCTTTCTGCAGGAGATCCTGCAGAAGTCTGGTACGGCTTTTGGAAGCCCCGTGAAACCGGACATAGGTGGAAGCGTATCGCGCATCATCAAGATAATGATAGCTCTTCACATAGGCGATGGCATCCTCAATCTCGTCCTCTGAAAAGTCTTTTTCGGCCAATTTCTTACGAAGGTTCTGCTCCGTCCGGTCCATCCGTTCCAAGAGCTGCATTGCTTTTTTCCGCGCCGGGTATTCCGGTTTATTTCTCTCCGTCATTTTCCTTCTTCGGCTTCTTTGCCGCCTTGTCCTCCGGTGCTGCTGTCTCTTCCGGCTCCGGTGCAAAGTGCGCACGGATCTTCTTTTCGATCTCTTCACAGATCAGCGGGTTATCCTTCAAATACTGCTTGGCATTCTCCCTGCCCTGCCCGATCTTCTCTCCGTTGTAAGCAAACCACGCGCCGGACTTCTGGATGATATCCACATTGGAAGCGAGATCTAAGATGTCGCCCTCTTTGGAAATGCCCTGCCCGAACATGATATCAAACTCGGCCTCTTTAAACGGCGGCGCGATCTTATTTTTCACGATCTTCACGCGGGTACGGTTACCGATCACTTCGCCGCCCTGCTTCAAGGACTCGATACGGCGCACATCCAGACGCACGGAGGAATAAAACTTCAGCGCCCGCCCGCCGGTGGTGGTCTCCGGATTGCCGAACATGATGCCGATCTTTTCACGGAGCTGATTGATGAAGATGACGATGCAGTCCGTCTTGCTCACCACCGCAGTCAGCTTCCGCAGCGCCTGGGACATCAGCCGCGCCTGCAGACCTACATGGGAATCGCCCATGTCCCCGTCGATCTCCGCCTTCGGCACCAGCGCCGCCACGGAGTCCACGATCACGATATCCACCGCACCGGAGCGCACCATGGTCTCACAGATCTCCAGCGCCTGCTCCCCGCTGTCCGGCTGGGAGATATAAAGGTCGTCAATATCGACGCCGATATTCCTCGCATACACCGGATCCAGTGCGTGCTCCGCGTCAATGAAGCCTGCGATCCCGCCGCGCTTCTGCACCTCTGCCACTGCATGCAGCGCCACGGTGGTCTTACCGCTGGACTCCGGTCCGTAGATCTCGATGATCCTGCCCTTCGGGAAGCCGCCGAGTCCCAGCGCCAGGTCAAGGCTGATAGACCCCGTCGGCACGGTCTCGATATTCATATTCATGTCCGGATCTCCGAGGCGCATCACGGAACCCTTGCCGTACTGCTTCTCGATCTGGGAGATCGCCGCATCCAATGCTCTCAGTTTTTCTTCTCTTGCGATATCTTTGCTCATAATTTTCTCCTTCAAAAGTGAACGTATGTTCGTTTTTCTAAAAACAATAGTAGTATACTTGCATTTTCTTGTCAACAACAAAAAATAAAAAAACAAGGGGTTTGTTTCATAAATAAAACAGACATGATTGAAGATGTGCTTATCTTATCATGTCTGTTTTGCTTTTACAAATGAATTTTTTATAAACTTTTCCGGTGCCCCTTTTTGGGGCTGCGCGCTTTAAATCTCGTTTCTGGAGAACTCGGACAGCACCAGGTTTTCGTTCCGGTCCAGGGTCATGCCCACGCTCCAGGCGTTCACAAACAACAGCAGCGGGTTGCCCTTCATGTCCACCACTTTTTTCATATCGGAAGTGCCGGAAAGCTTCTCCACGTCGATCTCCCGCCAGTTTTCAATCCAGCGGATATGCTCATAGGGCAGGTTTTCCAGACGGATTTCCACGTTGTATTCATTTTCCAGTCGGAACTTTAAGACGTCAAACTGCAGCACGCCCACCACGCCGACGATGATCTCCTCCATGCCGGAATTGTATTCCTGAAAGATCTGGATCGCGCCCTCCTGGGCGATCTGGGTCACGCCTTTGACAAACTGCTTGCGCTTCATGGTATCCAGCTGCCGCACTCTGGCAAAATGCTCCGGTGCAAAGGTGGGGATCCCCTCATACCGGACATTCTCCTCCGGCGCCTCAATGGTATCGCCGATAGAGAAAAGCCCCGGATCAAACACCCCGATGATGTCGCCGGCATAGGCCTCCTCAATGACCCTGCGCTCGTCCGCCATCAGCTGCTGTGGCTGGGACAGACGCATCTCTCTCCCACTCTGGACATGCTTCACGTTTTTGTCCGCTTCGAATTTGCCGGAGCAGATCCGCATGAACGCGATCCGGTCGCGGTGCGCCTTATTCATATTTGCCTGAATCTTAAAGACAAAGGCACTGAAGCCGTGAGTCACCGGATCCACCGGTTCTCCCGCGGAAGTCCGCGGCGTCGGCGGGAGTGCCATAGCAAGATAATGCTTTAAGAAAAACTCCACGCCGAAGTTTGTCAGCGCCGAGCCGAAGAAGACCGGCGTCAGTTCACCGGCGCGCACCTTTTCCAGATCAAAGGTGGCTCCCGCACCGGACAGAAGCTCCAGTTCCTCATTCAGATTCTCCCATGCTTCCGCCCCGATATAAGCCACGATCTCCGTTTCCTCAGAAAGCGCTTCGCTCTTTCCCTCTTTCGTGCCCTTTTCCGTATCCGCAAAGGTCAGCACGTTTTTCTGTTCCACATCATAGACGCCCTTGAAATGTTTGCCGGAGCCGATAGGCCAGTTGACCGGCGTCGTCTCGATCCCCAGTTCCTTCTCCACGTTATCCAAAAGTTCAAAGGTATCCATCGCATCCCGGTCCATCTTGTTGATAAACGTAAAGATGGGAATATGGCGCATTGCGCAGACCTTAAAAAGCTTTCTGGTCTGTGCCTCCACGCCCTTGCTGGCGTCGATCACCATCACGGCTGAATCCGCCGCCATCAGCGTCCGGTAGGTATCCTCGGAAAAGTCCTGATGTCCCGGCGTATCCAGAATGTTGATGCAATAATCACCATAATGAAACTGCAGAACGGAACTGGTGACAGAGATACCGCGCTGCTTCTCGATTTCCATCCAGTCCGATACCGCATGTCTGGCCGTCGCTTTTCCTTTCACCGATCCCGCCAGATTGATGGCGCCGCCGTACAGCAGAAACTTCTCCGTCAGCGTCGTCTTCCCGGCATCCGGGTGCGATATGATCGCAAAAGTGCGCCGTTTTTCAATTTCTTTTTTCAGATCTTCCATAAACCGTAACCTTCATAAAGAAAGCCACCCGATCGTATCGGATGGCTCCGCTTTTAGTTGTACTTTCTTTTTCTCGCCGCTTCGGACTTTTTCTTGCGTCTTACGCTGGGCTTCTCGTAATGCTCACGCTTACGAATCTCCTGCTGGATGCCGGCCTTTGCGCAATTTCTCTTGAATCTGCGAAGCGCGCTGTCTAACGTCTCGTTCTCTTTGACAATTACACTCGACATAAGCGAAAACCTAACCTCCCTCCGGTTGCCGTCTTCGTGCGGCTTTCACGCCGACACTATGGCTATTTTAATCGCTGCCTTCTGATGTGTCAAGCACTTTTTCTTCTTCTGATTCGTTCGGGGAGTGCTTTGTTTGCCACCTAGTACTTGTCAAGAACAAGCGTTTACTGCGGTTTGGCTTTCTTCTCGATCAGATAGTGATTGAAGCTCCCGCCCAGCAGGATCAGAAAGATGCAGAAATACCCCCACATCAGCATCACGACGAGAGAAGCGAGATTCCCGTAAATGGTGCGATAGTTGCCGAGTCCGACATAAAGCGAGAAGAACCAGGTGAATACGGCGCACAGCACGGAAGAGAGAATGGCTCCCGGGAGGTGCAGCCGTATTTTGCGTTGGGAGCCGGATATCAGAGTATAGAGCATGGTCAGCAGCACGATAAAGAGTGCCATCATGATCACATAGCGGAGCCGCAGCACGGTTTCCGAAAGAAACGGGATCGGAATGGACTCCGCTGCGGAGGCCAGCACCACCGTGTTTGCCAGAAACAGGCCCACTGCGGAAAAGAAGAGGAACACCGCGATCACCAGCGTCGACAGTAGGCCGAGCAGGTTCAGGAACAGGACGTTCTGTTTTTTTTCGATCCCGTAGACGAGCCGCAGTCCTTTGATCAGCGCTGTCATGCCCTGGGCTGCGGAGAAGACCATGATAATCAGCGTCAGCGGCACGACCCCGCCGGCTCGTCCGTAAGCCTCCCGGATCGTCTCTGTCACGAAGCCGTCGATGTATTCCGGGGTGACGTCTGTGACAATGGGGATCACTTCCTCCGCCGAAAGCCCGGTCTTCGGCAGGAAAAACAGCAGCAAGACCAGAAGCGGCAGAAGGGACAGAAACGCAAAGAACGCTGCGCTGGCCGCATAGGTGCCGATATCTTTGGCGGAGAGCTGCTTGAAAAATCCCAGCCAGAATGTTTTCACAGCCGTCCATCTTGTGCGCATTTTTTCGGATCGGAGGAATCGCATCGTCGTTTTTCTCCATAATGATAAGAAGTCACTTCGCCACCAGCACCGCCGTGGATCTGGCGCCCAGCGTGATCTGCGTTTGATCCGGAAGTTTTTTCTCCTTGCCGGGTACTGCGCTGACGCCGTAAGCCTCACAAAACAGTGCCCACTTCAACTCCGCCGGGATCTTGGGCAGCGTAAAGGCATGTTCCTCCCAGTGGGCATTGACGATCACATAAAGGAAACAGTCCTTCTTCGTCCCGTATTTTTCATGATCCTCCGCAAAAAGGCAGGCAAAGGTCAGGGTCGGTGCACATTCATCCAGCTGCCATGGCGTCATCCCGTGGAAAGAAAGTTCCGGATAGCCTGTGCCGTTTTTTCCGAAATCAAAGCTTGCATTCCGCAGCACCGGGTGCGCCTGACGCAGTGCAATGAGATGCTGTACATACGCAAACAGCTCCTGCTCCTCTGAAAGATGCGTCCAATCCAGATAGGAAATCTCGTTGTCCTGGCAGTAGGCATTGTTGTTGCCGAACTGGGTATTGCAGAATTCATCCCCCGATAACAGCATGGGCACGCCTCTGCTAATTAATAAAATCGTGAATAAATTTTTCATCTGGCGCCGCCGCAATGCCTTGATTCCGGCGTCTTCAGTTTCTCCTTCCACTCCGCAGTTCCAGCTGTCGTTGTCGTTGCAGCCGTCACGGTTGCCTTCCCCGTTCGCTTCATTATGCTTCTCGTTGTAGCTCACCAGGTCATACATGGAAAAGCCGTCGTGACAGGTAATGAAATTGATGGAGGCCTCCGCACTCCGTCCGCCGTAAAGATCCGAGGAGCCGCGGATCCGCCAGAAAAGTTCCGGTGCGCATTCTCCGGCACCTTTCACGAATTTCCGGACACAATCCCGGTATTTCCCGTTCCATTCCGACCAACGGTTCCAGGAGGGGAAGCTCCCCACCTGATACAGTCCGCCCGCATCCCACGCCTCCGCGATCAGGATGCTCCTCCCCAGCACAGCGTCATGGGCAAGGAGATCTAAAAGCGGCGGTTCCATCATCGGTGCGCCGTTCTCGTCACGGGACAGGATGGATGCCAGATCGAACCGGAAGCCGTCCACATGATAGGCCGAGACCCAGTACCGCAGGCAGTCCAGAATAAAGAAACGCACCACCGGGTCGTTGCAGTTCATGGTATTGCCGCAGCCGCTGAAATTATAGTACCACCCGTCCGGCGTCAGCAGGTACTAGGTACGGTTGTCAATCCCGCGGAACGAGATGTACGGACCGTTTTCATTTCCCTCCGCCGTATGGTTGAAGACCACATCCAAAATGACTTCAATCCCGTTTTTATGCAGCAGCCGGATGGTGTTTTTCAACTCCTCTGTCTCCATCCCGAAGGGCGCGGAAGCCGCATACCCCGCCTTCGGCGCGAAAAATCCGACGGTGGAATAGCCCCAGTAATGATAGAGTTTCTTCCCGTCCACTTCCCGCATGTTTTCAAACTCGTCAAAGGCAAAGATCGGCATCAGCTCCACGCAGTTGACACCAAGTTCCTTCAGATAGGGAATCTTTTCCGCCAGTCCCGCGAAGGTGCCTTTGTATTTCACACCGCTGGACGCATGTTTGGTAAAGGAACGCACATGCAGTTCATAGATCACAAGATCTCTGAGAGGATATTCCAGGGGCTTATCTCCCTCCCAGTCATAATCCTCCCGGATAAACTGCCCCCGCTGGGGAAACGGATCTTTGGGGTCAAATTCCTTTCCCCAGACAGATCGCCCGGAGATGGACTTCGCATAAGGATCCAGCAGGATCTTATTCTTGTCATACCGCAGCCCGACCTCGGGGCGGAATTCCCCGTCAAACCGATAGCCGTATTCCGTGGTCTCCACATTGATGCCGAACACCATCATCGTATAGACATCGCCGATCCGAAATTCCTCCGGGAACGGGATCTCCACAAAGGGCTCCATGCTGCCGTGATGAAACAGCACAAGGGTACAGCTTTTTGCCTCCTTGGAAAAAATGCTGAAATTCACTCCGTTGTCCATCAGAGTGGCGCCAAAAGGAAACACCCTGCCGATCCGGTACTCCAGATCTCCGATCCTGTTAGTGGGAAATGTGTCGATTAGTTTCATAAGCTCTCCATCACAAATATAGCAATTCCTCTCCGACGATGCCCCGGGCGAAGGTATTCGCTTCCCTTCCCTCCGCGGCCACCGCCAGCTTCACATACTCCTTTGTATAGCCGGTGAAGTAACGGATGCCGTCATGCACCTCGCACTCCTCCAGCAAGATCTCTTCCTCTTTGCCCCGGTAGTATTCACGAAACGCCTCCGCCTGTCTTCCGGTCAGTTCCAGAAGCACGGCGCTCCGGGCTTTCTTTGTTTCCTCCGGCACCTGACCCTCCATCTTCGCAGCCCGCGTCCCGCTGCGTCTGCTGTAGGGGAACACATGGATCTCATACAACGACAGGTCTTTCAGGAAGGATACGGTCTCGGCAAACTCTTCCTCCGTCTCCCCCGGGAACCCTGTGATCACATCCGTCGTGATGGCCGGGTGGGTAAAAAACGACCGCAGCAATTCGCAGGATGCCCGGTATTCTTCCGGGGTATAATGCCTGTTCATCCGCTGCAAGGTCGATATGCAGCCGCTCTGGAGCGAAAGATGAAAATGGGGGCAGAAACTTTGTATCCCGGAGAGCCCCCGGCAGAACGCCTCCGTGATGATGCGGGGCTCCAACGACCCCAGCCGGATCCGTTTCACCCCATCGATCCGGTCTACGGCTTCGACCAGCGAAAGCAGCGTATCTCCCGTATCTTTCCCGTAGGAGCTGAGATGGATCCCTGTCAGCACAAACTCCTGGAAGCCGTTCCTTGCAAGTCCTGCCACCTCCTCCAGTATCTCCTCCCTGTCGCGGCTTTTGCTTTTCCCTCTGGCATAGGGGATCAGGCAGTAGGCGCAAAACATCTCACACCCGTCCTGTACCTTGAGAAAGGCTCTCGTATGCATGGCCGGGCTTCGCAGCATCCCAATCAGTTTATTTTTGTCCTCATTGCCGATGGCGATGTCGCAGATCCCGCTTTCCACCAGATCGCTTTTTGCCGTGTCCACATAACATCCCACCGCCACGATCTGCGCGTCCGGATTCAGTTTTCTCGCCCGCCGCAGCATCTGTCTGGATTTTTTGTCCGCGATATTGGTCACGGTGCAGGTATTCACCACGTAGACATCCGCGGCTTCCGTAAACGGGACAATGCGGTAGCCCTCCGCCTCCAGCAGTTCTCTCAGCGCCTCCGTCTCGTAGGCATTGACTTTGCATCCGAGGTTGTGAAGCGCCGCTGTCTTTTCTCCCGCGGTTTTTTCAAATTTGACTTTTCCGTTGTTTTTATGTACGATGGGCATAGTTCATTATATACCAAGTCTTTAGGAGGTTTTATGATATGAAGACAGTTCAGATTTCACTTAATTCGATTGATAAGGTAAAGTCCTTTGTCAACGCCATCAGCACGTTTGATTTTGACTTTGATCTGGTATCCGGCAGATATGTCATTGACGCGAAATCCATCATGGGCATTTTCTCTCTGGATCTCAGCAAGCCCATCGATTTGAACATCCATTCCGATGCGGATGAGGAGACCGTCATGGAAGCCATCAAGCCGTATCTTGTGAATGTCCCCGCTGAGGGCTGATCCCTCCCTTATCAATCTGAAAACAGAGCAATCTGCGTTTTACCGGTTCTTTAAATTTGTCACGATGTCGTACAATAGGGAACCGGTTTTTCCTTGTGCGGGATACTCTTCCTTTCCCACTTCCAGAATCACATAGCCACAGCAGTTGATGATCTTCGCGCCGCTGGGATGCTCCCGCTCTCTCGTGAAACGGGCGTATTCCTTATGCACATGGCCGTGCAAAAGATACCGCGGATGGTAGCGGTCCAGCAGCTCATTGAATACCGCAAAGCCTTGATGCGCACGGTCTTCCAGATCTCCATATCCCTTGGCGGGTGCGTGGGTGATCAGCATATCAAAGCCGTTGGTCATCTCCGCCATGGGACGAAGCTTCCTGACTCTGGAAGCCATCTGGCGTTCCGTATACATATCCAGGCCGTCCCGGTAACGCATGCTGCCGCCGAGTCCCATGATCCTCAGCCCGTGAAAATTGAAGATTCTGTCCTCGATGCAGACGCACCCTTCCGGCGCATGTTCCTCATAGCCGTGGTCGTGATTGCCTCTGACATAAAGAAGCTCCGCGTTCAGCATGGTGCGCAGGAATTCCAGATAGGAGGCATGGAGATCCCCGCAGGAAATGATGAGATCGATCTCCCCCAGCCGCTCCTTATCAAAAAAATCCCATAGCGCTTTTTCTTCATTGTCTGCGATCGCCAAAATCCTCATTTTTGGGTCCCCTCAAAACCTTCCCCTTATGATACGCGCTTCCGTCAGTTCTCCGTCGTCTGCACGTTTGACAAATCCAGTCCGCTGATCCGGACCGCATTTTTCCCCGCGTCCGTCAGCTTCTCCGCCGGCGGCACTTCGCCGATGACATTGTCGTTCAGCCAATTCATCGTAATCATTTCCTCATTCGTCAGTTCCCCTGCGTCCGCCGCATGCATCACGCCGTCTCTGCTTCGCAGCTCCCCGTCAAAGGGATGAAACGTCTTGTTGATCAGCGCCCGCCGATAGATATCAATCATTTTCTGGGAATAGTAGGAAAGATTCTGGGACAGGATCACATCGATCACGCCGGAGGCCATGCCCCACCAGTAGTTCAGTGCCGTACCGGCTTTCGGCGCATCCTCCTTGTCATAGCTTCCGTTCAGGATGCTCCGCACGATCAGTTCATAATACTTGCCCCAATCCCACACCGGCATCGCCAGATTATGGACCTGATCCTCCCCATCGATCCTGTAAAGTCCGTAGTCCCGGGATTTCGCCGACGGCTTGATGAGATCCGGCCCGGAAATCATCCGCGCGCCTTTGCTTGTCAGTTCTTCCTTCCAGTCCGTGTCCTTCAGCGACGTCCAGGTCACATACACCTCTGCCTCGGGATCCGCCATGGCCGCGCCGATGGCAAAGGCATTGATCCTGGAAACCGCGCCGAAAATGGGATAATCCGCAACATATCCAATCTTATGGTTCTCCGTCAGAGACCCGGCCAGCACCCCCATCAGAAATTTCGCCTCGTGCATCCTGCCGTAATAAGTGCGCACCTTTCCGTGGGACAGGTTGATGGAGCAGTTCATAAACCGCACATTGGGAAAATGCACCGCCGCCCGCATGGTCTCCTCTATCTGGGTGGGCGAAGTGGTAAAGATCAGCTCTGCGCCGCCTTCCACTGACTTGTCGATGGCCTCCCGGATCGCATCCTCCTCTAAGCAGTGGGAAACCGCCTCGGTCTCTACCACGCCTTCAAACACCTGCTGCAGCCGGTTCCGCCCCAGCTCATGGCCGTAAAACCAGCTGGATTCGTCCGGGGAGGTCTCGTATAGAAACGCTGCTTTCAGAGGTTTCTTCTCGGAATAGAGCTTCGGCATGATCAGGTTGGAAAGCATGGTGCCGCCCTCTTTCAGGTTTGGCGTTTCCTGAATCTGTAGCGGATTTTCGCTGGACTGGATTTCAAATTCCGTCCGGAGCTTTTCAATCCGTTTCTCCACCAGGTCCTTCCCAGCGGTCAGCGGCTCCTCTTTGCAATAATAGGAAAGGTAGACGAGAAACGCCTCCGACGGCGTCAGTTTCTGCTTTCCGCCGTACTTTGCGTTGTAGGCATTGGTAAAAACAGAAAAGGCATAGGACAGTTCCTTCACCAGATCCTCATCCCATTTCGTTTTTAAATCCTGATTTAAAAGTTCAGCTAAACGCTGATAACTTCCCTCTTTCGTAAAGACAATCTCATAAAGCGGCGCGCACCGGAAAAACTGATCAAACTCATAATAAGCTTTCACCAGCTCCTCGTCTTCATTTTTGGGCATGACGCGGGTAATGTCCGCCAGGATCATGGGCATCTTGAGATATTTCAGCACGGACACCCGTTTATTGCCTTCCAGGACATAAAATTTCCAGAGGTATTCATACACCTTCACGGCATCCCGGATTCCTTCCGTCTCCTGCGCCCCCAGCAGCGTGATCCACTTCAGCGCAAACTCGCTCTCATCCGCCAGGATCGGCATAAAATTGCAGGCAAAGGCTTCCTGCCGCCCCCGGGTCTTGGTGCCCACCACCTGCGACAGAGCGATTTCCATGATCCCGATAGGCACGCCCACATCCGAGCTTCCGCCGGGGAAAAATTCCTCCAGCGCCGGCAGATACGGGTATTGTCCATTGGCCACCGCTCTGCGGCAGGCGCGATCTCCCTGTCTTTTTGCCGCGGCATATTCCGCAGCGCGGCTTTTCACGGAAGTCTGCAGCGCCGGGCTGTCTTCCAAAAGGTCATCCAAACCCATAAATGGTCTCCCTTCCTTTACACTTTCCACTGAAATCAGGTCAGATCTCCACAATCTCCACGTCCGACAGTGCCTTTTCCACCAACGGCTCCACGATGCCGTCCAGTTTCTGCTCCGACAGCACGATCCGATCAAGCCTCGGCTTCGTCACAGGGTGCTTCGCCACAAAGATCGTGCAGCAATCCTCATAAGGCAGAATGGAGGTCTCGTAAGTCCCGATCTGTTCGGACAGATGGACGATATCCTGCTTGTCAAAGGCGATGAGGGGACGGTAAACCGGCAGCGTCGCCGCGTCATCCGTGCAGAAAAGCGCCTGCATGGTCTGGCTCGCCACCTGTCCGATGGATTCCCCCGTGATCAGCCCGAGACAGTCGTCCGCCTTTGCGAAATGCTCCGCGATCTGCATCATAAAACGACGCATGATGATCGTCAGTTCGTCATGGGGACAATGCTCATAAATCGCCAGCTGGATATCCGTGAAATTCACCACATACAGCTTCATGGGCCCGGTATACACGGAAATGATCTTCGCCAGATCGATCACCTTCTGCTTCGCGCGGTCGCTGGTATAGGGCGGCGCATGAAAATAGACCGCCTCGATCTGCACCCCGCGCTTGGCGGTCATGTAGCCCGCCACCGGGCTGTCGATGCCGCCGGACAACAGCAGCATGGCTTTCCCCGAAGTCCCCACAGGCATGCCGCAGGGGCCTTCGATCTCTTCGGAATAAATACTGATCTCGTTGCGGATCTCCACATGGATCCGCACCTCCGGGGTATGGACATCCACCCTGGTTCCCGGGAATGTCTCCAGGATCCGTTCCCCGAGATCCGCGTTCACCTCCATGGACTGCTTCGGATAGTTCTTTCTGGCACGGCGGGTCTCCACCTTAAAGGTGAAGTCCTTCTTCTCATAGGTCTCCTCGATGTGGGCGCAGACCGCATCGGAAAGCGCCTCAAACCCTTCGTCTGAGGTCACCTTCACCGGACAGAACCGGACGATCCCGAACACCTTGGAAAGCGCTTCCACCGCTCCGTCATAGTCATAGGCGCCTTCGACCTCCGCAAAGATGCGACCATCGGTTTTCCTGACATGAAAGATCCCGTCCACGTCCTTTAACGCAAACCGGATCTGGTCCACCAGCGCGTCCTCAAAGAGATACCGGTTTTTTCCCTTGATCCCGATCTCTCCGTATTTGATTAAAAATGATTGATAACTCATAATTCTCTCTCGGGAGCTGATACAGCTCGTTACTTTCTCGTATATTTTCGGAGTTTTGGCACAATGCGCTGCATGGCATCGACCGCATGGGCGATCTCCTCTTCCGTCGTCTGCGCCGAAAAACTGAAACGCACCGTGGAAGACAGGTATTGCTCCGGGAGGCCGATGGCCTTCAGCGTTTCGCTGACGGCAGGTTTGTTGGAGGCGCAGGCCGAGCCCGCCGAAACGTAAACGCCTTCCTCCTCCAGTGCGTGCAGCAGCACCTCGCTTCGGACGCCGCTTACGCTCACGCTTGTAATATATGGGGAGGCCGTTTCATCGGTCTGTCCCCCGTTGATCAAAATGTCCTCCATCGTCTGCAGACCTGTGATGAGCTGCGCCCGAAGGGTGCGCATCCGCCCTTCTTTTTCCGCAAGCCCCCTGCAGCTTTCCTCCGCCGCAGCTGCCAGCCCCGCGATCCCGGGCACATTTTCCGTCCCGGAGCGCAAGCCCCACTGCTGCCCGCCGCCGAGGATCTGCGGAATCAGCTTCGTCCTTTCTCTGATATACAGAAATCCGACGCCCTTCGGCCCATGGATCTTGTGCCCGCTCACAGAAAGCAGGTCGATCCCCGTCTTTTCCGGCGTAAGGATCCGTTTCCCATACGCCTGGATCGCGTCCACATGGAAATAGGCCTGCGCCGCCTTCTCCCGGATGATTTTGGACGCCTCCGCGATGGGCTCCACTGTCCCGATCTCGTTATTCACCTGCATCAGAGAAACCAGTGCAGTTTCGGCGTTTGCTTCTTTTTCCAGCGCCTTCAGAGAGACCACGCCCTGTGCGTCCACAGGGAGAAAAATCACCTCATACCCCTGCTCCTGCAGGGCCTTCATGGGATTACGCACCGCCGGGTGCTCAATGGCAGAAGTGAGGATCCGTCTGCCCGCTCTCCGGTTCGCCTGCACTGCGCCGAAGATCGCGAGATTATTGGACTCCGTCCCCCCGGAGGTGAAGACGATCTCTTTTTCCTTTGCCCGCAGCGTCTTTGCGATGGTTTCCCGCGCATCTTTCACGATCCGCTCCGCTTCCATCCCCTTCCGGTGCATGGAGGACGGATTGCCGTATGTCACGGTCATCGCCTCCGTCACCGCCTGCGCGGCTTTTTCGCTGCATCGGGTGGTCGCCGCATTATCCAGATATGCTTCCATTTGCCGTTCCTTATCCAACACCGTTACTGCCCCTTATGTTATCACAAAATCCGCGGTCCCGTCGATAAATACTATGCCATTTCCAACGCCAGCATCACAGCGGACATCGCGGTAATCGCCGCGGTGTCCGTTCTTAATATCCGTTTCCCAAGGGATAAGCATCTTGCTTTTTTTTCGACGGCGGCCACCTCTTCCAGCGAAAACCCGCCTTCCGGACCGATCATAATCCCGATGGTCTGTCCCGACCTGATCGTATCAAGCGCATCCCTCGTCGCTTCCATGCCGCGCTCATTTTCATAGGGAAACAGCTTCAGATCACACTGCAAAAAAGCATCCAGCGCCGCCGGAAAATCGCAGACATCCCGTACAACGGGCAGTCTGCTTCGTTTGCTTTGCCGCGCTGCATTCTCTGCAATGGTCTGCCAACGCTTGACCTTGCTTTTTGCTTTTTCCTCTGTGAGACGCACCACACAGTACTGCATCGATACCGGGATGATCTCGGAAACCCCCAACTCCACAGTCTTTTCAATGACGGTCTCCATCCGGTCGCCTTTCGGGATCGCCTGAAACAGCAGCACTGTCGCGGGAAGCTCTGTACTGATGAGGTCAGAGAGGATATCCGCCTGCAAAAACGAATCCCCGATCTCTGCCACCCGGCACAGCATATTTTTACCGTCGGCCGTGCTTACCCGCAGTTTCTCGCCGGCCTTCAGCCGCACCACATGGATCAAATGATGCGCATCCTCTCCGGTGATGGTCACATATTCTTTTCCGACCTGGCTGTCCTCTACAAAGACCTGCTGCATACGATTCCGACCCACTCCCCCTGATGCATCGTCTCCATGATCGAAAAGCCCGCATCCTTGAGCGCTTCCTTTACTTCGTTTTCCTTAAAATCGATGATCCCCGAGGCAATGAAGATCCCGTCCGGCTTCATGCGATCCGGGATCACCGGCGCCATGGGGATGATCACATCCGCGAGGATATTCGCCACAACGATATCAAAGCAGCCTGTACCGACGGCCTCCTGCAGGGCTTTGTCATCAATCAGATTCCCGCAGAAAAAGCGGCCTTTGTGCTCGGGCAGTTGATTGACTGCGAAGTTTTCTTTTACGGATGACAGACAAGCCTCATCAATATCCGTGCCGACCACCTCCGATGCACCAAGTTTCAGCGCTGCAATCGAAAGGATACCGCTGCCGAAGCCCGCATCCAGCACCATATCCCCTTCATTGAGATACTTCCGCAATGCTTTGATGCAAAGCTGCGTCGTCTCATGCTTTCCGGTGCCGAAAGAGATCCCGGGATCGATCACGATCTCTGTTTGACAGGAGATACCTTCTTCGGCCTCCTCCCAGGTAGGCCGGATATAGATATCGTCAATCGTGAATGCGTGGAAAAACTGCTTCCAGTTATTCAGCCAGTCCGCATCCTCTGTTTCTCCGACCTTGACCGTGCCGGGTCCCACATTCACAAACTGCCGCTGTTCCTCGATCCCGTCGTAGATCTGCTGCAGGAATGCGTCGGTATGCAGCCCTTCCTCCGCATAAAAGCTGATGATGCTGCTGCCGTCATCCGGCGCAAGCTCCGGGGGAAAATCGACAAACATCCCCGCCAGTTCTTCCTTTGTGAGCGGCACATTGTTTTCGATCTCCACGCCCATGACACCGAGATCGTAAAGCATGGCGCTGATAAAGTCCTCAGCCTCTGTGGTTGTCAGAATGGAAAATTTGGTGTATTTCATGCTTTTCTCCCGCCCCTGCCTTTTCCGGTTTTTTTGATCACCGTGATCTCCACTGTCCCTTTCCAGATGGATACCTTGATATCGTCCGCCAAACCGGTCAGAAGCTTAAACTCCAGATCGTCATCCGGAGTGCTGCCCTCCTTTTTGTATCCCGAATAGGAGACCATTTTCTTTCCTTCATTCGTCCCCGATCCCAGGATGGGGTCCTGTACCAGCCTCGCAAACCCGTTTTTCGCCTCGTTCTTTCCGGAGGAGGACAAGCACAGCAGATCATTCTTCATCTCCTGATTGACTGCCAGCGCGGTCTTGAAATGCATCCAGGTCTTTTCCCGCTTTCCTTCCAGCCAGAATCTTCCTGTCCCGACCCCGAGCACATTCTCGGCAAACAGCATCAGCTCTTCCGAGATCAGCGTCAGCTCTACGGCCTGTTCCTCCGGGATGTTATGATACTTCGCGTACTGTCTGGCGGCTGTGTGTACCTTCTTGATGTCCTTCGTGCCGGAACGGATCTCCACCGCGTCTGTCTTGATCCGGATATCCCGCTTCCGGATACCGGAAGAAGCGCTCTCTGCGGTGCTCTCCTCCTTCTCGATCACGTTCAGATAGTCATAGGGAATCTCGATGCCGTTTTCCCGAAACTTCATCAGGATCGCGGAACGCACCTCGCTGCAGGCAAGGAAGTTGTCCGTCTCCGGCTCTGTCCAGATCACCGTTTCCAGCAAAAGGCTGCTGCCCTGATAGGCCATAAAATAGACATCCCCGTAGCCTCCCAGATCCACATTTGCCTCCACATTCGGAAAGGTGTGGGGACATTCCTTCACGGCCTCCAGCACCAGCGTCATGGCTCTTGGAATATCGGTATTGTAGCTGACCGGTACCGTAACAAAGGATCCTCTGAGCCGCTGTCTGTAACTGGTGTTGGTGATCACCTCGCTGCTGATCTTGCTGTTCGGAACGATATAGCGGATGCCGTCCATGGTCCGAAGGACCACATGGTGGACCGTGATGTCCTCCACCACGCAGGGCTTGTCCACCGAATCCAGCAACAGTCTGTCCCCGATATCAAACGGGCGGCTGATGCTGAGGACGAGTCCCTCAAAAAAGTCGCGGAAGATACTCTGGCAGGCAAAAGCAACGATACCACTGATGATGGCAATGGATCCCACCAGTAGGTTGACTAGCCTCGTCAATCCCCAGAACTCCGCGATCAAGTACATCACCAGGATCACGATGGTCACGAACCGGATCAACCGCCGCAGAAAGACAAAATGCGGCCTCTTTTTCTTGTTCAGATAAATCCGCAGCACAATGTCATTCATCACAATGACAAAGACCGCGATTGCAACCGCAATGATGGCTTTTGCAATAAATCCGCTTTCTACATTCATGCCTGCCTCCTGTTTTTATTCAGGCGTTATGCCACTCCTCAATGATCTTCAGACTGTCCTCGATGGACAGTTGTTTTACCGCCGCAGCAAGCGCCTTCAGACGCTTTTCTCCGGTTTCGTCATAGCGATAGCCGGAGAGTTCTTCCATCACGTTATCCGCCGTATCCGTGTCAAGTTCCTGCATGGCGCTCTCCAGCGCGCGGAGATACGTCTGCAATAGTTCCGGATCGATCATGGGCTTTTGATCCTCCTGCGTATCCCCTGCCCAGCCAAAGGCCTCCGAAAACAATTCCTTCTGCCGGATCCACTCTTTTCCGAACACGTCCTTCACCCGTTCAATGGTCTCCGTATCCCGGTCTCTCGACGCATATTCCAGGACTCTCGCCAGAGCCGATACCGCCAGCGCTCCTGTCATGGCAGCCGTGTTCTTCATGGCGTGCACCTTGATCCGGTAGGCTTTTAAGGACGCCTCCTGCTCTTCGCCGGGGGCTTTTAACGCATCATAATACGCCTCCAGTTCACAAAGATCCGTCTCCGCCAGATCACAATAATCCTTCACGACCTGTCTTAAAAGCGATGCCTTTTTCAGCTTCAACAGCGCATAATCAAAGTCGGCGCCCTCCACCGTCGGCAGGGAGTCCGCTTCCTCCCGCCCGGTCCCCGGTTCCGGTGTTTTCTGCTTTCCGGGCTTTTTCTTTTCCTCCGGAATGCGGGACAAAATCAGCTCCTCCAGCTTCTCCGGGACGATGGGCTTGGTCAGGAAATCATCAAACCCTTTCGAAAGGTACATTTCCCGCGCACCCGTCACGGCATTGGCGGTCAGCGCGATCACAGGCGTCTCCTGATTGGCATCGTCCTTCCGTTCCCGCATGCGGCGGAGGGTTTCGATCCCGTCCATTCCCGGCATCATGTGATCCATGAAAATAAGGTCGTAAGCATTTTCCTTTGTCAGAGAAAGCGCGGTCTCCCCGCTTTCCGCTTCATCGATGGCGCACTCCAGATCCTTTAATAATTCCGTAAAGACCTTCCGGTTCATGGCGTTGTCATCCACCACCAGAATCCTTGCTTCCGGTATGATGCAGGAGGCCTCATAATGATATTCGGTGGCGCGGGTCCGGATCCGCGCCTCCAGATCGCCGATGGGTTCCTCGTTTACGATCGTCTGATCGATGGTAAAATGGAAATCCGATCCCTCCCCGTATACCGACTCCACCTCCAGTTTGCTGTCCATCAAAGAAAGGAGTGTGGTGACAATGCTGATGCCAAGCCCGGTGCCCTCGATGTGGCGGTTGCGCTTCTCTTCGATCCGCACATATTCCTGGAACAGTTTCTCCAGATCCTCTTTTGCGATCCCGATCCCCGTATCTCTGACAGAAAAGATGAGACGCTCCCGGTCTCCTTTCCGCTCACCGGAGACGGACAGGGTCACGCTGCCCTCCTGGGTGTATTTGACGGCATTGGTCAGGAGATTGATCAGCACCTGGCGGATGCGGACGTCGTCTCCCAGCAGGGTATGGGGGATCTCGCTGTCAATCTCCAGGTCGAACCGCAGGTTCTTTTGCACGGCCCTCGGCGTGATCATATTGGCCACGTCATTGATCAGGTCGGAAACCTCATATTCCACCGGAATAATCTCCATCTTGCCCGACTCGATCTTGGAAAGATCCAGGATATCATTGATGATGGAAAGCTGGCTCTGGGCCGCACTCTGGATGTCCAGGGCATAGCCTTTGATCTTTTCATCCCCGCTTTCCCGCAGGATCATGGTATCCAGCCCCAGCACCGTATTCATGGGCGTCCGGAGTTCATGGCTCATATTGGCAAGAAAGGTGCTCTTGGCGTGATTGGCGCTGTCCGCTGCCTCTTTTTCCAGCCGCAGCACCGTTGCCTCGTACTCTCTCTTTTTTTCCTCCTCCCGCAGCCGATCCAGATGCCGGAGGTAATCCCTCTCCCGTCTTCTTCCCCAGAGGTAGGAAAGCAGCACCAGGGAAAAAATGGCCGTGCAGATCAAAATATTGATCAGCAGCTGCACATTGATCCCCGCAAACAGGTCATCATCATGAACCACGAAGGCAAGCACCCAATCGTCCACCACGGGCTGAAGGAATACCGTGCTGGGCTCTCCCTCCACATTCCGGGAATAAATGCCTGCCTTTTGATCCAGCACCTCCCGGGCAAAAGCCTGCTCTTCCTTCGTCTCTCCGAACTGCAGTCCGATCTTGGATCTGTCGGCATGGGTGATGATCATGCCGTCCTGGTTCATGAGAAAGCCGAAGCCCTTCCCCTCATATTTCATGCTGTCCGTGATCTGCTGGACATAGTCCATTTCCAGATCCAGCGCCAGCACATTGTCCCCTGACGAAAACTTCCGGCAGATGGTAATGACTGCCTTTCCGGTCTCCGCGTCAACATAGGGCGGCGTAAACACCGTCTCTCCGTCTGCGGCAATGGCAAGAGTGTACCAATCCCGCTCCTTTGGATCATACCCTTCCGGCGGGATCCAGCCCGGGCCGTCTATGTATTCCCCGTTGATGACCCCGTAGATGCCGGAATAATTCTGGTCAAACAGTTCTTTTTCCTTCTCGTATTCCCGGTTCAGGTACTGCCGGATCTCTTCGAGAGAATACCCTTGTTCCACCATGAATTCCACGGTGTCCGTCGTAACCTCAAGAACGCCCTCCGCGACCTCCATATAGTTTTCAATGATGTATGCCGCTCCTGTGGTCTTATCCGCCCCTGCTTCTCTGGCATTGGAAAACGCCCTGGCACGGACCATGGAATTGGTGTAGCCCACCATCACCACCATCAAAAGCAAAATGAGTATAACGGGAACAAACCGGCCTTTCCGCCGGTTTGCTCTCAGGTTTTCATCTGTTTCTTTGACATGTCGTGTTTGTGTCACTCTGTCAATCTCCAAGGACTTCCTTCACGGTATTCAACAAAATATCCGCATCAATGGGTTTGAGCATATATCCGGCCGGATGCATGCTTGCAACCTCCGTGACGCGTTTTCTGTCCGCCACGCCGGTCAAAAAGACGACTGGGATCCCTTCCGTTTTTTCTTCCACCTGAAGGTTTAAAAAGGTCTCCCTCCCGTCCATGCCGGGCATCTCATAATCCAGCAAAATCAGATCCGGCGCAGCCTCCATCGCCTTCTTGATCCCCATTTCCCCGCCGGTGGCGAGATATACATCATATTTGTCTTCCAGTACTGCTTTGACATTGCGCAGCACCACGGGGGAATCATCGATGGTGAGGATGGTTTTTTTCCCGGACTTCACCCTGCTTTTTTCCATCAGCTCCACGCAGCGGGACAGGATGGTATCCAGATCCACAGGGGGGCTGAGATAGATATACTGGCTTCCCTGACAAATTGCTGCGATCGTCGGCTCATCCACCTTCGTGGAAATGATCATGGCCGGAAGACCCGGATTCTCTTTATGAAGCCACCGGAAAAACTCCTTGTCCACATCATACTCGCCGATGGTGCAGATGATCATCATGGCAGGCCGAACCACCTTAATGAGTCCCGAAACGCTCTTCTGCTGGATGTCACAAATCTGGACCTCGTAAGCGGAAGAAACCGTCTCGTGGATATTCGCCAGCACGCCTGTCAGTTTTCCGACCATCAGTATCTTGTCTTTCATGCCTTCTCTCCGTCCCTTCTTCGGGATGATTCCTGCAGGATCAGTGGCCGCAGATCGCGTCCAGCAGATCGATTACGGCATTGATGCTGTCATTGATAGCCTCAAGCTCTTCAGGGGTGGACGACGAGAGGTTACTGATATCTCCGATCGCATCCCTTGCAGCCACGACGCCGTTGATCTGATCATCGGTACCGCCGTATTTGCTGAGATGATCCCATACAGAATTGAAATATGCATTCATGTAATCGTAATTCTGCTGTACCAAAGCCAGCAGACGCTCGTAATACTCCTGCTCGCTGGCATTTTCATTGGCCGCCTCGATCAGCGGATCGATCAGCTCGTTCAGCGTTGCGCCGAGATTACCCATGGAAGCGATCACGTCAAGCTTTTCCTCATCCGTCGGGACGTCTTCTTCCGTCATGGCCTCGATCTGACTCAGCGCATTGTCCACATCGCTCAGGATCTCCTCCACATCATCACTCTGGGGCACATCCTCGTTGTCATAATACAGGTCGTAAACCTGATTATAGAGGGCCAGCAGCTGGTTATAGCTGTCTAGCACATCCGAGAAAGGAATCTCCCCTTCTGCTTCTTCCTCTTCGTAGGCGTCTTCGTCCAGGTCCTCCTCGACATCCGCCTCTTCCTCATATTCGACCTCTTCCTCCACGTACTCCTCTGCTTCCGTCTGCGCTGCCGGTGCCACAGTCGTCTCAGCAGCCGGTTGGGACTCATTCGCGCAGGCCGTCACAGAATGCCACATCATCAATGCCACGCCGATTGCAAGCCATTTTTTCAGCTCTTTGAATTTCATCATTGCTCCTCCGTATCGTTGCTACGATACATGTTACGAAGCCATTATAACAAAAATGTCAAAATGTCGCCACAAAAAAAGAGTTCCGTTTCCGAAACTCTTTTTCCTTCTTATGATCCGTTATGCGAAGCGCTGCTTCAGACAGTCGTATTCGCGGTTGATTTCCTGGATGGTGTAAGTGTCACCGCCGATATTGTCCGGATGGTAGATCTTTAAAAGATCCCGGTAACGGCGTTTCAACGATCCTGCATTGTTGACGCCGATGAAGAACATGTCTCCCTCGATGATCTTGTGATCGTCAATCTCGGTCAGCGTCCGTTTCACCTGCTCGTAGAACGCTTTCTGCTGTTCCACTTTGATCCGCTCGTTGGCGAGCTTCCTTGTCTCCTCTTCCAGGATCCTCCACTTGTTGTCAAATAAACGGCGGCTCTGATCCAGCTTCTGCCGTTCTAATTTCCGGTAGCGGTCAAAATCCCGTTTGTCTTTTTTCAGCTTCTGCCGTTCCTCTTCGAGATGTCGCCGTTCTGCCGCAAGGGCTTTCTTCTTATATTCAATCTCGATTTGAACAGTTTCGTTGAAATACATCTGGCTCAAAATCTCGTCTGCACCACGAGCCGATGGTGTGTTTGTGTCCATACTCCTCACCCGTATGCCCACAATCTTGTGGGAGAAAACCATGCCCTACAAAGATATGGTACAATACCTTGCGGGTCAACTCAATAGTACTATAGTACCAAATTAAGTCAGGATGTAACATCTTCATGCTACATCCTGATCTTGGACAACGTTATTAAAAGAGCACTTATCATTTAAACTTGAAGCCCTTTTTCTTGTTATTCCCGACGGCCCCGTTCTGCTTATGCAGCGAATCGCCGGTTTCGTAGTCGAAATCCCGCAGGAGCTGCTTCGCCTTCTCGCCAAGCCCCGTGGGTACCTGCACGATCAGCGTGACGTAATGGTCGCCACGGACGTTCTTGTTGCGCAGGGACGGAACGCCCTTTCCCTTGAGACGGATTCTGGAATCCGTCTGGGTGCCGGGCTTCACCTCGTAAAGGATATCCCCGTCGATGGTATTGATCCTGATCTCACCGCCCAGCGCCGCCTGTGCATAGGAAATCGGCGCCGTGGAGAAAATGTCCATATCCTGCCGCTGAAAGATCGGGTGATTCTTGACGATCACCTCCACCAGCAGATCGCCGCGGGGGCCGTTGTTGATCCCCGGCTCGCCCTTTTCCCGGATCCGGACGCTCTGTCCGTTGTCGATGCCGGGCGGGATCGATACGGAAATCCGCTTCCTGCTGGCGATATAGCCGGTGCCTCGGCAATCCGGGCATTTTTCTTTTACCACCTTGCCGCTGCCGCCGCAGTCCGGACAGGTGGATACATTCTGCATCGTCCCGAAGAAGGACTGTGTGCTGTAGACCACCTTTCCTTTGCCGCCGCACTTGCCGCAGGTCTCCGGGCTCGTCCCCGGCTTTGCACCCGTTCCGTGACAGGACTGGCATTCATCCTTTAAGGTCAGCTCAATCTCCTTTTCGCAGCCAAAGCATGCTTCTTCAAAGGAAATATGCACGCTTGCCCGCAAATTCGCCCCCCGTCTCGGACCGTTGCTGTTTCCGCGGCTTCTGCCGCCGAAGAAATCTCCGAAAATATCACCGAAGATATCGCTCATATCCATGCCGGAGAAATCGAATCCGCCGCCGCCCATGCCGCCTTCAAAGGCTGCATGGCCGAATTGATCGTACTGACGCCGTTTTTCCGCATCGGAAAGAACCGCATAGGCCTCCTGCGCCTCTTTGAACTTCGCCTCCGCGGTCTTATCCCCCGGATGCATGTCCGGATGATACTTCTTCGCAAGGCCGCGAAATGCCTTTTTAATTTCATCATCCGAAGCATTCTTCTGAACGCCCAGGACTTCGTAGTAATCTCTCTTTGACTCTGCCATTGCCTGTTACCTGTGTTTTCCTCTGTTTTCACGAATGGTGGTCCTTAGCAATATGTGCTTCGGACCACCCCGTAGTGTTTGCGGCTGTACTGAACAGTTACCCTTATACTTCCTTGTAGTCTGCGTCTACGACATCATCACCGCCGCCGTTGTTTCCGGCTCCGGCATTTGCGCCTGCATCAGCCGCGCCGCCGCCCATGTTCATGTTGCTCATGTCCGGGCCTGCGCCTTGCGCACCCTGCGCTGCCTGCGCATTCTCATACATCTTTGCGAAGACCTTCTGCGCGCTTTCCATCAGCTTCTCTTTCGCCGCCTTCATCTCGGAAACCTGATCGTCCGTCATGTTCTCAGGCTGCGGATTTGCCTCCAGCAATGCCTTCAGTGCGTTCAGATCCGTCTCGATGGCGGACTTGTCTGCCGCGTCCAGATTGTCTCCCACCTGCTTTAACGCATCCTCGGTCTGGAAAACGAAGGAGTCTGCCTCGTTTCTCGCATCGATGGCTTCTTTCCGTTTGCGGTCCTGTGCCTCATATTCCTGCGCTTCCTTCACTGCGCGGTCGATCTCATCATCGCTCATGGAGGAACCTGCCGTGATGGTAATGTGCTGCTCTTTTCCGGTGCCGAGATCCTTTGCGGAAACATTTACGATACCATTTGCATCAATATCGAAGGTTACCTCGATCTGCGGTACGCCGCGCCGTGCCGGCGGGATGCCGTCCAAACGGAACTGGCCGAGGGACTTGTTGTCTTTTGCAAACTGACGCTCACCCTGTACCACGTTGATATCCACAGCGGTCTGGTTATCCGCAGCCGTGGAGAATACCTGGCTGTGCTTCGTCGGAATCGTCGTGTTCCGCTCAATGAGACGTGTTGCCACACCACCCATGGTCTCGATAGAAAGAGACAGCGGCGTCACATCCAGCAGAAGGATATCGCCTGCGCCGGCATCGCCTGCCAGCTTGCCGCCCTGAATGGAAGCGCCCAGCGCCACACACTCATCCGGGTTCAGAGACTTGCTGGGTTCTTTGCCGGTCAGCTGTTTTACCTTATCCTGGACAGCCGGGATACGGGTGGAACCACCGACCAAGAGAACCTGTCCGATATCCGCATTGGTAAGTCCTGCATCCTTCATTGCGTTCTGTACCGGTGTTGCGGTTTTCTCCACCAGGTCATGGGTCAGCTCATCGAATTTCGCCCGGGTCAGATCCATATCAAAGTGCTTCGGTCCCTCATTCGTTGCCGTAATGAAGGGAAGGTTGATGTTCGTCGTGGTGGCGGAGGAAAGCTCCTTCTTTGCTTTTTCCGCTGCTTCCTTCAGACGCTGCATCGCCATCTTGTCACCGGAAAGATCCACGCCCTCTTTTGCCTTGAACTCATCGATCATCCACTGGGTCACGCGATTATCGAAATCGTCGCCGCCGAGATGCGTATCGCCGTTGGTTGCCAGCACTTCGATGACACCGTCCCCGATCTCAATGATGGAGACATCAAAGGTACCGCCGCCAAGGTCGTATACCATGATCTTCTGCTCTTTTTCATTGTCAAGGCCGTATGCCAGCGCTGCTGCCGTAGGCTCGTTGATGATACGTTTCACATCAAGTCCTGCGATCTTTCCAGCATCCTTGGTAGCCTGACGCTGTGCATAATTAAAGTACGCCGGTACGGTAATGACCGCTTCTGTCACGGTCTCGCCCAGATACCCTTCCGCATCCGCTTTCAGTTTCTGCAGGATCATTGCCGAGATCTGCTGCGGGCTGTACTTCTTGTCGTCAATCGTACGGCCTCTGTCAGTACCCATATCACGCTTGATGGAGCTGATGGTCTTCTCCGCATTGGTGACCGCCTGACGCTTTGCCGGTTCACCGACGAGTCTTTCGCCGTTTTTCGTAAACGCCACGATGGACGGCGTGGTACGGCTTCCTTCCTGATTTGCGATGACGGTGGGCTTTCCACCTTCCATCACGGCTACGCAGCTATTGGTTGTTCCAAGATCGATTCCAATGATTTTTCCCATGATATTGTCCTCCTGTATGAAATGGTTTTGATTGATGCTATTTTTATGATGCTATGGTCAAAAGTGCCATGCGTGGAACACGCATGTGCACTTTTGACCTTCGCATCTAAAATACCCTTTACTGTACCACTGCTACCATGCTGTGTCTCACAACGGTATCGCGGTATTTATAGCCTTTCTGCAATTCCTGCGCGACCGTGCCGGACTCGTATTCCTCGCTCTCCACCTGCATCACGGCGTTGTGAAGCTCGGGGTCAAATTCCTGTCCCACTGCCTCGATCGACTTCACACCGGCATTTTCCAGTTCGGTCAAAAGCTGCTTGTAGATCTTATCCATGCCGTCTACAAAGGGGCTGTCCTTTTCCTCTTCCGGGACTGCTGCAAGTCCTCTCTCGAAGTTGTCGATCACCGGCAGGATCTTTTCGATGATGCTCTTGGCGCCGGTCTCAAACATCTGGCTCTTTTCCTTTTCCGTCCGTTTGCGGAAATTCTCAAACTCTGCCATTTGCCGCGCCACCCGGTCGGTCAGCTCTTCGATCTTTTCGTCCTTCTTGTCCTTTTTCTCCCGTTTGGAGAAGAGTTTCTTTTTGTCACCGGAGGCTTTTTCCTCTGCGTCATCCCCGTCTTCTTCGGCTTCTTCAGCAGCATCCGTTTCGCTTGCTTCCTCGGTTTCGGCCGCGTCTTCCGCTCCGGTCTCTCCGTTCACATCCTTGTCTTCGTCTGCCTTATCGGCCTTTGCCTGCGCTTCTTTTTCATCCGCGCCGTCTTCTTTGGCCGCCTTCTGCGCTTCTACCTCTGCCTGTTCGGATGTCTCGTCTTTCTTCTTCGTTTCTTCAGCAGCCTGCGGCTTTTTTTTCAGTTCCTCGTCTGCTTTGTTTTTTCCCACTTTACTCACCTCTGATATGACCTATGATTTGTCTTTTGCTTTGTCCAGTGTCTCGTTAAACTGCTTTTTCAGATTTCGCAGGCTGTCCATCACCTTTTCGTAATCCATCCGCTTCGGACCGATGATGCCGATGGTGCCTTTGATCCCGTCTCCCAACTCGTAGGTGGCTGTCACGACGCTGCAATCCTTCATCTTCTGCACCGGCGTCTCTCCGCCGATGTATACCTGAATACCGGTGTTCTCTTCGTTATTCAGGCTCTCATTCACGAGAGAGATCAGCTCTTCCTTATCTTCAAAAGCACCCAGCAGTTCTGATGCTTTCTCCGAATCCGCCAGTTCCGGATATTTCAGGATATTGGTCGCGCCGCTGGTGTAAACCGTTAAGTCTTCATCCTCTCTGATCACTTCCGCCACCGCATCCAGGATCTTGCTGATGATGTCACTGTGAATCCCCGCCTGCTCCTTCAGCTGGGCGATGGTGCCGAGATTGATCTCGGCGGCGGTCAGACCGTTTAAGCTGGTGTTCAAAAGGATGTTAAGCTTCAGGATCTCTTCATCATCCACCGGCTCCTGCACGCTGACCATGCGGTTTCGCACCAGATTGCCCTCCGTGACGATCACCGCCAGAAGGTTTCTGCTGTCCACTCTGGAAAGCTGGATAAACTTGATCTTGGTGCCGTTCATATGCGGCCCGGTGATCATCGTTGCATAATTCGTGTCCGTTGCAAGGAGCTTCGCGACCTTCTTTAACACCTGATCCATCTTCTCGGTATTCTCGATGACGAGAGACCGCATCTCGCTGATCTCTTCATCCTTTTCCCGGATGAGCTGATCCACATAGAATCGATAGCCCTTGTCCGAGGGGATCCGCCCCGCCGAGGTATGCGGCGAAAGGATGTACCCCAGCTCCTCCAGGTCCGACATCTCATTTCTGATCGTCGCCGACGAGAGGTTCAGATCGGTGTATTTGCTGATGGTCCGCGATCCCACCGGTTCTCCGGTCTCCAGATAGTTCTTGATGATCGCGTTTAATATGATTGTTTTTCTGGTGTCCAGTTCTTCCATCCGCTTACGATCCTCTTTTATTAGCACTCAGATTGATAGAGTGCTAATATCCATGAAAATAAGATAACACTCTGCTATTTTTTTGTCAACAAGGTTTTTTATTTTTTCTGCGCAAAAAAAACGCCGCAAAAGCTTGCGGCGTTTCTCTCTCAAATAGGAATGATCGTGATTGATTTTACTTAAGGATATTCCCACTGACATCGTAGTATCTTTGCTGTTTATCCGGACCATAAAAAAATTTACCGCATTCTTCGCATCGGTTCGTATACACCTGACGCACCACCCTCATATTATTAAATCGTACATCTGCTTTGTGATTAGACCTGCGGATGTAGGTGTCTTTTTTTCTGAACGGACAGCAGCCGAACATCCTATCGGTGCAGACCAATTGCTTCCCGCCGGATACTTTTTCTAACATCTCTTCACTTAATTCTTTTTCTATCAGTTGGTTTTCTATCATAATCAGTCTCCTTTGTGCAGATTTAATGGTTCTACCATATTATACGATGAAATTGTCCGGCTGGCACAGATTCATATGATTATTTCAGAGAAACGATGACGTGGATCGGTTTTGACATTCCGCCGTTTCTTCAAGAAAAGCATCCACCTCTGCCTCCTCGGTTCCCCAGCCTGTCACAAGGCGAATCGGAATCATGCCTTCTTTTTCCGGCGCCCACTCATGGAAAAAGAACGCCTTTTCCAATTCCTTTACCACTGCGCCTGGCAGGATGGGAAACACCTGATTTGTCTCCGAGCCGCTGTAAAAGGTGACGCCCAATGCGCTGAGACCTTCCCGCAGTTTTTTCGCCAGACGGTTTGCGTGAGAGGCGATTTCAAAATAGAGGCTGTCCTCGCCGCCGTCGAGCAGCGCCTCAAACTGAACGCCGATGAGCCTGCCCTTTGCCAGCATTCCGCATTGCCGTTTGATCATGAACCGGAAGTGGTCATCGATCGCCTCGTTAAGAATCACCAGGGCTTCGCCAAAAAGAGCGCCGTTTTTCGTGCCACCGATGTAGAACGCATCGCACAGCTGTGCCAGTTCCCGCATGGACAGGTCGTTTTTTTCGGAAGTAAGCGCCGAACCAAGCCGTGCGCCATCGATATAAAGAAACAGATCCCGTTCTTTACACTTCTCTGAAAGCGCCTGTAATTCTTTTTTACTGTAGATGGTCCCGATTTCCGTGGGCTGGGAAATATACGCCATCCGCGGCAGCGGCGTATGCTCGTCCTGATATTCCTCCCATGCCAGGTCGATGAGCTCCGGCGTCAGTTTCCCATCCACGCCTTCCATGACGGCGACACGATGACCGGTGGCCTCCACGGCTCCGGTTTCATGCATGTAAGCATGGCCTGATCGGATCGTGATAACAGATTCGTAAGGCCGTAGTGCCGCCGCAATAAGGGTGACATTACAAGGGGTGCCTCCCACCATCATGTGAACCGCGGCATCTTCTCTTCCGATCAGCTCCCGGATCATCTCCGCGGCATGTATACAGTGGGGGTCGAGGCCATAGCCGTCCGTGTGTTCCATATTTGTCTTCTGAAGCGCCTCCATCACCTTTGGATGGGCGCCCTGACTGTAATCCGAACGGAAGTAAATCATCGTTTTCTCTCCTGTTATCAAGCCTTTTCCACCGTCATCGCCAGTTCAATCTCATCGTCGTAATCCGCTCCGGTGGCGGCGAAGCCTTTGCTCTCATAAAGCTTTTGCGCCACCGGGTTGCTCTTGTTGCAGGTCAGAGCAACCCGGTCTGAATCTCCAAAGGGTTTCGTCCTGATATAGTCGAGCACCAGATCCAGCGCCGCCTTTCCATAGCCGCGGTGCTGCTTTGATTCGTCGATCATCATATGCCAGATGTCATATTCGGGAATATCATAATCATAAATCACCATGACATACCCGACCATCTCCCCCTCCGCATAGATCCCGAAGGGCTGGCACTGCGTTCTGTACACATAGGCCTGCGCCAGGCTGCGGATCGGGTGGGACACAAAGTCCTCCTGCCCCGGTGCCAGTTTCAGCGCAAACGCGTCCGTAAAATTGTCTTCTGTAATCGGTTTCAGTTCTATCATTCTTCCTCTCCTTAATAAAAGCCGGTTTCTGTCTGCCTAAATCCGTCCTGTCCTCGTCATGTGTTTCCCTTATTATAGGCGTGGTTACCTCTTACTGCAAGCATATCCCCGCAGGGACGCGCCTCACCCCTTTGCTGCGTCGAAAGGCGCCGGTCAAAGTTGAAAAGGATCCCGGCAATCATTATAATGAGGGTAAGAGTTGTTGGCTCCGGCTGTCGCATCCTCCGTCAAATCCGGGATGCGAAGCGGACAGAAAGGTTTTTGGAAATGAAGAAATACCCCTTATCCAGACAAAAGGGCTTTACGCTGGCGGAACTCTTGATCGTTGTGGCCATCATTGCCGTGCTGGTCGCCATCGCGATCCCGATTTTCCGTAAAAATCTGGAGAAATCCAGAGAAGCCTATGATATCTACACCATGCGCCAGGCCGCTTCGGCAGCGATTGAGCTGTATTATGCGGGCGTAACAAACTCTGCCAGTGCAAGTGCAGTTGGGTTAAGCTGGTGGGGAACAGAAGGGAACGCGAATGCAAACGCCTATGGTGCCTATGACCCCAGCGGCAAATTCTATCCCAGCAGAGACGCCTTGCCTGCGAATGCAAAGAAATACGGCAAAGGCACCACTCTCGACGGCGGCACCACGTTCGTTATGGGAAATTCCCGTGGCGCCTATGCGTCCAATTACGATTATACCAACGCCGTTGTCATGGTGTCGATCTATCCGAATGCGGCTAAACCATATGTGCTTGTGTACTGGAAGAATAATGTATCTGGCGATACCACCTATGTTGGTGGGCAGCAATCAACAAGCATTCCCAAGTACAGTATCCAGATTAATATCAATTAATCCACGCCCGTCATGTCTTAAACTATTCGGATGGACTGTACACTTTCTATGGAGGCCGTCTGTCACAGTGATCACCACAAGCATCGTCCATCCCTCCCCTTCCACACGCTCGACCTGTGCAGGATGTTCATTCCCGCGTTCATCCCTGTAAATGACTCTTTCGCCCCTACTAAACTGATAAGAAAATAGATCCGGTCGATTGAGGAGGTCTCCTCCGCTCACCTGATCCATCTCATCATCGGTCAGCTCCATCCCGGCTTGCGCGATAACTTCCTTTGCTTCTGCCTTGTTCGTTGTGGCAGCAACCTGTTCTTTTAAGTTTCCGATCAGTTTCATTTTGCAATCTCCTTTTGGCGGTTTCCTGCTCTATCTTATTATACGATGAAATCATCCGTCTGACACAGTAATCCGAACAAACTCAGATCATGTGTTTCTCTCCTGATGTCATGCCTTTTTTACCGTCATCGCAAGTTCGATCATGGTTTCCCTCCTACAATCTGCAGCGTGAACGACGTGCTGTCGGTCTTGCCATGGGCTTCCGGTTTGGAATAATAGACGGTGACATTCGCCTCCTTTTCCCCTGACGCATCTCCGTCTACGGTATACTCATATTTCCCGGTGAAGCTATGAAGTCCGTCTTCATCCGTATTTCTGGCGGCATAGTCAGACGAATTGGAATATAGGGAAAGACCCGCAAAAGACTCTAGCGGAAACTGCCGGTTGTCATCATGGTAGACTTTGTACCAGATCTTCCCTTTTCGAATGGTCTCCGCATCTTCCCCGTTTCTGGCCGGATCCGGGATAAACGCATCACAGATCATGTGAATCGCGGTGTCCTCGTCAAAGTCATCCGGGATCACCCCGTATTCCCCGCTAAAATCCTCAAAATAATACCAGAATGCCGGATCAGATGCCACATACGGGTGGAGCGCATCGTCCTCATTTTCAAAGACCAGTTTGCACCTTCGCGTATTGGTACCGCTTTCGTTGTCATAACTGATCACCTCGATATATTTGCAGGAAGCCGCTCTTTCGTCCCCATTCCGATACAGAATATATGCCTCCGGAAAGCCGGCTGTATCCATCTTGATCCCATAGTTATAAACCACGCTGATCTCCGGTACCTCATAGACGATCACCCGGAAATCATCCGTATCCGGCGCCAGGTATTCCCGGTCAGCCTCATCCTCATATAAAAACGCAGTCACCGCAGGATTCTCTGCCTTGCTTTCTTTCTCTGCACTTTCCTGCCCTGCCTCCGTTACAATGAGGCTCCCCTCCGACAGCATTTTCGCACCGTCCTGATCATCCCAATCGGAAAACATGGTCTCATAATAGGTACAGTCTGCAATCTTTTGTTACCAGTCCGGTGACGGAATCTCCCATTTCCATGTGGCGCCGTTCTTTTGAAAATCGGATCCCTCTGCAAGATTCGGCCCTGCTTCACCAATGGTGGTCACTACCCAGAATTCCGGAGAAGAAGAAAGTTCAAAACCGCCATTTCTGTCGTCATCATAGTAAAATCTAATCCTGATTTCATTTTGATCTCCCATTGTATTCAGGATCTCCTCCGTAAAAGAAACGGTCACTATGTCCGGTGCCACCTTTTCCACTGTCACAGGGATGACACCTTGATCTGCTTCTCCCGCGCCGATCTCCGCGCCCGTTTCCCCACCCTGCGCCACCGCATTTCCGGTCTGCGCGCAGGCCGAAAAAAGCCACAGACTTGCCAGCAACGCCGTGATGATCCTGAAATAAGGTATTTTTGTTGTTTTCACAGGCTTTGTCCCTCGTCCAAGATGCAATTCTGCTGTAGCATTTAAAGCACCTTTCTGCGCTTTTTCAGCACCATGCAAAAATCCGTTGCATTGTTTATGACCATTTCTGCCCCCTGAATAAGCCGTTCGGCGAAGTCAAGGGATCAAACATCCGGCAGCATAAAGATGTACTCGGAAAATGCAGAAAATAAAACAGGGCGGTCTTGTATGAGACCGCACATTTCGTTGATTCCAATTTCTAAGATCAAAAGGGGATTATTTCATAATACGTTTAGCATATTCTGAGACCCTCCTTGCCATCTTCTCATCATTTGTATCCCATGGTTCAACCTGTGCATAAACAGACGAAGGAACCGAAATGAGCTGAACATCGAATTTCAAAGAAGGTTCAACGCGAGAACTGGCATTATGAATACGCATGGATATTTGCCACCCCTCATCACAAACCACTTCCACAGTATTGTCAGATCCTTCCTTAAAATCAATGTGGTAGAATTTTGTAGGCATCTTTAACAGTGGAACCTTTGTAACAGCTTTGTCCGTGCCAGATTCCGCATTCAGAGTGCCTGTTATATTGATTGCTTCAACTCTCGTCGTTCGATTTTTATCATCTGTGATCACTTTATAAAAATCATTTCTCCCAAGCAGATAATGTATCAGCCTCTCCGGAATCCTCTCATGATTCCTATCTATCTTTCGCAATTCTTTCATAAACGCACTTAAGATTGGCTTATAGTAACGATTCGCTTTATCTTGCACGTCCTCCCAGAGCATAGGATTCCCATTTTCCTTGCTCTCGTCACGATACTTTCTTAGTTCTGTAAATAACGGTACAACTACATCGAAGTATTCCATAGAGCATGGAACGTCAACCCATTCTTTTCCAAAATCTATAGTGTCTGACAAACGACTATGTTTCACCGCATGATGATTATGCTTGCAAGAAAGACCTATCTCCCATCCGTTTTGTTTTCTCAAACATATAACATCCCGTACATCTCCTTTTATTCCTGCAGCATCGGGCTGAATAGAAAGGTATAAAGGTTCGTCTCCATTAGCATTCCATAATTGAGGTTCGAGACGATTTATGATTCTTATAGCCGCTTTTGCTGCTTTGTCAAGAGCCTCTCTCATTTCGGCGTCTAGATTTTCATATAAATCACGCGCCGTATTCAATGGTGAAGATTCCTCAATTTCTACTCTTCCAAACGTAGCAAGTTCTTCTTTTAGGGCAACTACGCAGGCATACTCGAACGCTTTTCCATTCTTGGTCTGTATTCCACTCGCCACGATTTGTCAGCCTCCTTGATATTAAGAATAGCATATAATTGTGTTGCTACGTATTCGGCCAGTTTTACTGGCACGGCATTTCCAATCTGTTTATACTTGCTAGTCAGATCCCCACAGAAATCTAAATCCCTTGGGAATGTTTG
Organism: Lachnospiraceae bacterium; assembly: GCA_017431515.1. Lineage (GTDB taxonomy): Bacteria > Bacillota > Clostridia > Lachnospirales > Lachnospiraceae > RUG12461. The sequence continues at coordinate 61,961 of JAFRKV010000006.1, forward strand.
TATAACTGCAGCCTCTCGCCAACTAAACCTTCTAGTAATCCCTCCTTCACCAAATTCCCATTCGTCAGTCCCTTTCTTAACCATGTCTGGTGATCCCGGATATAAAGTAACCTGTTTAGCCATTGCGGGGATCGTATAGGACATTTCATCCCAACCACGTTTTCTATTTCGAGACATATACCGCGATGAATATGGTGCATTGCAGACATCACCCGGATTTGGATCCGGCATGCCGGCAAGCGCCTCACGCATAGTAGTGCGTATATTTGTCGGAACCGGTATCTCAAAATGCTTAATATTTAAGTCTTTTCTAAAGCCGCAAATAATAACCCTTTCTCGATCTTGCGGCACACCAAAATCTTTCGCATTAACAAGCTGCAAATATACATCATATCCACAATCTGAAAACTCTGCGATAATAGCATCAATTATCTTACCATCATCCATGGTAAGAAGTCCCTTTACATTTTCTCCAACAAAAATAAGCGGTTTTTTCTCTTTGACAATTCTTACATAATGCTTATAAAGGACATTTCTTGAATCATCAATTTTACGCGGACCGCTCAACGAAAACCCTTGGCATGGAAATCCACCCAGAATAACGTCAGAATCTGGAATCTGCGTAGTAATAATCTTAGATATATCACCGCAAACGACCTTTGCTCTGCTCCAGTTCTGATGAGTTTTACAAGCGTCCTTATCAAAGTCATTTGCCCAGATCGTTCTGAATCCGACCCTTTCAAATCCCATGTCGAGACCGCCTGCGCCACAGAACAAACTGACTGCTGTAAATTCTCTCATCGACACCTCTCCTTTATTAAGTTTTTTGTTGTTTCACCCATAGTCGGTCGTACAACATAGATAGTATACTACATCTAGTTGCCCATTTCCATACTATTTGCAAATATTGTGGAATTGTTTGCATAGTGTCCTTGTACTCAACCAAATTATGACTCTTTCCTATAATACCAGTTCGCATAAACCATGAGTCCTATCCCCATTAGCAATTCCAAAAGTCCCACAACTACATACGACCCCATAAAGATAATTCCAAAAAAGATCACGAACAATGCTACTATAAACAATAATAATTTCCGATTCTTTCTCTCTCTTTCATCATATTCTGTATATCTCCCCGTTTTTGTTCTGATATTTTCAATATATCCATAACTATGAATGCCCGATTTTACAGGATATTTACTTGCGTCAAAACTCTTTAACACAGCTACAGAGTGATCATATTCTTTTGGCTCATTATTCTTCCTTGCTTCATAAAACTCTTCTACCCTAGGATAGGATCGATATTCTGGATTATAATCGCCAAGGATGTCAACCAGTTGATACAGCCTATCCTTCAAACTCTGATCCTGTGTCAGCACCTTGGATCCGAATCGTTTCAAATGCTCCCCCAATGTATCCCATGTATTCTCTTTAGCCTTATCATCTGAGTTGTTTACCGCCGTTTCAATGTAGTTTACAAATCTGTTCGCGCTTATTTTGTCGCCCAATCCGTTAAATATTTGAACATGCATTTTTGCAGTCATAGCATAGGGGTTATTCGGATTGATATCAATAATCCGATCAGCAAGTATATCAAGCTCTCGAAAGAGTCTTTCTCTATGGCCATATTCATACTCATTGAACTCATCGGTTTCTGTTATCTCATCACAAACATCGCACAACTCGTCCACAAGCTGCTCTTCCATGCTTTTTTCTGGAATCTCCTCCTTATCCGGGATAAATTTACTCCCACATGAGTTGCATACCCATAGTCCTCCTTTGTATTCAATGTCAGTTGAATTACAATTTTTACACTTAAGTTCGATCATGGAAAAACCCTCCTCTCTCGTGATTCACTCTTCTCGACTCCTAGCCCCTTCTCCAGGGCTTCTAATGCCCCCTCTAAGCCCTTCTAGGTATCTTCAAGGCGCCTCTAAGGGTGCCTCTAAGCATATCGTAGCATCCCGCAAGTCCGATAAACTCCCCTTAAAAAAGAACATTTGTTCCTTTAATTGGATCCTAATTGGCCTAAATCCCTAAATCCCCCGCTAACCTGCGGGCGGATGGGATTGTAAGCACTAAGCGCAGCTCTTAGGCTGTGCCGAGCCGCATAGGTCAGGCGAGCACGCACCGCAGTCGCTCAAAAGAAACGTAGCTTTTGAAAATGCTTCCATGCGACGAGGAGACGCGCGGAGCGACCGTAATGCGGCGAAGGCAGAGTCTTAGAAGCGGAGCGTCCGCTGAAATCCCATTCGCCGGCAGAGTTTGCGGGGGGGAGGCGTAAAAGAATCGTGGAGAGGAATGAAAATGGGTGGGAAAAGGCAAAAAGACGGGCGGCCTCGGTTGAGGTCGCCCTGTGATGATAGTGTCTGATCAGAACAAATCCGACTCCTCGTCGTGGCCGTCGCTCATGTATTCCCGGCTGACCACGCGTTTCTTTTCTCTCTGGGTCTCCACATACTCAGAGATCATCTCCTTCACATCTTTGGAGTTTTTGATGTTGATCAGGTCGAAATCCTTCATGGTCTTATCGGAGCTGCAGATGCGGATGGTACCCATCCCGAAGATCCGCTGTCCAAGCGACCTCTTCAGAGAAACGTCCAGTACTCTGTAAAGCCTCACCTCATCCTGTCTTTTCGTGAAGACGCCGCTGTCGATAAACAGCCGATCCTCACTCAGAGAATACACCGTAAAGGTCCAGGGCAGGCCGCACCAGATCCTCTTCCGTTGTTTCCATTTGATGTCTACCATGATATTTTACACCTCCGATTTTCTCTTTTTTCAGTCTTTCTTTTTGATCTTGTTTACCGCAATCTTCGCCGCCCGCTTCATAGCATAGGGTCCCACCAGCTTCAGCTTGTCCTCTGCGCGCACCATCCGGCTTGCTTCCGGGTGCTCACGGAAGAGATGAATCGCGTCAAATTCACACTTGGTGGTGCAGAGCCCGCAGCCGATGCAGCGGTTCTCATCCACGGTGGTGGCGCCGCAGGAAAGGCATCTCGCCGCCTCCCTCTTGACCTGCTCCTCCGTCAGAGTCAACCGCAGATCCTCAAAGGTCTCCGATGCCACACCGGCCTTCTTGCCCGGAATCTGTCGCGGCGCATTGTCAAAGCATTCCCGCTTGGTCTGATCCTCGATATCGTTCTTATCGAACTCGATGAAGTTACGCCGGTCTCTGGCCAGATCCAGCCGGTTGCCGGGATGCACGAAACGGTTGATGGAGACCGCGCCCTCTCTGCCGCCTGCGATGGCATCGATGGCAAACTTCGGGCCGGTATAGACATCGCCGCCCACAAAGATGTCCGGCTCTGCCGTCTGCAGGGTCAGCGGATCCGCGATGGCGCCGCCGTTGGGTCTGGTCTCGACCTTGGTGCCTTCCAGAAGCCCGCCCCACTGGATGGACTGTCCGATGGAAAGCAGCACGTTTTCACAGGAAATGGTAATGGTCTCGCTCTCGTCGTATTGCGGACTGAAGCGGTGATCCTGATCAAAGACCGCCGTGCATTTCTTGAAGACAACGCCCTTCACTTTACCGTTCTCGGTCAGGATCTCCTTCGGACCCCAGCCGTTCATGACTTCAATGCCCTCTTCTTTTGCTTCCTCGACCTCGTCCTTTGCCGCCGGCATCTCTTCCGGGCTTTCCAGGCAAAGCATCGTCACCTTCGAAGCGCCTGCGCGCACTGCGGTTCTTGCCACATCAATGGCCACGTTTCCGCCGCCGATCACCACCGTGTCACCCTTCAGTTTAATGGAGTGATCCAGATTGACGTTCCGCAGGAAGTCCACGCCGGTCTGAACCCCCTTGGCATCCTCGCCGGGCACGCCCGCGAGACGTCCGCCCTGACAGCCGATGGCCACGAAAAATGCCTTGTAGCCGTCCGCGCGGAGCTTTTCGATGGTGATGTCCTTGCCGACCTCCACGCCGCATTGGAACTCCACGCCCATTTTTTTGATCACATCAATCTCGGCTTCCAGCACTTCCTTTTCCAGACGGTAACTGGGTATGCCGTTCATCAGCATGCCGCCGGGGCTTTTTTCTTTTTCAAAGATCGTCACCGGATAGCCGTCCCTGCGCAGGAAGTATGCCGCAGAAAGCCCCGCCGGTCCCGCGCCGATCACGGCCACTTTAAACTCCTCCCCCCACATGCCGCCGTCATGCTTCTCGCAAAGCGGGATGTAAGGATCCTTGGAATTCAGGTCCAGAGATGCGATGTATTTTTTGATCTCATCAATCGCCAGTGGCTGGTCGATGGTACCGCGGGTGCAGGCATCCTCGCAGCGTCGATTGCAGACAGCACCGCAGATCATGGGCAGCGGATTGTCCTGCTTGATCAGCGCCAATGCATCCGTATAGCGGCCTTCTGCCGCCATCTTGACATAACCCTGCACGGACAGGTGCACCGGGCAGGCCGTTTTACACGGTGCCGTACCGGTCTCATAACAGTTGATTTTGGCATCATCCCGGTAATTATAATTCCATTTTTCCGGTCCCCATTTCACGGCATCCGGCAGCTCCGTCTTGGGATAGGTCACCTCCGACCCGTCTTTTTTGCAAAGCTTCTGACCCAGCTTCGCGGCACCCACCGGGCAGACCTCCACGCACTTGCCGCAGGCCACGCATTTTTCTTTCTCCACATGGGCGCGGTAAGCGGATGCGGACATATTCGGGGTGTTGAAAAGCTGCGAGGTACGCAGGGCATTGCAGACGCCCGGCGCGCAGTTGCAGATCGCCACGATCTTGTTCTCGCCGTCGATATTGGTGATCTGGTGCACATAGCCATGACGCTCCGCACGCTCTAAGATCTCGTAAACCTCTTCCTTGGTGATATAGTGGCCGATTCCGCGGTCATCCATGTATTCCGCCATGTCGCCCATGCCGATGCAGTAATCGCCGCGGATCTCACCGGATCCCTCGCCGCGCATGGTCTGCTGTTTTCTGCAGGAACATTCGGAAATGCCCCATTTGTCATACATATCGATCCAGCGGGAAAGATGCTCCACCGGCACCGATTGATTCTCCATGCTGATGGCCTTCTCCACCGGAATGACATGCATCCCGATACCGGCTCCTCCGGGCGGCACCATCTCCGTCACGCCTGCAAGGGGAAGCTGGGTCATCAGGTTAAAGAACGTGGCCAGCTGCGGAAATTCGTCTGTCAGTTTCTCCTGCATCATCATGAATTCCGCGGAACCCGGCACAAAGATCGGCAGCTCATACTGACGATGCTTATCCGGGGATTTCGCGCGGTTCTGCTCGATGATGCCGATCCAGCGGAGACGCTCCACCATGGCCTTGGTGTCCTCCAGGCTCATGCCGTTTCTCCCTGCCAGTTCCTCAATGGAATAGGGCACGCGGGTCTTTTTAAAGCTGAGCAGGAACTTCACCTGCTCCTTGGTCAGGATCATATCCAGCATCCAATATTCCGGATCCCGGTTATTGATCTTTTTGGTGAGTTTTTTGACATAACGGTCTGTGATCAGCGTTGCCAGCTTCAGCACCAGCTGCTCTTTTTCCGGATCGGGTGCCACATAATCCGGATCCTGCCAGTAGTCCCTTTCGTTGATCATCGGATCCCCTTTTTCCGGATCCATCGGTCTTAAGTTCACTGCCATACATTACCCTCCTGTTTCTTTTTGCGATCTCCGTATCTTTATAGTCTCTTATCCCGTTTCATCTTGTCGTAGTGCTTATTCATGATGGGCTCCATCACGGACGCGAGCTTCATGTCCAGATTAAAATAGTACACGATCCAGCTCAGCACAAACAGAATCACGGCGATGATTACGATGAATTTGATTACTTTTCCGATGAATTTTCCCATGGTTTCCTTTTCCTTTCTTTACCATGCTTTTTCGTCGTCAAAATCCTCCAGCGACGGATCAAGAGGCTCCTCATGCAGCACTGTCCTCATATAACGGTTCACCTCGTTGCGCATATCTCCGCGGCTCGCATAACGCGGATCCATCAGCCCATGGGGCACCCAGATCAGATGGATGCCGTGCTTTTTCGCCTCGTCATCAAAGATCCCGTGATACCCGGTCATGGATTTGCAGCGGGTATGCTCGTACATGATGACCATGTCCGCGCGGTACTCCTCACAGAAGCGCCAGAGGTCGTCCACCCCCACGTCCAGACCGCCCTCGGAGCGGTTTCGCATATTCTCCTTGGCATAGAGATCCGCCATATCGTAATAGGCCTGCTCCGGATCGTCCTCGCTGTAAATCTCGGTGGAGGTAAGGCTCAGCATATCGATCAGCGGCACAATACCCCAGCAGTTCTGCAGCCAAAGGGGAAATGCCGAATAATACTGTGCCTGCACGCCCCAGAGGATCGCCCGGTGCCGCACCTTTGACACCACAGGGTTCTTTTTATCATAGGCGTCATACATGATCTTGCAGATTTCCTGCTCATTTTTCAGGAACGTATCATCACGGCCGCCCGCCACCTGATAGTAGGCATCGCGGTACAGCGCCACGTTATTGCCGATGACCTGGGGATAATCGGTCTTGCTGACCTCCAGCCATTCCTTGAAGCACTTCGTCTCTCCGTTGAAGGTCTTCATGTTCTTGAAATAAGCGTTCCAGTCGAATTTCTCTCCCGTCACGTCTTCCACGAACTTGATGGCATTCCGGATCTCCTGCGCTGCGTATTCCCTGGTCTCCGGATCCGTATAGCGGATCGGCACCGCGATCCCGAAGGAAGGCAGGTCAAACCGCCGCTGCTCTAAAGAATTCCCCATAAGAGACCCGTCGCAGGTGGTATTGCAATGAAGCATGCAGATCCCGACCTTCGGATAGTCATCCTCGATGGCCACGCCAAGCTCTCCCGCCGGCATGGGGCATACATCCCCCGGCACGCCGTATTCCTCACAGACATCCACATAATGGATCACGCCGTCCTGCGCCATGGTGGAGGACGTGTAGATCGGCGGGATCTCCGGCACGATCGCCGTCAGATTCGGAAAGCCGTTCATGACCTGAGACATCATGTTTTCATCCAGAAGCACCAGCTTCTTACTCTTCTCCGGATCCCCGCCGATGTTCTGATCCGCTTCGAAGAGGGTCTTCATGGTGGTGCACATATGCTCCACGATGAGGTCAAATTCTTTATGGGCGATCCGAAGCTGCGGTCCCCTTAAGCCCTCGGTATGCCGGTCCAGAAAATCCGGGGCCGCCAGATAATTCACCATCCAGCGGTAACGGAAAAAGCCCTTCAGGCACTGCGGATTCGCCATGAACTTGATCATGGTCTTCCAGATATAAAGCCATCTCGTATAGTCATACCAGGTATCCTTCAGGCCGCGCCACTCCCTGCGGGTGCGATAGCGCTTGCCGTTATACATTTTCCCCAGCTTTTCGCTGTTGATCGCTTTTCCCATCAGTCGTCACCGCCTTTCCCCTCTTGATGAAGCTGCTTGATCTCAATGCTCTCCACAAACGCCTGCACTCTGGTGCGAAGCTGTCCGGAGGAAGCCACCACATAGGGACGGTCCATGGAAAGCACGGGATACCCGTACTCCTCCCGCATGATGTACTGCATCCCGGCGCGTTCATACCCCCAGAAATTGCAGAACTTCATCTGCTGCACAATGATGCCGTCGGCGTGATACTGCTTCATCAGCTGATCCAGCACATCCTTGCGGTACTGCACCGCCTCCATATCCATGTAGCGCGGGCATTGATTATTTTTCACCACATGACGGCAGATCTGGGTCAGCACGTCTTCCTTGTCATTCAACTCGATGGGGATGCGGTCCGGATAGGAACCGTAGCAATAACGATCCGCGACCACGAGGGCGCCCGCTTCCTCGATCTCTTTGACGTAATCGGCGTCATCGATCTCGGAGCCCACCAGCAGCACCCGCGCGCGGTATTTTTTCTTTTTGTCGCTGTCCGGCTTGCGTTTCTTCAGCTCTTCTGCGGTCTCACGCAGCATCGGCAGCAAAAGATCCTTCGGGCAGGCATAGGTCACGAGACAGATCACCGCAAATTCGTATCCCGTGATCCGCGGGTTTTCCTCCGCGCGGTAGGCGCCGATCTCGGAAACCAGCCGGCAGACCTCGTTATGGATCTCCACGGACTTGCGCAGCGCATCCTCCGACGTGTCCGTCCCGAATTCCTCCGCAAGGCGATCCAGGATCCGCTTTCTGGTCATGCGGATCATGTGCTGCACCGCATTATCATCGCTTTTCATGGGCGCATCGATGTGCGCGATAAAAAAGCCCTCTTTATTGCACAGCTGAAGCCGTTCCAGATTTTCAAAACAATCCGCCACCTGAGAACAGGCCGCCGTCTCCAGAATCGCGTCCAGAAACTGGTATCCGCCCTCCAGTGCGCGCTCCACCACCGCCCTGCAGTATTCGCAGGTCATGCTGGTCATGTAGTAGGTCCCCATCTCCATCGTACCGGTGCGCGGTGCCCGGACATGAATCGCCGTGATCCCCGGCAGATTGTAAAAAGCCTCCGGCAGCTGAAAACAATTGATTCCGATGATCTTGTCACCGCGATCCGCGGCCTGACGGACGAGATCGTTATTGGACTCTAACAACAGCTTCTCAAACGTATACAGATGCTTTAAGTCCTTCATGATACCCCCAAATACCCCCCTTCAAAAAAAGACTCCGACAGCCCCACAAAAAAAGCGCTTGTCGTAGTCTTTTTATTATACATGAAAAAAGCCATTCAGTCCAGCAAAAACGCCGCCATCACATAATTTGCGACATCCAGTCCACGCGTCGAAAGACACACATTTTGCTCCGTTTCCATAAGCAGCCCGTCGGCACTCATTTCGTCGATCACCTTACCGTAAACGTTTCTCATGGAGACCCCGAACCTCCGGTAAAATTCCGCCTTTTCCACACCCCGGATCTCCCGCAGTCCGAGAAACATGGTCTCTTCCATCTGTCCTTTCTTATCAATCACTTCCTCCTCCTGGGGAGAAAACTCGTATTTCAGGTAATCGTCAAGCGCCCGGGTGTTATGAAACCTATGATTGTCCACCAGTGAGGCTGCCCCGAGCCCCAGCCCGAGATAATCGCTCCTGCGCCAGTAACCGAGATTGTGCCGGCTTTCCCTGCCTTTTCTGGCGAAGTTGGAAATCTCGTACTGCTGATACCCGCTTTCGGCCAGAAGCGCGGCGGTGCGGTGAACCATCCGCCGTTCTGCCTCTTCCTCCGGAAGGAACTGCGGCTTCCCGCCGTTTTCTCTGATTTTGGCATCCTCCCCATAAAGACGGTAAAACTCCGTCCCTTCCTCTATAAGCAGACTGTACACAGAGAGATGTTCCGGCCGAAGCCGCAAAAGTTTCTTTAAACTTTTCTCATAATCTCCCTCTTTTTGAAGGGGAAGTCCACTTATTATATCCAGATTTATATTTTTGAACCCGGCTTTTCGCGCCAGCTCAAAGGATTCCAGAAAGGCCTCGTAGGTGTGAATCCTGCCGAGCATTTTCAGCACGGCGTTGTCTGCCGACTGCACGCCCATGGAGAGCCGGTTGATGCCGCACCCCTTATAGATCGCCAGCTTCTCACGGGTCAATGTCCCCGGATTGCACTCAATCGTAATCTCCGCATCATCAGAAACCGCAAAGCCTGTACGGATCTGATCCATCAGATTGGAAATCGCCCCCGCTTTCAGGATCGAAGGCGTTCCGCCGCCGAAAAAGACGGAGGTGACGGTTCTGTTTTGAAAGGCCGGGGCTTTTTCTTTAATCTCCTGCAAAAGCACACGGACGTAGTCTTCTTTGGTTTCCTCTGCGGCCGGGGCGGACAAAAAATCACAGTACCGACATTTCAACACGCAAAAGGGGATATGAAGATAAATCCCGCACTCCGCACCGCTGTCTTTTTTCGTCTCCGGCATGGTCATTCCTCATCCAGCTTCAATACGCTCATGAAGGCCTCCTGCGGGATTTCCACGTTGCCGACCTGCCGCATCCGCTTCTTCCCTTCCTTCTGCTTTTCCAGAAGCTTCTTCTTTCTCGTGATATCGCCGCCGTAGCATTTCGCCAGCACATCTTTTCTCATGGCTTTGACGGTTTCTCTGGCGATGACCTTGCTGCCGATGGCCGCCTGGATCGGGATCTCGAACAGATGCCGCGGGATCTCCTCTTTCAGTTTCTCGCACATCTTCCTTCCGCGCTCATAGGCAGTGCCTGCAAACACAATAAAGGAAAGGGCGTCCACTTCCTCTTTGTTGATCAGAATATCCAGTTTCACCAGATCCGACTTCACATAGCCCTTCATCTCATAGTCAAAGGAGGCATAGCCTCTGGACCGGGATTTCAGCGCATCAAAGAAATCGTAGATGATTTCATTCAATGGCATATCATACTTGATCAGCGCCCGGGTGGCCTCGATATACTCAATGCTTTGGTATACGCCCCGCCGCTCCTGGCAAAGATCCATGATGGGCCCGATAAATTCGCTGGTCACCATGATCTCCGCCGCCACAAACGGCTCCTCCATATAGTCAATCTCCGCCGGATCCGGCAGATTCGTCGGATTCGTAATGGAAAGCGTCGTGCCGTCCGTCTTATGCACCTGATAGATCACGCTGGGGGCCGTGGTAACAAGGTCGAGATGATACTCCCTCTCCAGCCGCTCCTCCACGATCTCCAGATGCAAAAGTCCAAGGAATCCGCATCGGAAGCCGAATCCCAGCGCCACCGACGTCTCTGCCTCAAACTGCAGCGCCGCATCATTGAGCTGGAGTTTTTCCAGCGCATCCCGCAGATCCGGATATTTCGCTCCGTCCGCCGGATAGATCCCGCAGTAGACCATGGGGTTCACTTTTTTATACCCGGGCAGTGCCTGATCGCACGGCTTGGCGGCATTCGTCACCGTATCGCCGACCCTGGTGTCCTTCACATTTTTGAGACTCGCCGTCAGATAACCCACCATCCCGGCGGTGAGCTCGCTGCAGGGCAGGAACTGTCCCGCGCCGAAGGTCCCCACCTCCACCACGTCTGCTTCCGCGCCGGTGGCTATCATCCGCATCCTGTCTCCCGGCGCGATCCTGCCGTTTTTGATCCGGCAGAACACGATGACGCCTTTGTAGGAATCATATTTGGAATCAAAGATCAGCGCCTGCAGCGGCGCGTCCGGATCCCCTTTTGGCGCCGGCAGCTTCTTTACGATGGCTTCCAGCACATCTCTCACATTTTGTCCGGTTTTGGCGGAAATCTGGGGCGCATCCTCTGCCTCAATTCCGATTACATCCTCGATCTCCTCGATCACACGTGCCGGATCCGCGCTTGGCAGGTCAATCTTATTGATGACCGGAAACACCTCCAGATCCGCATCCAACGCCAGATAAACATTGGCCAGGGTCTGCGCCTCCACGCCCTGCGCCGCATCCACCACCAGGATCGCCCCGTCGCAGGCCGCAAGGCTTCTTGACACCTCATAGGTGAAATCCACATGCCCCGGGGTGTCGATCAGATTCAGCACATACTCTTCCCCGTCGTCTGCCTTGTAGATGGTGCGCACCGCCTGGGATTTGATGGTGATCCCCCGCTCCCGCTCCAGATCCATATTGTCCAGCACCTGCTCCTGCATCTCGCGGTCGGTCAGCAGACCCGTCATCTCAATGATGCGGTCCGCCAAGGTGGATTTCCCGTGATCGATATGGGCAATGATACAAAAATTCCGGATTCGTTCCTGATCAGTCAAAAGCGTTACTCCTCTCGAAAACATTCTTCGCTATTATATCACACATTCCGGCGTTGTGTTATAATACTTACTATGCCAAAGAAAACCTACGGAAAAGAAAAATATGAGCTCCCCCGCGTCATAGATGAGGATGTCAAAGCCGGCGCGTTTAAGCGCGTCTATCTGCTGTTCGGAGAGGAGTCCTATCTGAAACGACAGAAAAAAAAGATGCTTTTAGATGCCCTGCGCCGCCCCGATGACAACATGAATTTCACCGCCTTCGAGGGAAAGGGCATTGACGTATCGCAGATCATCGACCTGGCGGAAACCATGCCGTTTCTTTCCGACTACCGCGTGATACTCGTGGAAAACTCCCTGTTTTTCAAATCATCCGCGCCGGACGCGCTGATCGACTATCTCGATGCCATTCCGGAGAGCGCCTGTCTCATCTTCGTCGAGGATGAGGTAGACAAACGCGGTCGCCTTTATAAAGCAGTCTCAAAAGCCGGTGCCGCCGTGGAATATAAGCATCCGGACAACGAGACCCTCACGAAATGGGTGCTTAGTAAAGTTGCAAAGGAGCAGAAAAAGATCAGCGAAGCGACGCTTCACGCATTCCTGCTCCGCTGCGGGGAGGATCTGGAGCTGGTCAGCAATGAGCTGGACAAGCTTTTTTGCTACACACTGGAAAAGGACTGCATCACGACAGAGGATCTGGATGCCGTCTGTTCCGGCCAGACCACGGACGATATTTTTGATATGGTAAACGCGTTTTCCGTCGGCGACGCAAAAAAAGCGTTTTCCCTCTACTACGGGCTCCTGCAGAAAAAGGAATCGCCCTATCACATCCTGTTTCTCATCATCCGCCAGTTCAATCAGCTTCTGCAGATCAAGGATCTCAGAGAACAGGGCTTTGACACCAGATCCATCGGTGAACGCATGGGCACCCAGGAGTGGCTGGTCCGTAAGAACCTCGGCCAGGCAAACAGCTTTACCTTAGAGCAGCTGAAGTCCGCCGTCCGCGACGGCGTGGCTGCGGAGGAGGCCTTCAAAACCGGCCGCATGGATGAACGTTCCGCCGTGGAGCTGTTTCTTTCGAAGTATGCGTGAGCCTGCGACGCTTTTTTGCTTAATCGAGTAGGAGGCGGTCAATGACCGCCGACCTCTCACACCACCGTACGTACCGTTCGGTATACGGCGGTTCAATCAACTTAACAAGTAACACACCTTACGGTGTAGTAGTCCAGCATAGAGATTAGTCCAAAGTCGGC
>JAFRKV010000023.1 GCA_017431515.1 Lachnospiraceae bacterium
AATTGATAATATTATAAAAAAACTGGATATAGTCAAGACGGAAGAAGCAGTAAAAAAAATAAAAAAAGCCGGAATTGGAGAATTAACAGAGTATGGACGAGTTGTACATGCAGAGATGGAGGCATTGCTGATGTGTGCTAGAAATAATAACTCTACAAGAGGCTGCTCGATGTATGTCACAACTTTTCCTTGTCATAACTGTGCAAAGCACATTATTGCTGCAGGCATAGAGAGGGTATATTATATAGAGCCCTATCCCAAAAGCAAAGCTCTTGATTTTTATAAAATTGAGATAGGAACAAAAAACGAAGAAAAGAGACTGTTGTTTTCTGCATTTAGCGGGGTTGGACCACATCGTTTTATGGATTTGTTCTCTATGAGCTCTATTCTGTGGTATAAGAGAACGAGAAAAGGACAAGATGGAAGGAAATTGAATTGGAGTAGAGAACAGGCAAAAATACGGAATCCAATGCCATTGCTTACATATATTGAAATAGAGAGAAAAGCATACAAAGAGTATTTTGATAGATTAAAAAGAGTAAAAGGAGAATTGTGAAAAATGGAAAAAAAGAATGAAGAACAGATTGGTACAAAAATAGAGATGGATAAGGAAACGTATATAGAAGTTTGTAAAGAGATTGATACTTGGCCGAACTGGAAGAGAGCGGCTTATGAAGATTATTTCTCGGCTAATGCATACTCTGAAAGAGAGGCAACAGTTATTTGTTGAAAAATATGTAGTCAGAGAATAAATCTGACAAATAACCACGAAGCTGTAATAATTTTTATACTTTATTTGGTGGATTCACCAGAAGACTATGGAAAGACCTATATGATGGAATTTGAGGATGCGGCGTGAGAGTACAAGCATAGGAAGAAGGCGAATGAGGGACTATGTTTAGCAGCCACTAAGTAAAAAAGGCGCTTTCCGATGAGATCTATCTCGGAATTGCTGTTTTTGATACCACCGCCTCCTGCTCCAATTTTCTTCCAATCTTCAGCATTTCTTGCAGAGTATCCGCATAAAACCCGGAAGCGATCAGGTTTTTGGCCTTTCTGCGGTCATTTTCTTCCAGCGGCTTCGTATCGTGATGGTATTGTTCAAGTAGTTCCTTTTCCATGTGATAAGGCAAAAAATCGAGACCACTTTTTGTACGCAGGTTTTTCAGGATCAGAAAACCATCCGGATCCAGATCACCGAAATGGAACCATTGCTTTTGATCTGCCATGGCGATTTTTTTCAAAAACGTTGTCTTGAGAATGCTGTGATAGCCCGCCAGATAAATGCAGAAGAAATCTTTTTCCGCGAATCGATGAAACGCCGTCATGTTTTCGATCGTCAGAATCCTTTTACTTTCCGTTTCGATACGGAGAATCGCGGCAATATACGAAGAGGAAAAGGCGAGTGGCAATCCTTCCGGCAGCTCCATCTTATTTCCATCCCGAAAAACAATCTTTGCGCGCCCTTTCACATAGACATAGCCGGGGTTTGTATAGATCTGATGGGCCTCCAAGATCAGCATCTGCCGCAGGCGATCCTCATTTTCGTCCTCCGGTAAGTCCGCATAGGTTCCGTACTTTCGCAGGATTTCACACACTGTTTTCCGGTAGGACTGTTCAAACAGCTTTGTGTCATGGAGCACTTCCAGGGAAAGCTCCCGCTCAAACAATTCCTCTCTGTTATCGAGAATCCGCGCCATCAGGGAAAGATAGTTTTCGGCTCGATCTTTCCGGTATTTTGTGCGCCGACCGTTGGAAAGCAGTTCCAACTGGTCACGGCAGAAGGCTCCCAGCGCATCATCCCGCTCCGCAAACGCTTCATACATCTGCTTTTCTGCCTGGTCGGTTTCTTTGCGCTCGCTGCGGTTTAACAGTGCATAATACGTCGGAATATTTTCCACGACGGCAAAAAAAGCCTGTAACTCCCCCGTCTTTTTCCTCTGGATCAAAATCAGGCCTTCCTGTTCCAGGATCGAGACTTCGCGTTCAAATTCCTCGATCTCTGCAATATCCGTAAAATTATCTGTATATGCAGGCCAGACTTCGCCCGGTTTTACGCGAAATGTCTGATTTCGCATGTTTTCACCACGATAGGTTTTGCTGGACTCATAACGATCCAGCAAAAGAGCCAGGATTCTTTTTTGATTCTTCGTGAGTTTATCCATTTTGGGGAACCGTCGATCCTTCTATCATTTTGGTGTATCTTCCGGAAGAAGCCAGACTGATGGTGTTGTCAATCGCTGCACCGATGCTTGCAATTTTTTCCGGGGGAGCCGCATACATGACCTGGAAATGATTATCCTCCAAATAGCCAACCATCTGCTCGATCCGTTCTCTGGAAAGCGCCGCAAAAGCCTCATCAATAAACGCGAGCCGTGCGCATTCCGTATTTCTCGGATAACACTGCATCAGGCTTGCTGCCAGGATGATGAAATACGGCGTCTGTTTTTCTCCGTTGCTTGCTGAACCCTGTTTTTTGGACAGATCCGATTCCACCTCGTTCCCGCCGCGTTTGGTGCGGATGCGCATATCATATTTGAAATACTTGCGATAATCGGTAAATTCACTCTCGTCCTGTTCCGCAAGAATCTTATCCATAAAGCTTTTGATATCATGAGCCAGTTCTTCATCCGCACCATTCATACTCTGGAGCATATTGACCGACCCGAAGTCGTTTAGCTTCCTGCAGATGCGAAAGAATTCGCTGCGATCCTCGCGATCATCCATCATAAAGGAATAGGTATCGCTCCCGAAAGGAAGACGTCGCAGTTCTTCGTTAATGGCATCCACTTCTTTTTTTGCGTTGATGATGCTTTCATTCATCTCGGCGACAAAATCTGTCATGAAGCTGCTTTCCATCTCCCGCGCACAACTCTCCAATTTATTGGCAGCCTCCTCGATGCGGACATTGGCAATGCTGTTTCTTTCCTCGTGGAAGAAGGGAATAAAAGAGACACCCCTTTTTTCCAGATTCATTCCCGCTGCACGTAGATAATCGAGCTGGGCATTCTCCATTTCTTCCTTTGCGCGGTCGCACTCTGTCCGCAAACGTTCCACCGTGTTCCTTTTGATCACAAGGATTTCTTCGGAACGCTGCCGCATCTTTTCATAATCTGCCTTCATTTCCCGTTCCAGATCCGGATGTTCCATCAGAAACTCCTGATATTGGTTTTCCCGGACCAGGATCTCACCGGCGTTTCTCTTTTTATGTTCTTCTTCATCTTCCAGCGCTTTTTTGAGGTGCCCTTTCTTCTCATTCAGCTGATTTCCTTGTTCTGTCAGGTTATCCAGCTGCTTTTGAATACGGTTGACTTCCTCCAGAATCTGCAAAAAGCCGGGATCACTGGCAATGTTTTCCCGTTGCTTTTCTGTTTCCTGATATTCCTTTTCGTCAGCTTGAAGCCGGAAAGGTGCCAAAAACCGGTAATCCTTGACGCGGATATCAGCTTTCTGAATGGATTCCTGCCGGAGACGGATCAGCGCAAGCCGCTTTTCATCGCTTTGCATTTCCTGTTCCAGCGCATCTTTTTCTTTTTGATATGCTTTCGTTTGCAGTTCGACTGCGTCACTGCCGAGGAACATTCTGGTCTTCCCCATATCCATCATGGACGCCGCATAGCTTTTTGCCAGCATCCCATCGCGCATCAGGCCGCCCTTCGGGTGTTCGTGCAGTTCCTCCACCGTATCGCAAAGGATGATCCCGTTCAAAAGGTAATTCGCATATCGTCTTGCCGCTGCATTCGGAATGGTCAGCGCTTCTGCCGCGGATCCCTTTGTGATCTCCGTGGACGGGATCCGATCCGTCAGCACAAGGTTCGTGGCGTGCAGCTTCTTTTCATTGATGATGCGAAGCGCGTCGACCACATAAGCATCATCCACGATCAAATAAAAACGCTTTCTTCCAAGAAATGTTTCAATTGCCTTTCTCCAGCCGGGATCGCTGACCTCCTGCACGAGTTCCGCAAAAAAGCGTACCCTGACATTTCCGTGAAGCCGGCTCAACTCTTGATGCAAAGTCTTACGCATTTCCTCTGCCCCATGCGGGAAGGGCAGGCGCCTTTTGCCCAATGCATCAAGGCATTTGACAAGTTCTGACAGTTGTTCCTTTTGTCCCTGTTGTTTTATGCGCAGCCGGCTGCTCTCATCCAGATACTGATTCACGCACGCGGTCAGTCTTTCACTCAGGGTTCTGATCTTTTCCTGCGTTTCTTCTGCCGTATAGCTGGTTTCCCCAAGTGCATCATACACCATTTCCGCTTCAGAATCGGCCGTCCAGTCTTCCTGAAGCTGCTCTTTCAGCTCCGAAATGGTTTTGCGCAGGTTTTTCAGGTTCTCAATCTCGCTTTTTGATTTTTCCATTTGCGCCTTCAAGGTACGCAGCTCGGCGTCGATGGCATCCAGGCTCTTGCGGATATCCTGAAATCCCTCCTGAGAGCGGATGTTGTCATAATGTTCCCGCACCTCCCGTTGCTTTTCGGCGGCCTCTTTGGAAGCTTCCTCCGTAGCAGCCAGATCAAATGCCAGTTTCTTCGAGCGGCGTTCGATCTCTTCCTTCTCATTTTTCGAAAATAACAGATCCTGATACTTCAGCATCAGCGTGCGATTGAGAAACTGACGGTAACGGTTTTCATATTCCTGCGTTTTTTTCTCTACCACATCCAGTTTGTCTCTGGAAATCTTCAGATTCTCATAAATCCCGCGAAATTCCTCGAAACGTTCTTTTTGCGCGCGCAGTTCCTTCAGCGAGTTCACATTTCCCGCTTCCAGTACACAGTTCTGGATAAACTGATCAATATTATTCTCCGGATTAAAGGCCATCATTTTTACCAGCTTGCTCCGGTATGTTTCCGCATCGCAGCGCATCCCCAGTGCACGGACAATCTGTGGCTTGGCTTTGTCCCGACTCAGGAAATCCTGCATTTTCAGGAGCTTTCCCTTTACCCTCAGCTGCTTCCGCGGAAAAACATAGAGCTTATGATCTTTTTCCTCCGCCATCACCACGTCGGAAAGGGCAGTGTCCTTCAGGATAAACCAATACGGATTGCATTTGTCCGAGGGATTGGGTGATTCGATGCATACGCCGATCACGAAGGTTTCATCCTCTGTCTCGGAGGAAAACTCCATAGCGATATAACTGACGACTTCCCCGGTTCTTAAGAACTGATCTTTGCCATTGCTTTTTGTGTCGCCCCGCACGTAGCCCCGCACCGTTCTGTCGCGATCCTTTGCGGCCAGATTAAACTGCGTGTTTGCGGTAAGCAAATAACTCATTGCATCCAGGATGGTGGATTTTCCCGTGCCGTTCACGCCGGTAAACAGGGTGGAGCCGCGCATCTCGGCTACCTCGTTTTGAAAGCACGCCCACTGGATCAGCGCCAGTTTTCGGGCTGTTTTACGTTGCATCTTCGTCCTCCTCCGCCTCATCCTCGTAGAAATCCTTACCCTTTTTCACCTTCCGCATGCGTTCATCCGATTCAGCCGCAAAGCGTTTAAATTCCTCTGTGTCAAGCGCAAACTGCAGCGATGCAAACAAACGGATCTGGCATTCCGGACTGCCCAGTTCCCCATTTACCGCAATCAACTGATAGCGAGAGAAGAGATCCAGCGTATCCCTGAGCATCCCTTTTCCTTCCATTTCTTCTTTCACGCCATACTTTTCCATCGCCTGCCGAAGATCAAAAACCGTAATGATGATCGGCCGCGCAAGGTTCCCCTCCCGAATCTGATCCACATAGATCGTCCACAGGCAGCACAGAACAATGCTCTCATATTTTCTGAATCGATGCCGGTTCACCACGACGCCGTCATTCCTTCCGTTTCGAAGCATCGCCACCTTGTTATCCTGATCAATGACCACCTCATAGCCCATATAACTGAAATAGTCCGTGAACATTTCCTGATGTTTCCTGACAAAAAAATACAGCTTCCGGTATTCCTCGCTTCGATCGCAGACAAGGAAGGTTTGCTTCAGAAGAATCCGGCAAACCTTTTGGAAGGTCGTTTTTTCGCTCATGACCAGCTCGTCATATTCCGCAATAAATCCCATTTACACCACCTTTACCACAAATCTTCTCAACAACAGGCCGTTTGTTTCCAGATATCCGTCTTTTGCCTCAATGGAAAAACCATTCTCCGCTGCATAGGCTACCGCGGAAAGCGTTGCCAGCAGATCCGTTTTTTTGGTCATCGGCAGATCCTCTGCGTTGATTTCCCGTCGTCCGTCAAGACACTTCATCAGATACTGCTTCATCAGTTCTTTTTCATACGGGTTATATGCTTCCCTTGCAAGCTGGCTTCTGGCCACTTCCAGCAGTTCGTCTGTCAGTTCCTCTATTTCTGCTTCCGTCACCGAGCTGATCGCTTTTTCTTTGCCCGGAAATCGAATAGACTCCGTGTCGATGAATTCATTGCGGCTAAGGGTAAACAGACCGGTGAGTTCCTCCGGCAGCAAACCACGCATGGAGAGTTCCCGATACTCCTCCGCGATCGTTTTTATAGTCCGTTCCACATAGTTTTTCTCATCAATTTCACGGTTTCGAAGAAAACGCGCCCGGCCGATTCCCACCTGCAGATAAACATTGATCTTATGTTTAATGTCCTTCATGATCTTTTCATAATCCTCAAACAGAAACCGTTTCGTTTGATGAAAAAGCTCTTCCAGATATTCTTCGGCTTCTTCCCCGCTCAGTTCTTCTTCCTCTGCGCATTCGAGGATCATGTTCGCCATCAGCTCCTCCTTGGCGCTGATCTTGTCCAGTTCATTCCGGATCACGCCCCGGTAACGATAAACATTCTGCTGTCTTGTAAGTCTGGCGTATTCTTTCACAAAACTTCCATCGAAGTATTCGATTAAATGATCCGTCAGGGATTCGAAGGTTTCTTCCAGGATCATGCGCTCGATAATCTTGCGGATATAGGTGGATAGTTTTTTCAGGGATTTGGAAAGGGATCTGGCTGCCTGACTGATGCTTTTGATTCCGTTGATATACGGATGCTCCTTCCATGGCTCCTGATTCATAAGGGTATTGTAAATTTGAATAATGTAAGCAGAGTATTCTTCCTTTTCCGGCTTTTGCACAGACAGCAAAAATTCCGCCAATGCAAGGCCGTTTTCCGTCATATAGATGGCCTTCTCCAGCGTTGTGTCATCCGTTTCTTCCTCCAGCCATCCGATATGTTTGGATGCCATTTTTCGAATGATCGCGTTGGCCAGATCCGAATAATTCTTCTCTGTCTCCTCATCCAGTACCAGAGATACCTGTTTGTCATACAAAAAAGAAGAGAGAATTTCCCGAATCTGTCGTCGATCCACCCGGTATGAAATCTCTCGTTCAAATTGATCATATATGAGAAGCAGACATTCAGAATAAATCTCCTGATTGCTTCCGCCAGCCAGAAGATTAAAAAACCCTGACGGCAATGTTTGAAATACTGTGTAAGGATTCTCCCGCTTCATTTTTCACTGTTTCTATGGTACGATGTTAATGGTGTTAGGGTCAAAAGTCACATGTCTTCTTTTCCATACGCCGCAAACGGCAAGTGTATGCGGCTGCATGGAACAGGCACATTATAGCATAGTACGATTCATTTGGGAAACAGGGGCTTTCAGGATGTAAAAAAAAGGGTTCATATGTCCGGATACACGAAATAGATGCATAAATAATGTTTACAAACACTAAAAACAGATATAAAATAGTGTATGTAAATACTAAAAAACGAACGAGAGCGATTCGTTTCCTAATTGCTGCAGATGGAGATACCAGATGGAACGAGACGAATATGACTATATCCGGGACGCATCACAACGGCGAATATTGGAAGTTTCCATGGGTCTTAGGCGTTTTCTGGAAAAAAAGATCGACTGGAGAGACCGCCTGATCGCCATACTGGGATCACGCGGGACCGGAAAAACAACATTGATCCTGCAGCATATCAGGGAATCATTTGACGTAGATCCCGATCGGGCACTATATGTATCTATGGATCATCTATGGTTTGAGACACATAAACTTACCGAGTTGGTGGATTTTCACTACAAAAACGGAGGAACTCATGTTTTTATTGATGAGATCCATTATCTTGAAAACTGGCAGCGTATTCTAAAGAATCTTTATGATGAGTATCCGGCTTTAAACATCGTTTATACAGGATCATCACTTCTTAAGATTGAAGCCGATCACGGAGATCTCTCAAGGAGACAGATCGTATATCATTTGCCGGGGTTGTCATTTCGGGAATATTTGTATTTTGAGGGGTTGAAAGAAATCGACCCCATTTCTCTATCTGTACTGATCAAGGATCATGTCAAAATCGCGACAAAGATTTTGGGAGATATCAGGATATTAAAGCATTTTTCTGATTACTTGAAAGACAGATATTATCCGTTTTATAAGGAGGTATATGCAGGGTACGGCATCAGGCTGTCGCAGATAACCAATCAGATCCTGGAGAGTGATTACCCTGCGGTGGAGAGCATCAGCTACTCAAGTATTCAAAAGATCAAAAAAATGCTTTACATTTTGGCGCAGACTTGTCCCCAGACGCCGAATATGTCAGAGCTTTACAGTCAGCTTGATACAGACAGAAATCAGGGAATTAAGATGCTTTATATTCTCGAGAGAGCGAATCTGATCAACTTGCTTTCATCGGAGAAAGCTTCTTTCAAAACCATGTCCAAACCGAACAGAATATACTGTGACAACACGAATATCATGTATTCTCTTGCAGAAGAGATAAACACCGGCACGAAACGGGAGACATTCTTTCTCAATCAGCTAAGATCAGCCGGACATGTGGTTACCTATCCAAAACAGGGTGATTTTATGGTTGACGGGAAATACCTGTTTGAAGTTGGCGGGAAAACAAAAAGCTTTGATCAAATCAAGGATATTCCGGACAGCTTTCTGGCGATCGATGATGTTGAGATCGGATGCGGAAATAAGCTTCCCTTATGGATGTTTGGGCTGTTGTATTAAAGGAGGAAACTCAGTGAAAAAAATCGCAATCGCAGGTACAGGATATGTGGGCATGAGTCTCGCGACTTTGCTGGCACAGCATAATCAGGTGACGGCAGTGGATATCGTGCCGGAGAAGGTGGAGATGATCAATCGTCGGGAATCACCGATCGCGGATCCGGAGATAGAGGAATACCTGCGTGAAAAGGAACTTGATCTGACAGCTACTACGGATGGGGATGCGGCATATCGGGATGCGGATTATGTGGTCATTGCGACTCCCACGAATTATGATAGCAAGCAGAATTTTTTTGATACCTCAGCAGTGGAGAGCGTGATCAATCAAGTGCTGGCGCTGAATGCAAAAGCCTATCTTGTGATCAAATCCACGATTCCGGTCGGATTTACGGAACGGATCCGGAAGCAGACCGGGTCGGATCATATCTTGTTCTGTCCGGAGTTTCTGCGGGAAAGCCGGGCGTTATACGATAACCTCTATCCCAGCCGGATCATCATGGGAACGGATCTTTCGGATCATGCGCAGATGCAGGCGGCAGAAGAGTTTGCGGCATTGCTCAAGGAGGGCGCGATCAAAGAGAATATCGAGACATTGATCATGGGCTTCACCGAGGCAGAAGCTGTGAAACTGTTCGCCAATACCTATCTGGCGCTGCGTGTCAGCTATTTCAATGAACTGGATACTTATGCGGAAGCGAAGGGGTTGGATACAAAGAGCATCATTCGAGGGATCTGCCTTGATCCAAGGATTGGGGACGCTTATAACAATCCTTCTTTTGGCTACGGTGGCTATTGTCTCCCGAAGGATACGAAGCAGCTGCTTGCGAATTACCAGGATGTGCCGGAGAATCTGATCGAAGCCATCGTGGAGTCAAACCGTACCAGAAAAGACTTTATCGCGGATCAGGTGCTCCGTAAGGCGGGCTACTATGATTACTATCAGCGGGGCGATTTCGATTCCAACGAAGAAAAAAGCTGCGTGATCGGGGTCTACCGGCTGACGATGAAGAGCAATTCTGACAACTTCCGTCAGAGTTCCATCCAGGGCGTCATGAAGCGGATCAAAGCAAAGGGCGCGACTGTGATCGTCTATGAACCTTCCCTTGAGGACGGCAGTACGTTCTTCGGCAGCCGGGTGGAGAATGATCTGGATCGATTCAAGGAAGAGTGTGACGTCATCATCGCAAACCGTTATGATAGCGTGTTGGATGATGTGGAGGAAAAGGTTTATACGAGAGACCTGTTCCGGAGAGACTGAGAAATCGCAGGATCTATTATATTTTCGTATGAAAGAAAAGAGGAATCATGGACTACAAAGCAATTTATGAACAATGGTGCACCGACCCATATTTTGACGAGGAGACAAGAGCGGAACTGCGTGCCCTGCAGGGAAATGATGCCGAGATCGAGGATCGCTTCTATCGCAATCTTGCTTTCGGCACCGGCGGACTCCGCGGTGTGATCGGAGCAGGGATCAATCGGATGAACCGCTACACCGTGCGAAAAGCGACGCAGGGACTGGCAAACTATATCTTGTCTCAAAACGGGCAGGACAAGGGTGTTGCCATTGCCCATGATTCCAGAAGATTTTCGCCGGAGTTCACGGAGGAAGCAGCGCTTTGCCTGAATGCCAACGGGATAAAGACCTATGTATTTGACAGCCTCCGCCCGACGCCGGAGCTCTCGTTTGCAGTGCGGGAGCTAAATTGTATCGCAGGAATTGTGATCACAGCCAGCCATAATCCACGCGAGTATAATGGCTATAAGGTTTATTGGGAAGATGGCGCGCAGATCACGCCACCCCATGACAAGAACATCCTGGCTGAGGTGGAAAAAGTCACGGATTTCGCCGATGTGAAAACGATGCCAAAGGAAGAGGCCGTTTCGGCCGGGCTCTACCATGTGATCGGACCGGACTTGGACGACCGTTATATGGAGGAACTGAAAAAGCAGTCGATCCATCCGGAAGTGATCCGTGAAATGGCGAACGATATTTCCATCGTTTATACGCCGCTGCATGGCACGGGCAATCTCCCTGTGCGAAGAGTTCTGAAAGAACTGGGCTTTACAAAGGTATATGTGGTGCCTGAGCAGGAAGCGCCGGACGGGAATTTTCCGACCGTGGCCTATCCAAATCCGGAATCTCCGAAGGCATTTGAATTGGCCTTGGCGTTGGCAAAAGAAAAGGATGCGGATATTGTGCTGGCAACGGATCCGGATGCAGACCGGCTTGGCGTGTACTGCAAGGACACGAAAGCCGGCGATTATGTGCCTTTCACCGGCAATATGTCCGGGATGTTGATTGCAGAGTATCTTCTGAAGGAGCGAAGGGCAACTGATTCGATGCCGGAAAACCCGGTACTGATAGAAACAATCGTGACGACGGATATGGCAAAGGTCATTGCGAAGGCATATGATGTGAAATTAGTTGAGGTTCTGACGGGCTTCAAATATATCGGAGAACAGATCAAGTTTATGGAAGAAGCAGGCTTTCGTGAGCATTATGTCTTTGGCCTCGAGGAAAGCTACGGCTGTCTTGCCGGGACTTACGCCAGAGATAAGGATGCCTGTGTAGCGGTCATGCTGCTATGCGAAGTGGCTTCCTGGTACAAAAAGCAAGGCATGACGCTGTGGGATGCGATGCTAGCCATGTATGAGAAGTACGGTTATTACCGCGAGGGTTTGGAAACTTTAGAGCGTAAAGGCATCGACGGCGCGGCAGAGATCGAAAGGCGTATGACCGATGCGAGAGAGAACCCGCCGAAGGAGCTTGGGGACTATCAGGTGTTAGCTGTTCGAGACTATCTGAACGATACACGAACGGATCTCTCCACAGGCGCCGTGACAAAGACCGGTCTTCCAACTTCCAACGTCCTTTACTATGAACTCTCGGATGATGCATGGTGCTGCATGCGGCCCAGCGGCACGGAACCGAAGATCAAGTATTATTATGGCGTCAAAGGCGCTTCCCTCGCTGACGCGGATGAGAAACTGGAGAGGCTGAGGGAAGCGTTGGTGACCTCTTGAGATAGCAACCAAGTTGCCACATGTTCTTATGCGTCAAAGGTGATTTCAGGGTTGACGAACAACCAATAAATATGAAAAGTGAAAGGAGGACAGGATACCATGAATAACAAAGCAATGTACAATCTTTCCTACGGACTGTTTGTTCTGACGGCAAAGGATGGTGAGAAGAGGAACGGATGCATTACAAACACGGCGATACAGGTGGCCTCCGAGCCAAACCAGATTTCTTTTGCGGTCAACAAGGCGAACTACACCCATGACATGGTGATGAAGACGAAAGTGTGCAATATTTCCGTGCTCAGCGAGGCGGCGGAGTTTGAGCTGTTCAAGCATTTTGGCTTTCAGTCGGGAAGGGATGTGGACAAATTTGCGGAGTTCGCGGACTGCAAAACAGCGGAAAACGGCGTGCCCTATATCACGAAGGGGACGAATGCCTTTTTCTCCATTGAGGTCACCCAGACGGTAGATCTCGGCTCCCATACGCTTTTTATCGGCGTGCCGACGGCGATGGAAGTGCTTTCCGATGTTCCTTCCGCGACCTATAGTTATTATCAGAGCAATATCAAGCCAAAGCCGGAGGCGGTTCGGCAGACGCCTGACGGGCAGACGGTGTGGCGCTGCAAGATCTGCGGATATGAGTATGTAGGAGAGGAGCTTCCGGAGGATTTCATCTGTCCGATCTGCAAACACCCGGCTTCGGATTTTGAGAAGGTGACGAAATAAAAAATAGAATATAAACGAGTACGAACACGGGCGCAAATTTGCGCCCGATCGTTGTTTTTATGGGAAAATTCAAAAAAGTTGCGAAAAGTCTCCAAAAAGGGCTTGCATTTATCTGGTACCTATGATACAGTACTAAGGTACTAGGAATATAGTACCAGTATTCCGAGGAGTATCAGCAGATGTAGCGCAGTTAGGGATCGCAGTGAGCGATAAGCTGTCGTACATGATAAGAGGAGTATGAGAAAATGATCTTCAAAAAAATCGCAGGAGGAATCGCATTCATAGGGAAAAAGATCGCCGGTGTCGGTGTATCCGCCGTGCATAAGGTGGCGGGGATCGGACCGAAGTTTCTGGCGATGTCCACAGCGAAGAAAGTGATCGCTGGCGTGGTGGCTACGGCAGTGGCCGGCGGCAGCGTGACCGGCGGTGTGGTGCTGGCAAAGAACACGGGATCGGGAAGTACGGAGCCGTTGGAGGCCGTTGTGGTGGAAAATACGGAATATCTGGCCTTCCTTGAGACTGAGAGCGAGATGGAAGAGCCGGAATTCATCATCGAGAGCGTGACGGAAGAGGAGGAGGTCAATGTGTCCGATCGTTCCGTCAAGCTGGTGGGCAGCTCCATGGAGAAGGATCTGAAGGTGAAGATCCAGAACAGTGAGTCCAAGGACATCACCGGTCAGGACTTCCAGATCACCGTGCAGAAAAAGGACAGCGGAAAAGAGAGCACCTACGATGACGAGGATAAGGACGGCATCATCTATATCAAGAGCATCGATGCCGGGGATTATAAGGTTTCCATGAAGGAAATGCCGGATTTTGATACGCCGGAGCCCATCAATGTGACCGTCAAGGATAAACTGGAATACAAAAAAGTCGATGTGGCGGATGAGGTGAAACAGGACAGCCAGGTTTCCGCGGCAGAAGATGCGGAGAAAAACAACGCGCTTCCGGTGGAATCCGTGGCAAAGGATACGGTGGAAAACCTTCCTTCCGCGGTGACGCCTTCTGAAGTACCGGCGGCAAACGTCAATACTTCCGGTTTTGCAAAGGCATCTGCCAGCAGTGAGACCGGTACGATCACCTTTGCGGCACCGACCGCAACGGTAGGCATCCGGATGCGGACGCTGCTTCGAACAGCGGAAGCACCGGCGGATCCCTCAACGACACCGGCAGACCCGACACTGGGGGCAGCACCGTCTTCGGATCCGACACTGGCAACGACGACACCGGATTCGACAGCAGGAGAAACAACGACACAGGGCGCAGAGGCAGCTTCCGGCACAGGAACATCGACGCCGACGGATTCCGGAACGTCATCAGGAGAGGGGGCAACCAATTCCGCATCATCCGGAACGGAACAGTCCGCACAGACGCCGGCTTCCACGCAGACGGAGCAGGGTACAGAGCAGTCCACGCAGACACCAGAGACGCAGACAACCGAAACACCCTCTACGCAGACCACAGAGAAAACTACTGAAAAAGCAACAGAGAAAGCCACCGAAAAAGCCACGGAAAAGTCCACCGAGACCACGAAAAGCGCGGTAACGGTTTCCTATCCGAAGAGCATCACGCTCTACAACGGCGGCGGAAGCGCGGCCACGACTTATACGATCGCATTGACGGTCAGCCCGGCTGCAGATGTGACCGCAAAATGGGCGGCAGATTCCGCTGCTTTTACGGTTTCCGGATCGGGGCTGAAAGCAACGGTGACAGCCGGTAGTGCAGCAGCAACCGGTAAAGTGAATGTAACCCTGACCTACGGCGGAAAGACACAGACGATTTCCATCCCGGTGACCATCAAGGACGTGGGTACCGTGGAACTGACGGATAAGTCCGGCAACAAGCTCTATAAGGACAAAGCCTGCACCACGGTGGCGACACTGAAGGATTACAAGGACGGCGCTGTTTTCTATCAGCCCGCTTCCTATACCGGATGGCAGACCATCGGCGGCAAGACCTATTACTATGGTCCGGATCATAAGCCGGTTACCGGCACCCAGACCATCGGCGGCGTACAGTACACCTTCGGCGCAGACGGCGCGCTGGCAAACAGCTCCGGCAGCCGCGGTATTGATGTGTCGAAGTGGCAGGGCAATATCAACTGGGCAGCAGTGAAGGCATCCGGCATTGATTTTGCGATTATCCGTCTCGGCTATCGCGGCAGCCAGACCGGCGTTCTGGTGGAGGATCCCACCTTCCGGAAAAATATCCAGGGAGCAACCGCGGCAGGACTTCGGGTCGGCGTTTACTTCTTCACCCAGGCCGTGACAGAAGCGGAAGCTGTGGAGGAAGCAAGTATGTGTCTCCAGCTGTGCTCCGGTTATAATCTGGCCTTCCCGATTTTTATCGACACAGAGGACGGCGCGAGAGCACAGGGACTGGATCGTGGCACACGGACAGCGATCTGTAATGCGTTCTGCCAGACCGTTGCGAACGGCGGGCGTCGTGCAGGTGTCTATGCTAGCACCTACTGGTTCAATAATATGCTGAACGCAGGCTCCCTTGGCGGATACACGATCTGGGTTGCGCAGTATGCGGCAGCCTGCCAGTACGGCGGAAAGTATCATATGTGGCAGTACTCCTCCAAGGGCACGGTTTCCGGCGTGAGCGGCGCATGTGACATGAATATTTCTTATATGTAAAACGCAGTGAGCAAGGGCTTCCTGAGAGATCAGGGAGCCCTTTTTCTGTCTCGTCTGCCTTGGCACACTTTGAACATTGTGGTAAAATGCAGCCATGGTTTTTTCAACGATCTACTTCACATTTTTGTTTTTACCCATACTGCTGGGCGTGTATTTCCTGGCAAAAGAACGCTACCGCAACGGAATCCTCCTTGTGGCCAGCATCTTTTTTTATGCCTATGGCGAACCGAAGTTTGTGTTCGTCATGCTGCTGTCGATCCTGATGAACTATCTGTTCGCGCTGGGGATTGGTGCTGCACGCAAAAAAAGCGGAGTCGACGGAAAGTTAGTCAAACCGGACAGCAGGATGAAGATCCTCCTGGTTGCGGACATCGCCTCCAACCTCAGTATCTTTTTCGTTTTCAAATACCTGGATTTTGTCATCGGTACCGTGAATGCACTGGCGGGCGTTGATTTTCCGCTGAAAAACATCGCGCTCCCCATCGGCATTTCTTTTTTTACCTTCCAGGCGCTCTCCTATGTAATCGATGTCTATCGCGGCGATGCCGCACCCCAGAAGAATCTGGGCAAGGTGGCGCTTTATATTGCACTGTTCCCGCAGCTGATCGCAGGACCGATTGTGCGTTACAAGGAAGTTGCAGCGCAGATCGACCACCGGACGGTGACCTTTGAAGATTTCGGATATGGCGTGAAGCGTTTTATCCTCGGCTTCGGGAAAAAGGTGCTGATCGCAAACAACATGGCGCTGATCGCGGAACCGATCTACGGTGTGCAGGAACCGGGCATGTATCCCATTGCCCTTCTCTGGATGGGAATGATCACCTATGGCATCCAGATCTATTTTGACTTTTCCGGGTATTCCGATATGGCCATCGGCCTCGGGCGGATGTTCGGCTTCCGGTTTGAAGAGAACTTTAACTACCCCTATATCTCCAAGTCCTTTTCCGAGTTCTGGAGAAGATGGCATATGTCTCTTGGCCGGTGGTTTCGGGATTATGTGTATATCCCGCTTGGAGGTTCGCGGAAAGGCACGGGGCGGCAGGTGTTCAACCTCTTCGTTGTGTGGCTTCTTACCGGTATTTGGCATGGTGCCAACTGGACGTATATCGTTTGGGCGTTGTCCTTCTTTGTCGGACAGATGTTAGAGAAATTCCTTGTGAAGCCGGAAAAGCGAAAGAATCCGCTGATTACGGTGCTGTGGACATTTGTGACCATCTTCGGCATTACCTTTCTCTGGGGCATCTTTACCGCGAAGGATCTGCCTTCCGGGCTGCATTACTGCGCCTGCCTTCTGGGCATCGGGACGGAAGACATCGGACTTCGCAGTCCGCTTGTGATCAAAAATCTGCAGGAGTATTGGTTCTTCCTGCTCGCCGGCATTCTTTTCTGCACGCCGATCATCCCGGCTTTGGACCGCCTGACGGATCGCAGTGCGTTTCTGAAAAAAGCGAAGACGGTGGTCGTTCCGGTTGGCTACGTTTTGATCTTCCTCTGGGCAGTCAGTTATCTTTTGCTGGGAGCCCATAATCCGTTCATCTATTTCAATTTTTAGCCCCAGATCCAACGGATTATCGTTGTATTCTGCGCCT
Source organism: Lachnospiraceae bacterium (assembly GCA_017431515.1). Classification (GTDB taxonomy): domain Bacteria; phylum Bacillota; class Clostridia; order Lachnospirales; family Lachnospiraceae; genus RUG12461. The sequence goes on from JAFRKV010000023.1 coordinate 16,954, forward strand.
TTGCGTGATAAAATAAAAAAAACTGTGCAAACAGTCAAGAAAGGAGAAGAGTTATGATAGTAAGAGGGCTTAGCGGGGTTTTTGCAAACCAGACATTTCCGCTGAATGGAGTCATGGTGTTTGGGCGCAACGGCGCGTCCTGCCATGTGCTGTTTCCGGACAATACCAAGGGGATCAGCCGGATGCACTGCAAGATCGAGATGCAGGGAGGGCGTCCGATGATCACGGATCTCGGTTCTTCCTACGGGACCTATGTGAACGGGCTTCGGATCCCGCAGCATATCGCGACACCGTTGAATGACGGCGATTCCTTCTATCTCGGGGATCAGCAGAATCTGTTTTCCTTCACGACGGAAGGAGAGGCCGTGGCCACGGGAACGGACGGACAGGCGGCTGCAGGGGCGCCGGTCTATACGGAAGAAAATAAACCGATCTCCATGTGGGGTTATGTTGGCTGGGAGATTGTGTTTGCGCTTCCTCTGGTTGGTTTGATTCTGGCGATCGTGTTCTCCTTCGGCGGAACCCATAATATCAACCTCAAAAACTTCGCAAGAGCCAAATTTGCACTATGGATCATCGGGATCGCTGTCGGTCTGATCATCTTCCTGATCGTGCGCGCATCGATTATGTCGGCGTTTGGCGGATTACTCGGCGGCGCGGGAAGCTTGATGTCGATGTTTTAGAAGAAACGGATTTCGTGACATGTGACTTTTGGCGTGTAAAGCGCAAAACCACAAAAGGAGAACAACTATGGAAATGAAAAAATGCCCCAACGGGCACTATTATGATGCTTCGGTACATGCGAGCTGCCCTTATTGCGAAAATGCGGCAGGCGGCAACGTGACGCTTTCTCTGGATGGCAATGGCGGCGGAGCTGACGGTTCTGTGACGATGCCCTTGGGTTATTCCGGCGCAGCAGACGGCGGTTCTGTGACCATGCCCCTTACCGGCGCGGCGCCTATGGGGGATGACGGCAGGACCATGCCTTTGCATCAGGCGATCAACCAGGCGGATCCGGACGAGGGACGCACGGTGGCACTGATCCAGGAGGATAAAGGGATCGACCCGGTGGTGGGCTGGCTTGTCTGCATCGATGGCAAGGAAAAAGGCCGGGATTACCGGATTCATGCGGATAATAACTTCATCGGCAGGAGCGATCGCATGGATATCTGCGTTCGTGGTGATGAGACCATCTCCAGAGAGAATCATGCGATCATCAGCTATGACATGGTCGATAACACCTATTATTTCTCTCCCGGTGACGGACGCGCCATCGTACGGCTCAATGACAAGGCGCTGTTCCAGACAGCCAAGATTCAGGTAAACGACAAGATTACGATTGGCAAGACCTCGTTCCTGTTTGTGCCGTTCTGCAGCGACGGCTTCCAGTGGTAACAAGCGTGTTTGGCCATCTGACGAAAAAAAAGAAGCGCGAACCGAAACAGGATCTGCGCGATTATGAGGAGGATGACAATCGGACCCTTGCCCCGATGGCGACGGAGAATGAAACGATCAAAATCGCCGAGGGGGCTGAGGAGTGTCCGGTGTATGTCGCCAGCATTCACGACGTGGGACGGCGGAGCATGCAGCAGGATTCCTTTGGACTTTCCGACACGGAGGATGCCGCACTCGTAGAGAGCAAAGGCATCCTCGCGGTGGTCGCGGACGGCATGGGGGGTCTGGAGGACGGCGAGCGCATGAGCCAGATGGTGGTCGTCAGCATGCTGCAGGGGTTTGACGCATCTTCCCCGGAGGTTCCGGGCGACACGCTGCTGCGGGATCTGGTAGATCTGGCCAATGACGCGGTCAATCAGGATCTCGGCGAGGAAATGATCGGGAAATGTGGCAGCACCGTGGTGGCAGTGATCATCAGGGAAAACCGGCTTTTCTGGATTTCCGTCGGTGACAGTCATATCTATGTCTACCGCAATGGGAAACTGGTGAAAATGAACCGCGATCACAACTACGGCGCCCAGCTGGATGAAAGCGTGGCGCGGGGGGAGATCTCCATCGAGGAAGCGCTTTCCGATAAGCAGCGGGCGGCGCTGACCAGCTTTATCGGCATCGGCGATCTGGAACTGATCGACCAGAATGCAAACCCGGTGGGACTGGAAACGGGCGACCGGGTCTTGCTCATGAGTGACGGGATTTACGGCACCGTGCCCTTTGAACGTCTCCGGGAGATCCTGGGACAGCCCTTAAAGCAGGCCTGTTTGTTGATCGAAAAAGAGATCCATGAGAAAAACAAGGTCAATCAGGACAACTACACCTGCGTGATCTTGGAGATGAAGTAAACATTTTTGAACGTATGCTCGGGTTTGGCGGATGCAAAGCGCCCTGTCAGGGGCGGGATCCCAAATACCGGAGTTTTTGTTGCGGTTAAGGAGCTGTGACAGATCCGTAAGGAGTTTTGCAAACCATGGCAATCATCGACACTTTTTTTTATTCCGATCTGGGCGGCCGCGCGGAAAATGAGGATGCTGCCACGATCCTGGAGGAGCCCGGGAAAGGGCTGCTTGCGGTGATCGCAGACGGTCTCGGCGGTCACGGCGGCGGCGCAAAAGCTTCCCAGACTGCCATGAGAAATGTGCTGGAACTGTTTTCTGCGGAAACGGTGAAAGAGCCGGCGGATCTCTCCCCCTGGTTTGAAAAGGCCAATCAGGAGGTGGCTGCGATGCAGACGCCGGACTGTAAAATGAAGACCACGATGGTGCTGCTCCACATCAAAGATGACATGGCGATGTGGGCGCATGTGGGAGACAGCCGGCTGTATCATTTTGTGAACGGGAAACTGACGGACCAGACCGTGGATCACAGTGTGTCGCAGATGGCGGTTTTCCGCGGAGAGATCACGGCAGACCAGATCCGGGGTCATGAGGACAGAAACCGGTTGACTTCAGCTCTCGGCGGCTCCGGAAAAATACGCCCGGAGTTGTCGGAGAAAGTGGCATTATCCGGCGCGGACCATGCGTTTCTGCTCTGTACGGACGGTTTCTGGGAATATGTCTATGAGGAAGAGATGACACAGGCGCTGCAGGATGCTTCTTCCGCACGGGACTGGATGGAAAAGATGGGGCAATGTCTGGTATCACACGCGAAGCCGGGGCATGACAACAACTCGGCGGCGGCGGTGATCTGGAAGGAATGATCGGTGCGATCATGAAAAAGTAACAGGAGTTGAGGAGAGAGTGATGAAACTGAGAAAACGAGGAGTGACATGGGTTCTGTCAGTGCTGCTGACCATGGTGCTGACCACGTCTGTGTTTGCGGAAGAAGCAGCGCCGGCGGTGGTTGTGCCGGATCAGAACCCGGAGACAGAGGAAGCGCTGCAGGTCAAACTGGATCAGTACACGGCGGAAGACGGTTTGTTGAAGCTGTATTTGAATCACAACCGCGGCGCGGACTTTCGTGTGGAGCCAGAGAATGTGAAGATCCTGTTCGGCGCCAACGAGATGGAAGCCAATGGTGTCAAGACGCTGCAGGAAGATGGAACGCCGGTTTCCTACCGCTGCATGGTGGATGTGTCAGGCTCCATGAGCCAGAACCGGATTGATGAAGCGAAAACGATCATCAAGGATCTGGCGGCAAAGAAAAAACCGGGGGATACCATCTCCATCACAACGATGGGGAATGAACTCGTCTCCACCCCCTTTCTGTCGGATCCGGCGGAGATCAATACGGCGGTGGATGCCCTGACGCTGACAAAGGAAGACACGAATCTTTATTACGGGATCGTGCAGGAACTGGAGGCGTTAAAAACCTCCAATGATGTGGCGAGAAAACGGTGTCTTCTCATTTTTTCCGATGGTGCTGATGATCAGGCCACCGGCATCACGCAGGGGGAAGCGGAGACCGCGGTGCGGGAAAGCCATATTCCGGTCTTTACGGTGGGTCTCTTAAAGAGCGCGGACAATGAAAATGCCAGAGAGATGGCAAAGCTCCTCGGCAGTTTTGCGCGGATGTCCTCCGGCGGCAAGCATTTCGCTCCGGCACTTTCGGACGGAACCGATGAAACCATTGCACCCTCGATCATGGATGCCATCAACAGCTCTCTCGTGGTGACTAGCGACCTTTCGGACTGTGACGTGTCCGGCAAGGAAGTCGCGCTGAAGGTCAGCGTTTCCGATGCGGCGGGAGAGACTGCGGAGGATTCGGTCAACGTGCCGGAGAGCGAGATCAAGATCATTCAGGCAGAAGTGGAAAAGCTGGAGGCTTTGGCACCGGCGCCGGCACCGGAACCGGAGACGGAAGTTGAGGAGGTGCCGCAGGAGAAGATGATCCTGGGGCTTCCCGCAAAGACCTTTTATCTCATCATCGCGATCGTGGCGATTGCGGCTGTGGCGGCATTTTTGCTCCTGTTCTTATTTCTCCGGAAAAAACAGCAATCGGACAACAACCCCGCGATGGATCATGGCAGCGAGGGAATGCAGTTTGGCGGCGGGATGCAGGACGGCCTCTCCGTTACACAGGGGATGCCGGACGGCGTGGCATTCGGCGGGATCGCGGCCGGATCCGGGGAAAGCAAAACGGTGGGTCTGGACAGTGCTGCGGCGGACGCTTCTGCAAATGCCGCCGGAAACAAATCTTACAAGATCACACTGTTTTGCATGGGAAAAGGAGAGGAAAAGAGTTACGACCTGACGCTGAAGGATCCGATCACAATCGGCCGGAGCGCTTCCAAGTCGTCCCTTGTCATCAAGGATACCGCCCTTTCCGGTCTGCACTGTACGATTCTTGGTAAGGACGGCATGGTGATGATCAAAGATGAAGGCTCCACCAACGGAACCTTTGTCAATGGCGTGCCCATCGAAGGGAACTTTGAACTGCATCAGGATGATATCATTCTGCTCGGTTCTTACGAGTACCGGATCACCTGGAAATAGAGCGACTGTTCGGAACAGAGTTCTGAACAGTGATGAAAGAAACCAAAAGAAGGAAACGGATTATGGACATCAATCAGTTATGCCCCCATTGCCTGTGTGAGATTAAAGACAAGGCGCAAAAAAAGTTTTGTGATTTCTGCGGAAAGCCGCTGGATCAGTTTTCGGAAGTCACGCATCAGCTGAAGCCCCTGACGATTCTGGCCGGCAAGTACATCATCGGCGATGTGCTCGGAGAAGGCGGATTCGGGATTACCTATATCGGATTTGATCTGAATCTCGAAATGCGGGTGGCCATCAAGGAGTTTTATCCCAACGGCTTTGTAACCCGGGAAGCGATGAATACCACTGCCGTGACGGCGTATGCCGGTGCCAACATGCAGGCGGTGCAGAAATGGCAGGACAGTTTTATCAAGGAAGCCAGGAGTCTTGCAAAATGTTCCCATCTCTCCGGCGTGGTGGGGGTCAAGGACTTTTTTCAGGAAAACAACACGGCCTACATCATCCTTGAATACCTGGAGGGCACGGATCTCAAGAATTATGTCAAATCCCAGGGGGGCAAGGTCAATATTGACTGGCTGATGACAGGACTCGAACCGGTGATTCAGTCTCTCGGAGAAGTCCACCGGCAGGGGATCGTGCATCGCGATATCAGTCCGGACAATATCCGGCTCATGCCGGATGGCAGGATGAAACTCATGGATTTCGGCGCAGCGCGGGATTATACGGAGAGCGGCGAAAAAAGCCTTTCCGTGATGTTAAAGCACGGCTATGCGCCGGAAGAACAATACCGCAGCAAGGGCGTGCAGGGCCCGTGGACTGATATCTACGCCTTGGCAGGCACCATTTACAAATGCATCACAGGGATCACGCCGCCGGAAGCGGCAGAGCGGATCCGGAACGATGAACTGCAAAAGCCGAGCGCGCTGGGTGTATCGATCCGCCCGAAAGCAGAACAGGCTTTGATGAAAGCACTGGCGGTCTATGCGGAGCAGCGGTATCAGAATATCGATGAATTCTACCGGGACATCTATGCCGGGATTGAACGGGTGTCAATGACAGTGGCTGGAAATGCCACGGTGGGCGTGACGGCGGGAGCAACTGTCGGTGCTCCGACAGCGACCTCCTCCACCACGTCCTATCGTCCGCCGGAAACGGCGCCGAAACAGCAGAGCAACGGCGTGAATCTGAAGATCCTGATCCCGGTACTGGCAGGAGCAGGAGCGCTGGTGGTGGTGCTGATCGTGGTGGGTCTTCTGGCGCTGCGCGGACGTTTGACGAGAGTCATCACAGAGAGCACGCAGGATATGACGGCGGAAGCGGAGTATGAGGAGGAAGCCGCACCGGCAGCAGAGGAGTACTCGGAACCTGCCCAGGAGGAAGCGGCGGCGCCGGTGGAAGAAGCACAGGAGGAAGCCGCCTTCGTACCGATCCCGCAACGGTCCTGGGATTATGCGGTTCCGCCGGATGAGACCCCCAATGTCTTTATTTATGACGGGACGGTGGAAAACTATGAGAATGCGCTGAATCCGGCAGCATATGCGTTGAACGATGCGCATATGCAGGAACAGGGGATTTATTTTGATTACTATTTCCCGTCAGACCTTTTTTATTCCATGACCTATGAGTATCACAACGCGCCCTGGGAAGAAAAGGATGAAGGCTGGGGACTCTACAATTTCCTTTACTGCCATGCCCAGGAGCTTACCGGGGGCGAATGCGACAACTTTAACCTCCATACGGCGATCAAAGCGGAGATCGGATATTACGGTTCCAAGGGGACGACCATGGACTGCACCCTCTGGGAATATGAGGAAGACGAAAAAATGTCGGTGTCAAATTACCTTTCCGACCTGACCACCTTATATGGCCAGTGCCTTGACAACGTGAATATCATCCGCACACCCGGCACGGACGGGGTGGTATGTCTGGAAGGGACGCGGGACGGCTACACCCATCGGATCCTGATCGCGTTTGAGGACTGGGCGAAGCCGAAGTCTGTGATGAGGTTGTGGTTCACCTATCCAACGGAATGTGCCAATGAGGAGGAAGCGATCCAGAAAGCTTACGTGGCGGAGTGCGTATACCGGATGTGCGCCTTCAGCGATTACCGGAATCATTGGGATGCAAACAACTTTATGCCCTATGAGGAATTCCGGGCGCAGTTTATGTGATCGGCAGGAAAAGAAGGAGCATTTTTTATGAAAATGAGATGGAAAGTCATCAGCGCCATGGTGTTGTGCATAATCTCTATTCTCTGGATGAGCGTGCCGGTGTTTGCAAAGACGCCGGCGGCGGATGCGGATTACATCATACTGGTGCTGGATATTTCCGGCACCGAGACGTTTACGGTGGAGGGGCAGGTCATTTATGAGGCGGACACGGCGATTTCCGATGTCAAAAAAGCGGCGGGACAGTTTTTCGACCGGCTGAAAAATGCTCCCGGTGAGTATGATGTCGCCATTGTGGTCTATGATGACGAGGCGCGGACGGTGCTGGACTTCACGACTGATATCAATCAGATGAAACAGGCTGTGAACAGTCTTCAGACCGGCGGGCGCGACCGGAGCATCGCAGAGGGACTGGCGGCAGCGGGACTGATGCTGACGGAACTGCCGGAGGATGCAAAGAAAAGCGTCATTCTGTACACGACGGGCATGACGGATTGCGGCTCCTACAATTATGAGGGACATTACGACGAGAACACGATCGGCAGTTCCTGGGTATCCAGCGGAACGGACGTGAACCTGTACGCATACGCCAACACCGCCTATGATACCGCATCCATCGTGAAGGAATACGGAAATCTTTATGCCATTGGACTTTTCCAGACCCTGGAGGGGATGCCTGCGGATGGGCAGGACATCGCTTCTTTCTTCCGGCAGACCGTGGAGGATCTCTCCAGTTCCCACGAATACGTCTTTGAAGCGGAGCGCCCGGATCAGATCGCGGATCTGTTCTCGGCGATCGCAGGCCGGATCACGGGGGTGGGAGAAACGGATGTACCTGCCGTGAAGGAACAAAAGCCCGGACCGAGTCCCTGGCTCGTCTTTTTGATCATCCTGATCGCAGCAGGTGCGGTGATCGGTCTGATCGCCTTGACCCGTGCGGACAAGCGGAGCATGGAGGATTTTCAGAAAACGAAAAACACCCTTTCGGAGAAGTTCCGGAATCTGAAGAAATAACAGCTTTCTTATGAAACCGATACAACAAAAGATCCTGGCGGTGCTGTTTCTCGCTGTGCTGGTCGTGTTTGCGGTGGTGACGGATTTCAAGTACGTGGACTACTATGTCAACGACGTGACCTACAACGAGGAATGGATCCCGGATCTCGGAAAAAAGAATGAAACCGAATACATGACCTGTTTCTTCGGGAAGGATGCGCTGATCGATCTGAACGGCGGTGTGCAGCGGCTGCTTGGCACGCCGGAGATGAATGAAGTGGTGCGCCTGACGAACGGGCATCTGGCCATTCCGCATGTTGCGATCGCAGACGAGCGGCTCCTTGCGGAAGCGGATGATGTCGCCTATCTTTATGAGTACCTGAAGAAGCGGGACGTGCCCTTTCTCTATGTCGCGGTTCCGGACAAGATCTCCAAATTTGACAAAGCGCTCCCCGTCGGTTATGTGGACAGCACGAATGAAAATCTGGATCTGTTCCTTTCCAGGCTGTCTGAACGCGGCGTGCCGTATCTGGATATGCGGCAGGCTTTTTATGATGCGGGGTACAACCAGTATGACTATTTCTTCAAAACGGATCATCATTGGACCATGCCGGGAGGTTTTTTTGCCTATACGAAGATTGCGGAGTGGCTGCGGGACGAGGCCGGCGTGCCTGTTGACCCGCGTCTGACGGATCTCAATAATTATACGGATACCTATTATGACAACGCCATCGTCGGCTCTTACGGGCAGCGCACCGGAAAGCTTTTTTCCGGGACGGAAGGGGTGGATGTGCTAACGCCGGATTTTGAGACCTTGCTTTTCCGCCCATTTGACGGCGCCGAGGGAATCTTCACGGATGTGGTCGTGCGGCCGGACCGGATCGAACCGGGGCATCCGCAGCATATTTACGATTCCATTTTCGAGTATTCCTTCAGCGGGTTTTATAACGAATTATCCGACAATGATGCGCGGATTATGATGATCTGCGATTCCTCCGGGAAAGTGGTCAATCCCTTTCTGGTGCTGTCAGTGCAGAACTTTGACGTCCTGGAAGCCTATTACCCGGAGAATCTCTCAAAGGAATACATTGAGAACACGCACCCGGATGCCATCATCCTGATGCAGAGTCCCGCCTTCCATCTTGGCGTGGACACGTCCTTCCATTACAGCTGGCTGCAGGATTAAACGGCAGTCCGTTAACCTGCCGTTTGAGAGAAATAGAGGAGAGAAGATGAAAAAATCAGTATTGGCGGTGATCGCGATTTTAGAGGCTGTCACCATTGTGATCGGACTGATCTATATCAGTGTCCTGAGCAAACAAAAGACACCAATGCCAGGAACTACGGCGGGGGTCGTCCAGGAGACGGCGGAGGATATACGTGCGCAGTTGGAGGCGGTAGCTGGGGAGACAGAAGCAAAAGCTGTGGCTATCGGTACGGAAAAGGACACGGAGTTGAATGATCAGGATGTGCAGAATACAGGCGTCCGGCTTGACAACAAGACCGGCGTCGAGAAGGGAACCTCCTATGAGGATCTGACCATCATCGGGGACTCCATCTCCCGCATGACAAAGGAGCAGGTGGAAGAGGCTCTTCCCGGTGTGGAGATCCACTCTATGTACGGGAAAACCGTGGATTATTCCATCGAAACGAATCCCTGCGGGCTGGAACTGGCGAAGCTTCTGGAGCTGGAGGGGCGGCTCAGAGACCGCGTGATCTTTGCCCTCGGCACCAATAATGTGGCGGCACTTTCCATGAATACCCTGACCCCGGAGATGTTTGCAAAACTCCATGAGATCACGGGAGACCGGGAGGTGTATCTGGTGACCGCCTATGACCTTTACGATCCGGCGGTTTATGATGAGAATAACCGGGTGATCCGGGAAGCCGCGGAGAAATATGACGGATGGCATGTGATCGACTGGGCAAAGGCTGTGGCAGCGGAAGACCCGAAGAAGATCATCGAAGATGAGGGCGAGGCGGCCACGGGAAACTGCCAGGTGCACCCCACTGACCCGGCCGGCATTGCGCTCTGGGTCAAAACAATTTCGGAAGGGGTAAAGTAACATGGTTTTCAGTTCCATGATCTTTTTATGGGTATTTCTCCCGGTCGTGTTTATCCTGACCAGGATCCTGCCCCAAAAAACGCATAATATTCTGCTTTTGATCGCGAGCCTCCTGTTTTACGCATGGGGCGAGCCGGTCTATATTCTTTTGATGCTCTGTTCCATCACCATGAACTGGCTGTTCGGCCTGTGGATCGAGAAACAGAGGACGCCGCTGCCCCTGGCATTGAATGTGATCTGCAATCTGGGGCTGCTGTTTTACTTTAAGTATTTTTCCTTGTTCACGGAGACCGTGAACGCGATCCTGAAACGGGAGGCAATCGCACCCCGGGACATTGCGCTGCCCATTGGCATTTCCTTTTTCACCTTCCAGGCCATGAGCTATGTGATCGACCTTTATCGCGGGAAATACAAGGCAGAGCATAATTTCCTTCATGTGGCGCTCTATATTTCCTTTTTCCCCCAGCTGATTGCCGGGCCGATCGTCCGCTATGTGGATGTGCATGAGCAGATCAACCACCGCAGGATCACTGCAGAAAAGACGGCGGAGGGCATTCGCCGTTTTCTCTACGGCCTTGCAAAAAAAGCGCTGATCGCAAACATTCTGGCGGAAAGCGCGGACGCGATTTATGCCCTGCCCATGGAGCAGATGACAGGGCTTCTTGCCTGGGCTGGTGCCATTCTTTACACCTTCCAGATCTATTATGATTTTTCCGGGTATTCCGATATGGCCATCGGCCTCGGAAAAATGTTCGGCTTTGATTTTCTGGAAAACTTCAATTATCCCTATCTGTCCACAACGGCAGGGGAATTCTGGCGGCGCTGGCATATCTCTCTCGGTGCCTGGTTCAAGGAATACCTCTACATCCCCCTTGGCGGCAACCGCAAAGGCACGGCGCGGACTTACGTGAACCTGATGATCGTCTTTTTTGTGACGGGTCTGTGGCATGGCGCGAGCTGGAATTTTGTGATCTGGGGCGTGTATTACGGTGTGCTGGTGGTACTGGAGCGCCTGTTTTACGGGAAATGGATGACGAAGCATCCTGTGGTGGGACACATTTACATGCCGCTGGTGTTTGTCTTCGGCTGGGCGATCTTCCGTGTGGACACCGGCATGACAACTCTGGCGGAGGTCGTGAAACGGATGCTGGCGCCCTGGCATTATACTGCCGGCGGCGTGGATCTTTCCACCCTGATTTCCAACCGCGCATGGCTGATGCTCCTGGCCGGCATCATCGGCTGCGGGATTTTGCAGTGGAATCTCGGAGAACGTCTGGGGTGGAAAAAACGGTGGAAACACAGTGTGCCGGAGTTCATTTTCTGCATCCTGATTTTCGCGGCTTCGCTGGTGACCCTTGCCTCCGGAACCTATAACCCGTTCATTTACTTCCGTTTTTGACGCGGTTGACGTCGTTATGATATGATAAGCAAGGCACGCGAACGTGCCTTTAAGGAGACCATCATGGATAAAATAGCGGTTCTGATCCCATGCTATAACGAAAGCAAAACCGTGGAAAAGGTCGTCACGGATTTCAAACGGGTGCTGCCCGAGGCGACGATTTATGTGTATGACAATAATTCCACCGACGGCACGGATGAACTTGCCCGCAAAGCGGGGGCTGTCGTGCGTTATGAATATCAGCAGGGAAAGGGCAATGTGATCCGCCGGATGTTCCGCGATATCGATGCGGAGTGCTACATCATGACGGACGGGGACGATACCTATCCTGCCGAGGCGGCGCCGGAGATGGTGGAGAAGGTGCTTCAGCGCCATGCGGACATGGTGGTGGGAGACCGTCTGTCCTCCACCTATTTTTCGGAGAACAAGCGGCCCTTCCATAATTTCGGCAACTCTCTTGTGCGCAGGACCATCAACGCCTTCTTTGATACCGAGATCAAGGACATCATGACGGGATACCGCGCCTTCAGTTATCAGTTCGTGAAAAGCTTCCCGGTGCTCAGCAAGGGCTTTGAGATCGAGACGGAGATGAGCATCCACGCGGCGGATAAGAATATGTTCGTGGAAAACGTGGTGATTGATTACCGCGACCGTCCGGAGGGCTCGGTGAGCAAGCTCAATACTTATTCCGACGGCATCAAGGTGCTGATGACCATCGGCAACCTTTACCGCACCTATCGGCCGCTTCGGTATTTCGGCATCATTGCCGCGATTCTCGCGATCCTTTCCGTGATCTTCCTGATCCCGGTTCTGGTCAGCTATCACCGCACCGGGCTTGTAAACCATTTTCCGACGCTGATCGTCTGCGGTTTTTCCATGCTGGCGGCGATCCAGGCGCTGTTTACCGGTCTGATGCTCCATACCATCGCAAAAAAGAACCGGCAGGATTTTGAGATCCGGCTCTATGAGATTGCGGAACGGAGGGACAAACTGTCATGAACGGTTCGATACCGGCAATGATTTTTTATCTTGCTTCTTTTGCCGTGCTGTTGAGCGGCTTTTTTTGCTATCCCAAGACAAAGGCGGAGGGCGGCACACATGTCTTTTACGGCATGACCTGGCTCCCGCTGACGGTGATCCTGATCGAATGCTACAATGCATTTGTGGCGGCGATCATCAATCTTTTGCATATCCCCACCAACCTGGTGAGCATCGGGATTTTCGATCTCGCGGCAGGCGTGTTTTTCTGGATCCGGATCAAAAAAACCGGACGGAAACAAAGCTATCGCTGGAACCTCTATGACCTGATCTTTGCGATCCTTCTGGTGGGCTCGATCCTGATGATCGCGGCGCGTCATTACGGTCTGCCGGAGCTTGGCTGGAACTACCGCACCGTGGATCCCTCTGCGCGTTACCGCGAAGCGATGGAGTTTGTGAATAACCAGGGCATCAGCCGGATGTTTTTTGCGCAGCTCCAGAACGGGACGGTGGTGGAGCTCTTCCGCCCGTTTCTGCGGTATGACTATTATTACAAGCTCTATGTGCTGAGCGACATTTTCCAGCTCATTCTGTCCGGCGCCATGTTTTACGGCGCTGTGCGGCCGTTGACGGAGCGTACCGGGAAACGGGATCATTTTGTTTCTGTCTTTTCCGTCATCCTGACGTTTTTCTACCTGTTCGGTTATCCGCTGAACAGCACACTTTACGGCTTCACCTATCTCGGCATGATCCTGTACCTGACGCTGGCGCTGTTTGTCGTGGCGGATCTCTTTTTGTCCGGGGAGGACATGCCGAAGTGGTTTTACCTGATCCTGCTGTCCCTCCTTTGTCATGCCTATTTCCAGTGCTATGTGCTCTTTATGCCGGTGGCATTCCTGGCGCTGGGGCTTGCGATCTTAAAGAAGCAGCAGGAAAAGAAAAAGCTGATCTCTGTCGACACGCTTGTGACGCTCCTGATCGTCTTTGTGCCGGCCATCGTGCTGGGACTCGTCTATACCTACATGGATGTGTTTGTGAATGACAATGTGGCGGTGGGTGACGCATTTTCTGCGGAGGGCGCCATCTACCGGGATCTGTATTCCAACTTTGTGTTCTTTGCGCCGGTGGCGGTGATCGGTCTGATCCGCCTCTGGAAAACGAAAAAGAACCGGCTGCTTTCCTGGTTTGCACCGATTTTTCTGGTGTTTATGGCAGCGATGTTTGTGGTCAGCTACAAAACCGGCAAAATTTCCACGTACTATTTCTTCAAGGATTACTATCTGCTGTGGCTTCTGGTCTTTGTGCTGATGATGGCAGCAGTTGCTTTTCTGGCGACGGACGGACGCAAGGTCATGACGGCGTACCTCTGCAGCTGGGCATTCATTGCCATCATGTTTTTGACGGGGCTGGAAAGCCGGATCGAGGGACATAACGCCTTGTTTGTCCCGGACCATAAATCCCAGCGTTACAATGACCTGCTCTGCTTCAACTGGAACACGCTTTCCGTCCCGACCTATTCCGAGGACAAAATGGATCTCATTCATTACGTCTATGAGCATCTGACCGCAGGCGGCGAAAGCACGACGGAAGTGCCGGTGGTGACGCGGCAGGAGGAGACGTACCTCTTTGAATCCATGACAGGGCAGCGTCTGGAGGATTTTGAATTCTGGCGCGGGCCGGGGCATCACGATGCCTTCCTGGAAAATGTGCAGGACTGCGACTACGTCTGTGTCTACACGGACAGCGCGCTCTATGAGGAAAATCAGAAGATGTTTGATTCCTGGGAGGTGGTGTATTCCACCCCCGCCGGGTATATTGCAAAGGTTGTGAAGTGATTGACGAAACCAATACGAAGTAGTTGGAGATAAGATGAGAAGCGATCCCACAAAAGAATTATCTGTCAAAGCGAATATGATCTATAACACGGTAGGCGCCACCCTCTACTATTTCTGCATCTGGCTTGCCTCCGTTCTGATCGTTCGGATGTCCGGGTTTGAAGACGCCGGGATTTTTTCCCTTGCGATCACGGTCACGAACGCGCCGGCGGTGGTCAGTCTTTTTAATATGCGTAATTATCAGGCATCTGACCTGAAAGGGGAATACACGGACAAGACCTACATCACAAGCCGTACGGTCAGCAACCTGATCGCGCTGATCATCTGTGTCGGGATGATCCTGTTTTATCGCTATGATCTGATGAAGTCCATGACCGTGCTGGCCTACATGCTGTTTAAGGTCGTGGAAGGTGCGGCGGACGTGTATTACGGCATCGATCAGAAAAAAGGACGTATGGACTATGCGGGGATTTCTCTTTCCATCCGCGGACTCGGGTCTTTTGCCGCGTTTCTCATCGTGTTCCGTCTGACAAACAGCCTCCTGATCTGCTTCCTCGTGATGACGCTGGTGTCCCTTTCGGTCGTGTTTTTCTATGACCGCCGGATGGTAAAGCCCCTTCTGGACGGGCGGGAGACGGAAAATCTGAAAAAGCAGGTGTTTGCTCTGCTTTTGACCTGCCTGCCCCTGGCGGTGGTGTTTTTCCTGAACAACCTTTCCATCATGGTACCCCGGCTGGCGTTGGAAAGTTATTTCGGATCGGAAGTGATGGGGTATTATTCTTCCGTCAGTACGCCCACTGTGGTGGTACAGGTGGCAGCACAGACGTTGATCGCGCCCCTTGTTCCCGGGTTGACGAGGCGTTTCCAGGGCAAGGACAAAAAAGGATTCTTAAAAGCGATCTGCGGTTTCTATCTGTTTGCGGCGGTGCTGACGGTGATCGCCGTGGTGCTGGCTCACTTTTTCGGGGAATGGCTGCTGATCACGTTTTTCGGGGAGGGGATCCTCCCGTATGTCTATCTGTTCATTCCGATCCTGCTGATGTCGGTGCTGATTGCGGTGAACTGCAGTCTGTTTGCGATCCTGACGCTGATGCGGATCATCCGTCCCCAGTATGTGATCGGGATTGCCGGGATCCTTGCCGCGATTGTGCTGTCCCTGACGATGGTAAAGACCATGTCCATGGATGGCGTGGTGTGGGCGACGCTGATTACGATCTTTATTCAGACCGGGATCCAGATCGTGATGATGCTGTTCGGGATAAGGAAGCAGTTCCATGGGTAAAGTCCGGAAAGTATGGGAAATCTACCGCCGGTACGGGATGCGGGGCTTTTTCAATAAACTCTCGGAAAAACTGCAGGCACCGTATCGGGATTATGATCAGCATATCAAAGAATATCTGCCTGCGGCGGAAGAACTGGAAAGGCAGCGGAAGGCCCAGGAGGCGTTTCCTTCTCTTCCCCGCATCAGTATCGTCGTGCCGCTCTATGAGACAAAACCTCTCTTTCTGGAGGAACTCCTGGACTCTGTCCGTCTGCAGACCTATCCGAAGTGGGAACTGATTCTCGCGGACGCAAGCCCCACAGACCGCACCGAAGAGGTGTTGCGTACCTATCAAACATCTTATCCGGAGTTCGGCAGCGGAGAAGGAAGTGTACGTTACCGCCGGCTCGCTGAAAACGGCGGTATTTCCCGAAATACCAATGAAGGCCTGAAGGATATCACCGGTGACTTTGTCGCTTTTATGGATCACGATGATGTCTTGACGGAAAATGCGCTGTTTGAAGTGGCAGCGGCGATGAATGAACAGCCCGAAGGCCCGCGATGCCGGCTGTTTTACACCGATGAAGACAAGGCTGACGAGTCCCTTTCTCATTTTTCCCAGCCCCATTTCAAGAAAGACTTTGATCTGGAATTATTACGCACGAACAATTATATCTGTCATTTCCTCGTTCTGGAGAAGACCCTTTTGCAGCAGATCGGCGGGCTTCGTCCGGAATACGACGGTTCCCAGGATTATGATCTGATCCTGCGTGCCGTGGAAGCGCTGGTTTTTCCGAAGGGGCATTATGATCCCGCCGGACGGGATCTGATCTGCCATATCCCGAAGATCTGCTATCACTGGCGCATGCATGCGGCCTCCACAGCAGGCGACAGCGCCAGCAAAAAATATACGGCCGGCGCCGGCCAGCGCGCGGTGGAAGCGCATTTTCAACGCCTTGGTATTGCGGCAAAGGTGGAGGAGCGGATTGAGGTCGGATGCTATCGGATCACCTATCCGGAGGCTTCAGAACAGGCTGGTTCCGATCCTTCCGAAAAGAGCGGCGTCTCTGACCTGCCGGAGACAGAAGAGTTTCAGGCATGCCTCGCCGACCAGATCAAGCCCCGTGACCCTTCCTGGAAAGAAAGACTTCTGGCCACCTGCATGCAGGAGGGCGTCGGCGCAGTCTACGGCAAACTATACGGGAAAGATGGCCGTGTCGTCGAAGCGGGCGTGGAGAAAGGGCCTGACGGCACCCTTGTCCCGCAGTTTGCAGGCCTTCCCGGCACTTTCAAGGGATATGAACGCCGCGCAGTCCTAAAACAGGAAACAAGCGCTTACGACCCGCGCTTTGCGGTCATCCGCCCCGCTGTCCTGCGCCAGCCCGGCGCCCGCATCATTTTCGACCCGGATGTAGAGGCAGCCCTCTTATAAAAACATTTGCAACAAATCCCGAAAATGGTAAAATAAAAGCATCTCTGGGGAAAGTAAGATGGGGGGTGCTTTTTTATGTCGGATTTTCTGATCGTGGGTGCAGGCCTTTTCGGCGCTGTCTTTGCCAGACAGGCAATGGACGCCGGAAAAAGCGTGACGGTGATCGAAAAGAGAGACCACATCGGCGGCAATGTCTATACCGAGCCGGTGGAGGGGATTCATGTCCATCGGTACGGGGCGCATATCTTTCATACGGATAACCGCGCTGTCTGGGACTATGTGCAGCGCTTCGCGGAGTTCAACCGCTATACCAATTCCCCCATCGCCAATTACAAAGGCGAGATCTATAACCTCCCTTTCAATATGAACACGTTTCATCAGCTCTGGGGCGTCGTGACGCCGGAGGAGGCGATGGAAAAGATCCGTGAGCAGAAGGCCGCCCATGCGGTGGAGGAGCCGAAGAACCTGGAGGAGCAGGCGATCAACCTGATCGGCACGGATATCTACACGAAGCTGATCAAGGGTTATACCGAAAAGCAGTGGGGACGCAAGGCGACGGAGCTGCCGGCGTTTATCATCCGGCGTGTGCCGGTGCGTTTCACCTATGACAATAATTATTTCAACGACGCGTATCAGGGGATTCCCATCGGCGGGTATACGGCGATGGTGGAAAAACTGCTGGACGGTGCTGATGTCCGGCTATCCACGGATTTCTTTGCCGACCGCGGCCGGTGGATGGAGGAAGCGGACCGGATCCTGTTTACCGGCATGATCGATGAATTCTTTGAATATCGATACGGAGAGCTTGCTTACCGGTCTCTGAAATTTGAGACAGAAACCCTTTCCCAGCCCAATTATCAGGGCAACGCGGTGATGAATTTCACGGACGCGGAGACGCCCTATACCAGGATCATCGAGCATAAGTTTTTTGATTTCTCGCAGCAGCCCCACACGGTGGTCACCTGGGAGTATCCGGCGCCCTGGAAGCGGGGAGACGAGCCCTATTATCCGGTCAATGACGAGGAAAATTCGGCCCTGTATGAGAAGTATGCGGCATTGGCAGCAGAGGAGCCGAAGGTGCTCTTCGGCGGACGTCTCGGGCAGTACCGCTATTACGATATGGATGACACGGTGGAAGCCGCCTTGAAGATGGCGGAGGAGATCGTACGGGATTGACTGCAGAAATGATTCGCTGAGGGGATCTTGCAGTCAAAAAGACACAGTTGAGGTAACATGTACAAAAAAGAGCGCAGGAGCTGGGTCAAGCACCTGGATTTCACAATTTTAGACATCATCTGCATGCTCGCGGCCTATCTGATCGCCTATGTGATCCGGATCGGTCTTTTTGACGTATACCTCTTCGGCGAGTACTTCCGGATGGGGATTATCCTGATCCTGCTGGACATCGCCGTCGTCTTTTTCTCGGAGCCGTATAAAAGCATTCTCCGCCGCAATCGTTATCAGGAGCTGAAAGCGGCCATCATCCACTGTACGGTGGTGTTCCTCGGGCTGATCGTTTATATGTTTGCGATCCAGCGTTCCTTCCTGTTTTCCAGACAGATCTTTTTCGCCTACTGGGGCATGTCCATCGTATTCGTCTTTGTCAGCCGGCTGATTTTAAAAAAACAGGTGCGCCGCCGGATCTTAAACGACAAAAACCGGAGCGTGATGATCGTTGTCACCACGGATGCGCTTTTGCAGGACTGTGTCAGCGACCTGAAAAAAATGGAATACACGGAGTTCACGGTCAACGGGATCGTGGTGATTGATGCGGACCGGAAAGGGGAAACCGTTCAGGGGATCCCTGTGGTGGCGAATACAGCGGATTTTTACGAATACCTGAAGGTCAACGTGGTGGATGAGGTGTTCATCAACGGCAACACCATTGAGAGCAGCGAGGCGCTGTCCGACCGGCTTCTGGAGATGGGCGTCACGGTGCATTATAATCTCGCCCATGAGTCCAAGCTTCTGCCGAACCGCGTGATCGAGCCCTTCGGCAGTTTCATGGTGATGACCAGTTCCATGCGGATTGCCCGTCCTTTTGAACTGATCGTGAAGCGCCTGATGGACATCGTCGGCGGGGTTGTGGGTCTTGTGATCTGCGGGATTTTGTTTTTGATCTATGCGCCGCAGATCAAAAAGCAATCGCCGGGGCCGGTGTTTTTCAAGCAGACCAGGATCGGGAAAAACGGCCGCCGGTTTCAGATGTACAAGTTCCGCTCCATGTATCCGGATGCGGAAAAGCGCAAGCAGGAGCTGATGGCGCAGAATGAAATGGACGAGATCATGTTCAAACTCCAGGATGACCCCCGCGTCTTTCCGGTGGGCAAAAAGATGCGGAAGTATTCGCTGGATGAGTTCCCGCAGTTCTGGAATGTGCTGAAGGGTGAGATGAGCCTCGTCGGGACGCGGCCGCCCACGGAGGACGAGTTCGCCCAGTATGAGTACTGGCACAAGGCGAGACTCGGCTTCAAGCCCGGGATCACGGGCATGTGGCAGGTCAACGGCAGAAGCAACGTAAAGGAATTTGAGGAGATCGTAGCCCTTGATACGTATTATATTTCGCATTGGAATCTGGGGCTGGATCTGAAGATCCTGTTTAAGACGGTTCAGGTGGTTTTGGCGGCCAGGGGGGCAAAGTAAAGAAATCATGCGGCATGTATATGTCATCGGGAGCAAGGGAATTCCCGCTAATTACGGCGGATTTGAAACATTTGTGGAGTGCCTGACGACGAAAAAAAAATCGCCGGAGATCACCTATCATGTGGCATGCCTTGCCAAAGAAGAAGGAAGGGATACCTGGCGCAGCGTGGACTGTATCCGGATGACGGTGCCTGAGATCGGGCCCGCAAAGGCGGTGCTTTTTGATCGAAAGGCTTTTTTATTTGCCCTTTCCGAGATTGAAAAAAACGGATACAAAGATGCCGTGATTCTGGTGCTGGCCTGCCGGATCGGGATCTTTTTCCGGGGACTGATGAAGAAGGCGCATCGCCTTGGCGTCCGCATTTTTGTGAATCCGGACGGACATGAGTGGATGCGCTCCAAATGGAATGGCTTCATTCAAAAGTATTGGAAGTATTCGGAAGACCGCATGGTGCGGGAAGCGGATCTGATGATCTGCGATTCGAAGGAGATGGAGCGTTATATCCAGACGGAATACGCATCCTACGCGCCGAAGACCTGTTATCTTTCCTATGGCGCCGATCTGCCGCAGGAACCATCGAAGGATCTGTCCGCAGCACAGAATGCTTATACGGAGTGGCTTTCGGCACAGCAGGTGGAGGCAGGCGCCTATGCTCTGGTGGTCGGGCGCTTTGTTCCGGAGAATAATTACGAAACCATGATCCGTGAATATCTTGCGGCGGACCTTTCCATCCCGCTGGTTTTGATCTGCAACGTGGAGAAAAACAAGTTGTATGAAAACCTGCAGGCACGGTTTTTGATCGAAGGAAATCCGAAGCTCTGTTTCGCGGGCACCGTGTATGACGCTGCCCTTCTGACGGAGATTAGGAAAGGTGCGGCTGTCTATCTGCATGGCCATGAGGTGGGCGGGACGAACCCGTCCCTTTTGGAAGCGCTGGCCTGCACGGAGGTGAATCTCCTGCTGGATGTGCCCTTTAACCGGGAAGTCGGGGAAGAAGCGGCGCTGTACTGGACAAAGGAGGAAGGGAGTCTCGCGAAGCAGCTGGCCTTTGCGGTGAAGCTGTCTTTGCCCCAGAGAAAAGCCTTCGGCTGCCGCGCAAAGAACCGGATAAAGGATGCCTATACCTGGGATCGGATCGTGGAAGGCTATGAGGAGCGGTTTTTGGCATGATTTCAGTTGCGATGACAACCAGAAACGGAGAACGGTATCTTGGGGCGCAGCTGGGTTCCATCCTGATCCAGCTGGAGGAAACGGATGAACTCGTCGTCTCCGATGACGGCTCCACGGACGGGACACCTGCGATCCTGCAGGCGCTGGCAGACAAAGACCCCCGCGTCCGGCTGATCCAGGGTCCCCGCGAGGGGATCATTGCAAATTACGAACATGTGATCCGCGCCTGCCGCGGGGAGGTTATTTTTTTATCCGATCAGGATGATGTCTGGAAGGAAGACAAAGTGAAGAAGGTGATGGACGCGCTTGAAAAGACCGGCGCGTCTCTCGTCATGCATGACGCTGCTGTCATGAACGAGGATCTGACGGAGGTGCTCTATCCGTCTTTTTTTGCGTTCCGGGGCTGTAAAAGCGGTTTTTTCGCAAGCCTTGTCAAGAACCGTTACATCGGCTGCTGCATGGCGTTTCGCGCCTCTCTCCGGGACGATTTTCTCCCGATTCCCCGGACGATCCAGATGCACGACCAGTGGATCGGCATGCAATGCGACCGCTATCACCGCGGCACGGTTCTTTTGCACGAACCGCTGCTGTCTTACCGCCGCCATGAGGAGGCCAATTCGGATTTCTCCCACAACTCTGTTCCGGTGATGATCCGGAACCGTTTCGTGCTCATGAAGGAACTTCTCCGCTTTAACAGAAAAAGCCCCTCATAAAGGGTTCGCTTACATTTTATATAAGCATCCATGCCGGGAAAGGCGATAGTTGACAAATACGCAATGGAATGATAGATTGAGTAAAGTTTCATAAGGATGGTAAACGGTGCCGGCGGGTGTAACCGCGCCGGATAATAGGGAAACAGGTGCAAGACCTGTGCGATCTCGTCACTGTGAGTACGGAGTGGGATTGTCGTTCTGAAAGGAAGCCACTGGGGGAGCCCGGGAAGGCAGACGATCACATGAAGAGGTACGAGCCAGGAGACCTGCCGTTTATTGGTACGGGAAGACATTCCAAAGTCACGAGTCATTGGCTGTACTGCACGCACAGGGCGTACTTTGTCCTTTTTGCGGTCATCAATACTCACCCGGATTTTCAGGGTGAGTTTTTTAATGTAAAGGAGGAACTACGAACATGAAAAAGAAGCTATGTCCGATTCTGCTGACGGGATTGCTGGCGGCTGCCATGCTGACCGGGTGTGCCCAAACAGGAGAGGCTGCGGGTACAAAGGATACGGAGGCAAAGGCTTCCGAAGCGCCGGAGACAACGGAAGCGCAGGAAACGGATGGGCAGACCGACGAAGAGAAAGCCGCAGAAGTTGCAGCATTGATCGATGCCATCTATGTGCAGGAGAGGACGGATCAGACCGACGAACTCTGCGCACAGGCAAAAGCAGCATGGGACGCGCTGACGGATGCGCAGAAAGAACTGGTGGAAGGAGAAAATGCGGATCCGGATTATTTCGGCAGAGATACCGGAGACGCCTCCAAGGACGATCCGTTGAATGCTGACGGGATCGGAGAAAAGGAGATTCTTGTCGTAAGCTTCGGCACATCCTTTAACGACAGCCGCGCAGAAGACATCGGCGGTGTGGAGAAAGCCATTCAGGAAGCCAATCCCGATTGGGATGTGCGAAGAGCCTTTACGGCGCAGATCATCATCAATCATATTCAATCGAGAGACGGGGAAAAGATCGATAATGTGGAGCAGGCACTCACGCGTGCGGTAGACAATGGTGTCAAAACGCTTGTGATCCAGCCGACCCACCTGATGCATGGTGCGGAATATGACGAACTGGCAGAAGTTGTGGATGCCTATGCGGGAAAGATTGATGAGATCGTGATCGCGGAACCGCTGCTTGGAGAAGTCGGATCGGATGCCACCGCCATCAATGAAGACAAAAAGATCGTCGCGGAAGCCATTGTGGCGGAAGCGGTCAAGAATGCAGGGTATGACAGCCTGAAGGATGCAGCGAAAGACGGGACGGCCTTTGTCTTTATGGGACACGGCACCGCCCACACCGCAAAAGTCAGTTACAGCCAGATGGCGACACAGATGAAGGATCTCGGCTACGACAACGTCTTTATCGGAACCGTCGAAGGGGAGCCGGAGGAAACTGCCTGCGAAAACATCATCGCAGATGTGAAGGACGCAGGCTATCAGAAGGTCATTCTGCGCCCCCTTATGGTAGTGGCAGGGGATCATGCGAACAATGATATGGCAGGAGACGATGAGGACAGCTGGAAGAGCATGTTTACGGCGGACGGCTCCTTTGATCAAGTGGACTGCCAGATTGCCGGACTCGGAAGAATCCCGGAGGTGCAGACACTTTACGTCGCACATACGGCGGATGGGATCGGGAACCTTTCCTCCGCCGGTACGGAGGGTGCTGCGGCGGCCTCTGCAGATACGCTTGCAGACGGAACCTATGACGCAAAGTTTACAACGGACAGCACCATGTTTAAGGTGAATGAAGCATGTCACGAGGGTGGCACTCTGACCGTTCAGGACGGGAATATGGTCATCCATATCAGTCTCCCCTCAAAGAATATTGTCAATCTGTACCCGGGATTTGCGTCCGATGCGCAGAAAGAAGGGGCAGTGCTTCTGGAACCCACGGTGGATACTGTGACCTATGATGACGGAACGACAGAGGAGGTCTATGGATTTGATGTGCCGGTGCCGTATCTGGACAAGGAATTTGACCTGGCTTTGATCGGGACAAAGGGCAAGTGGTATGACCATAAGGTGTCTGTATCCGTACGACAGTAAAAAGGGGAAACCTTGCGAAAAAGAAGGGACATCTCAAAAAGAATCATAGGTTTGTGCGGCAGCGTGGCAGTCACGCTGCTGTGCTTTCTTTTGCTGACCTCCTGCGCGGCGCAGGGGGTTCCTTTGTCGTCCGGGGAAAAGGCGGAAGACGCTCCGTCAGAAGAGAGCGCATTATCTGTGGAGATCACCCTGGAGGGAGGTTCCGGAAAGGCCTGGATCGAATCCCCTGTTTCCGTGGAAAAGACGGAGGACGGATACCTTGCCACGTTTGTCTGGAGCAGCGAAAACTATGATTATATGATCGTGGACGGCGTTCGTTATGAGAACGGGAATCCCTGGGGATCGTCCACCTTTACGGTGCCCGTAAAAAGTCTGGATATCCCGTTGTCTGTCATTGCGGATACGGTTGCGATGAGTAAGCCGCATGAGATCGAGTACACGATCCATTGGAAGACAGAAGGAAATGAGGAGAGTGCAGAAACCGGCAAGGAAGCGTCTTTTGCCGGGACACAGTCTTCTGCGGGATCCGGACAGAAACCCGATCCGGAGGGGCCGTCCTTTTCTTCTTTAGAGAAGACCGGAGAGATGCCCCTTTCCTATGCAAAGCAGTTTTCCGTGGAAGAATACGGTGATTACCGGCTGCTTCAGATCGGAGGATACGGCGCATATCTGGTTGTGCCGGAGGGTGCCCCTGTTCCCTCAGATCTGCCGGAGAATGTGACAGTATTACAAAAGCCCTTTGATAAAACCTATCTTGTCTCCACGTCGGTGATGGATTTTATCCGCGCATTGGATTGTCTGCCCATGGTGCGTCTGACGGGAACAAAGGCGGAGGACTGGTATATAGAAGAGGCCAGGGAAGCACTTGAGAATGGAACCCTTCTTTATGCGGGGAAATATCGCGCGCCGGATTATGAACTGCTTTTGAGGGAGGGCTGCAATCTGGCAATTGAAAATACCATGATCGAACATGATCCGGCTGTGAAAGAAAAACTAACGGAATTGGGCATCCCGGTCTTGATCGAGACCTCCAGTTATGAGAGCCATCCTCTCGGACGACTGGAATGGATCAAAGTATACGGTCTTCTTTTTGACCGGGAGCAGGAGGCAAAGGATTTTTATGATGCCCAGCTGCGGCTGATCGAGCCGGTGATGGAACAACCGCGGACGGACGTCACGGTCGCGTTCTTTTCCGTGACATCAGGCGGACAGATCACGGTACGAAAGCCGGGTGATTATATCTCGGAAATGATCGCGCTCTCCGGCGGAACCTATGTGGCTCCTGCAGGAACCGGTGATGCGGCGCAGATGCTGTCAACCGTGAATGTGCAGTTGGAGGACTTTTATGCGGCAGCGCGGGATGCGGATATTTTGATCTACAACAGTACGATCGAAAACGAACTGGATACGGTAGATGAATTGATCGCAAAGAACGCTTTGTTTGCCGATTTTCAGGCAGTCAGGGAGAAAGAAGTGTACTGCACGGGAAAGGATTTTTTTCAGCAGGTCACGGGCATGGCATCGTTTATGGAGGATCTGCAGACGATCTTTACGGGAAACGGACGGACATTGTCTTATCTGGAGAAGTTGCATTGATATGAATCAAAAGCGGTTTGTTTTCACAATCACAGGGTTATGCATCGCCATTTTTCTGCTTGCAGTGGTCAGCCTTTTTTCCGGAACCGTTGCAATCTCGGGTTCCGAACTGAAGGCAGTCTTGCTGGGTCAGGTAAAAGAGGGGATGCATGTCAACATCCTGTTTCAGATCCGGCTTCCCCGGCTGATCGGTGCATTGGTGACCGGCGGGGCCCTGGCCCTTTCGGGTTATCTGCTGCAGACCTTTTTTCATAATCCCATCGCGGGTCCGTTTGTGCTGGGGATTTCTTCCGGCGCAAAACTGACGGTGGCGCTTGCAATGGTATTTCTTTTATCGAAGGGGTGCCGGATCGGATCCGCGGGACTGGTGCTGGCAGCCTTTGCCGGGGCAATGGCGGTCATGCTCTTTGTGCTGCTGCTTTCTCTGAGAGTGAGAAGCATGAGCATTCTTGTGGTCTGCGGTATCATGGTGGGCTATATTTGCGCTGCGGTGACGGATCTCGTGGTGACCTTTGCCGATGATTCCAATATCGTCAACCTCCATAACTGGTCGCTGGGCAGCCTTTCGGGGATCGGGATTCCGGAGGTGGAACTGATGTCCGGGATTGTGCTTTGCTGCTTTGTCTTTGTTCTGTTTCTGTCCAAGCCCATCGGCGCGCTCAGGCTGGGAGAGGCTTATGCCGCCGGTGTCGGGGTGAACGTGAAGCTTCTGCGTGTGTTTTTGATCCTGGCCTCGAGCCTTTTGGCAGCATGCGTGACAGCGTTTGTCGGTCCGGTTTCCTTTGTCGGCATTGCGGTTCCGCATCTGGTGAAGAGTGCCGCCGGGACCACCTCACCGTGGAAAATGATTCCGCTTTGCTTTTTAGGCGGAGCAGCGATCACCATGCTGTGTGATCTGATCGCCAGAACGGTTTTCGCGCCGACGGAAGTAAGCATCAGTTCGGTGACGGCGGTGCTGCTGGTGCCGGTGGTACTGTGGATCATGTTGAAAAAGAAAAAAGAAGGTGGTGGGTCTTATGCATGAAGAGCAGGGAATCCGCACAGAAGTGCTCACCATCGGATATGACAGCGATCTGATGAAAGAGATCACGTTTGCGGTCAAGAGCGGGGAGATCGTGAGCATCATCGGACCGAACGGCTGCGGAAAGTCGACCCTGTTAAAGACGCTGGCGGGACATCTGAAGGAAAGAGGCGGACTCATCTATCTGGATGGAAGAGAACGGGCCTCGTTTGAGAAAAAAGAGATTGCAAGACGTCTTTCCATGGTGATGACGGAGCGGATCCATCCGGAGCTGATGACCTGTCGTGAAGTGGTGGCGACGGGGAGATATCCCTATACGGGACATTTCGGCATCTTAAGCGCGTCGGATCAAAAGATCATCGAAGAAGCGCTTGATTCCGTGGATGCGCAGGAGATCGCAGACCGCCTGTTTTCCAATCTCAGTGACGGGCAGCGGCAGCGCATCATGCTGGCAAGAGCAGTAGCCCAGGAACCGGACATCCTGATTCTGGATGAACCGACCTCTTATCTGGATCTCAAATACCGGATCGAACTGCTGACAAAAATCAGGAAACTGGCTGCGCAGAAAGGCATCGCCGTGCTTTTGTCCATTCATGAGCTGGAGGCGGCCATGCGGATTTCGGATACGGTTGTCGCCATGAACCGTGAAGGGGTGCAAAGGATCGGCAATGCGGAGGAGGTTTTTACGGAACCCTTTATCCGGGCGCTGTATGGGATAGAAGATATGGATGTTTCCGTTTTGGGAAGCACCCCCTGGAGAATGTCCGGGAACCGTGAATCCGGCGAATCGGAAGCGGACATGCCGGGCAGGATCACGGAAGGCGCTATGGCATCTGCGCATAGGACGTTTGGCAATGCAAAAGTGATCATGGTGCAGGGAACGATGTCGAATGTGGGGAAGAGCCTCCTGACGGCGGCATTATGCCGGATTTTTACGGAGGACGGCTATCGGACGGCGCCCTTTAAGTCACAGAACATGGCGTTAAATTCCTATGTTACGAAAGACGGATTGGAAATGGGAAGAGCGCAGGTCGTGCAGGCGGAGTGTTGCAGAAGAGAGGCGGCTGTGGAGATGAATCCCATCCTTTTGAAGCCGGTGAGTGACCAGCGGTCTCAGGTGATCGTGAACGGGCGACCGGTTTCCAACATGAATGTAAAGGAATACTATGCCTACAAAAAGGACTGTATCCCCGTTGTGCTGGAGGCATATCAACGTCTTTCCGAAACATCGGAGATCATTGTGGTAGAAGGCGCGGGATCACCGGCGGAACTGAATCTGAAGGAGGATGATATCGTCAATATGGGTCTGGCAGCGCTTCTTTCGGCGCCTGTGATCCTGGTTGGAGATATCGACCGCGGCGGTATTTTTGCGCAGCTGATCGGGACGGTGGATCTTTTGGAAAAAGATGAAAGAGAGCGCATCGCAGGGCTGGTTGTCAATAAATTCCGCGGGGATGAGGCGTTTTTTGCCAAAGGGATCGAGATTCTTGAGACGAAAACAGGGAAACCTGTTCTCGGAACCATTCCCTGGCTGCCGCTTTCTTTTGAGGAGGAGGACTCCCTTGCCGACAGGCTGGAAAGACATGAAAAAAGGGACTTTCAGATCGCAGTGGTGCGCCTGCCGCATATGGCAAATTTTACGGATTTCGCCACCTTCGATCAATTGGAGGAAGTCGGTGTTTCCTATACGGATCGTGCGGAGGACCTTGTCGACAGTGATCTCATCCTTCTTCCGGGAACCAAAAATACGATCGCGGATTTAAGATGGCTGAAAAAAAACGGATTGTATGACGTGATCCGTTCAGAGGCAAAAAAAGAAAAGCTGATCATCGGAATCTGCGGCGGTTATCAGATGCTGGGAAAATGGATCCGTGATCCCGGGCATATGGAGTGCGGCGGTGAAGAAGCGGGACTCGGCCTTCTCAATACGGAGACGGTGTTTGGGACAGAAAAGATCCGTACTGCGTTTGAAGGCATTGTTGAAGATGCGGAAAAAGGGCTTGCTGCTTTGCGGGGCTGCAGGGTCAAAGGATATGAAATCCACATGGGTGTTACAGCGATCGGGGAAGGAACGCGTCATTTCACCTCCGGCGGCACCGGTTGCTGCAGTGGCACGGTGTTCGGCACCTATGTGCACGGGTTTTTTGACTGCAGGGAGATTGCGGCGGGTGTCATTGAAGCAGCGGCCGCAAGACGCCGGAAAGTGGTTGATACCGGCAGACTGAAGGATTACACGGACTACAAAGACACGCAGTATGCGAAGCTGGCATCTGCCGTAAGAGCGCATCTGGATATGAAAAGGATTTATGAGATGATGGGACTGCCTTATGACAAAAAAAGAACTGTTTGAATTACAGGGGAAGATGCCCGATCCCGAGGTGTACACAAAGATAAAGCAAAATTGGGATGCACTCGCGAAGCCCATCGACGGTCTCGGCGTGTTTGAAGAGATTCACTGCAGGATCGGCGCGATCAGACGGGAATGTCATCCCGACCTTTCAAAGAAGGAGCTTCTGATCCTCTGCGCAGACAACGGCGTGGTGGCGGAAGGCGTCACACAGACCGGACAGAAGGTGACGGCGCAGGTCGCATCGCTCATGGCGAAAGGAAAAAGCACTGTCGGGGTCATGGCAAAAAACTATCCGTTGTCCATCGTGCCGGTGGATATCGGGATCAACGGGATGCAGGAGACAGAGGGCCTGCTGTATCGCAAGGTGGCGTCCGGAACGGAGGACTTTTTGAGAGGGCCGGCAATGACCGAGGAACAATGCCTGGCGGCGATTGAGATCGGCATGGAGCTGGTGCGGGACGCAAAACAGCGGGAGGTCGGCCTCGTCCTGACGGGAGAGATGGGGATCGGCAATACAACTACAAGCACAGCGCTGTTTTGCGCATTGACAGGTACAAACCCCGAGGAGGTTACGGGGCGGGGAGCGGGACTGGATGATGCGGGGCTTCAAAAAAAGAAGGCAGTGATCAAAGAGGCGCTGCGGTTTCACAATCTCACGGAGTCTGACAGGTCATTCAGCCGGGAAGCGGCTTTTGAAGCTTTATGCAGGGTGGGCGGTCTGGATCTGGCTGGGATGGCCGGCATTTTTCTCGGCGGGATGCAGTGCGGTCTGCCGGTTGTGATCGACGGACTGATCAGTGCCGTGGCTGCGCTCACAGCAGAGCTGCTTTTGCCGGGCTGCAAAGCGTTTATGATTGCTTCTCATGCCGGAAAAGAACAGGGGTGCCAACGGGTGTTGAAGCTTCTCGGCCTCAGGAGCGTGATCGATGCGCAAATGGCGCTGGGAGAGGGGACAGGCGCCTTGCTGCTCCTTCCGATGCTGGATATGGTCTTTGCATTGTATGAGGAAGGAACAGACTTTGCTGATACGGAAATCGCGGAATACAAGAGGCTGGGCTGATGGTGGTGTTTGTGACGGGAAAACCGGACAGCGGAAAATCAAAGATCGCGGAAGACAGAGCTGTACAGATGGCAGAGGGAGATCTTTACTATCTGGCGACCATGAAGATCTGTGATGAGGAAGGCAAAAGGAGAGTGGAGAAACATCGTCTGCAGAGAGCCGGAAAAGGGTTTGTCACCATCGAATGTCTTTATGAGATAAGGCAGGTAATTGGGCGCCTCAGATCACCGGCGAAAAGCACGGTGCTTCTGGAATGTATTCCGAATCTGGTTGCCAATGAGATGTTTGAAAACCCGGATCGATCCTTCCCGACGGCGGATGGGGTGGAAGCGTTTCTGGAACCTCTGTATAAGGAGATATGCGGTATGGCAAAAGAAATCGGAAACCTGGTGATCGTCAGTGCGGAATATGATGCCGTCTCAACGAAGGGGGAAAAAGCCACCGATGCCGAAACGGCAATCTATCTTTCCGCGATCAGTGCCATGAACCGGAGACTGACGGATCTTGCAGATGAGGTGGTGAGGACATGAGGCAGATATTTCGTTGGATGGCGTTTTCTCTGTCTTTGTATTCCAAAATTCCGATGCCGCGGTTTCCATGGGAGGAAAAGGACAGGAAAGGAAGCCTTCTTTTTTTCCCGCTGGTGGGAATTCTCCTGGCGCTGCTCATGTATGGCGCGGATTGGCTGCTTGTCCTGGCAGGCGCGCCGGTTTTTGTACGGGCAGTGGTGCTGACGATCCTTCCGATCGCCCTGACAGGCGGCTTTCATCTAGACGGGTACATGGATACCACGGATGCATTGTGTTCTTACGCGGAGCGGGAGAAAAAGCTGGAGATCTTAAAGGATCCGCATTGCGGCGCGTTTGCGGTCATCGGACTTGTCAAAACCGTGCTTCTGCTGGCGGCAGCCATGTATGTGATTGCCGGTGCCGGCGCGCTCCGATACTCTCTTGTACCGGGCGGGATCTTTGTGCTCAGCAGATGCTTTTGCGCAGTCATTTCCCTGCGGATAAAAAAAGCGAAGACGGACGGAATGCTGTGTGAGGAGACAAAAGGAGCGGGAAAGGGAATCCTGACAGGCGTATGGGCTTTTCTGCTGTTGTCTGTCGCTGTCATGCTGGTGCAGGATTTTTGGCATGGCCTGTTGATTCTGGGGACGTATGTTCTGTCGGCCCTTTTTTATCGGCGGAAGATGCTGAAGGAATTCGGCGGGGTGACGGGGGATACCGCAGGATGGTTTGTTGTTTGCGCAGAGACATTTTCGTGCGCGGTATATGCGGCAAGTCTTCTGGTACAGCCGCTGTTTGCGGGATGAGAGGAGGTTGCGGGATGAGGAGAACCTGCGTCCTGCTGCGCCATGGTCAGACGCCGGGTAACGTAAGGCGATGTTATATCGGCTGCGGAACGGATGAGGATCTGACGGAAGCGGCTAAACAGGCCGGATCACATGACTGTGCAGAGATCAGGAAGGTGTTTTGCGGAGTTTACGCCGTCTGTGCAAGCCCGATGAAGCGGGCATTATCAACCGCCGCTTTTTTTACGGAACCGGAAAAGATTCTGGTTGTGGATGCACTTAAGGAAATGGATTTTGGACCCTTTGAGGGAAAGACCTATGAGGAACTGAAGGACAGATCGGACTACCTTGCATGGATCAATAGTGGCGGGGAGAAGACTCCCTTCGGGACGGAAAAGAAAGGGGACTTTATCAGACGAAGCACAGAGGGGTTTCAGGAGGCATTGGTCAGAAGCCTGCCCTGTAAGGATCTGGTTGTGGTCTGCCACGGCGGAACCATCATGGCCGTGATGTGTGAACTGACCGGAGGAGCGTATTTTTCATTTGCGGCGGAGCATTACGGGGGATACCGGCTGGAGTTGGAGCAGGAGGATGAAAGAGTACATTTGCTGTCATATGATCGCTTTGGCGGTCGGGTATCTTCTGGATCTTCTGATCGGTGATCCGCACTGGTTTCCGCATCCGGTCAGATTCATGGGACGCCTGATCTCCTGTCTGGAGCAAAAATGGAACCAAAACCGGGTGGCCGGCGGGGTATGGATGACTGTTACGGTGCTGCTTGTCACCGGTGTTGTCACATCCGTTCTTTTTTTCGGAAGCTATTGTTTGCATCCGGTCATTGGGATGATCATGGAAGCGGCACTGACCTGTATGGTCCTGGCGGCAAAAAGCCTGTGGGTGGAAAGCAGACCGGTGTATCTGGCATTGGAAAGCGGCGATCGTAACGGCGCAAGGAAGGCGCTCTCCGGAATTGTCGGACGCGACACGGAGCGGCTTGATAAGGACGGGATCACGCGGGCTGCCGTGGAGACCGTGGCGGAAAATACATCGGACGGCGTCATCGCCCCGCTGTTTTATGTCTTCTTTTTCGGGCCGGTTGGCGGGATGCTCTATAAGGCCGTGAACACCATGGACTCCATGGTGGGATACCGGAATGAGCGGTATCTTTTCTTCGGACGCGCGGCGGCGAAACTGGATGATGCGGCAAATTTTCTTCCGTCGCGTCTCAGCGCGTTTCTGCTGATGCTGTCCGCAGGGATTCTCCGGATCGGATCAAAGGAGTATCATCCCATTTTGGCCGGAAGAATCTGGAAAAGAGATCGTTTTCGCCATCAAAGTCCCAACAGCGCGCAGACAGAAAGCGCCTGCGCGGGAGCACTCGGGATCGTTCTCGGCGGGAATTCGTATTACGGGGGAAAGCTTGTGGAAAAGCCTTTGCTCGGAGACCCGCTGCGTCAGATTGAAACAAAGGACATCAAACGCGCCGCGGGATTGATGCTTGTTTCGGAGTGCTTGATGATGGCAGCTGCAGAGACAGGACTATGGGTTTTGTATCAGCTGTGGTCATTCTGAAGGAATGGGATCGGGAGGAGCTGAGCGTGCAGCATGGAGGAGATATCTATCGTAATAAGGTGGAACTGGATTTTTCCGTCAGTCTGAATCCGGTTTCACCACCGGAAGCGGTGGCGGCTGCTTTAAAGGAGAGCATGGGTCATGTGTCGTGCTATCCGGATTTACTGCAGACAGAAGTGAGACAGGCGATTGCCGCGTCTGACGGGGTGACAGCGGAGGAAGTGCTGGCGGGAAACGGCGCGTCAGAGCTTCTTTCGGCTGTGGTCGCATATTTGCACCCCCATCAGGTGACGTTACTGGAGCCGGGTTTTTCCGGATACCATCATGCGCTGCGGCAGTGGGAGGATTGTAAAATCAGGGAAGTCACGATGGAAGCATCGACGGATCCTGCCGGACAGCTTTTTTCCATCCTGTGGGAGGGCGTGGAGACAGAGGTGCTGTTTCTTGCAAATCCCTGGAATCCGCTGGGCGTGAATCTGGAGGATACGCTGCTTATGCAGACGCTCTCCCGCGCGGAACGGCAGGGGACGCCGATGATTTTGGACGAGAGTTTCTTTTGGCTTTCGGATGCGGCGGAAAGAGTACCTTCAAAAGCGGGAACGTGGATCCGGCAGTTTCCGAACCTTTTTATCATCCGCTCCTATACGAAGATTTTTTCCATGCCGGGTGTACGGATGGGGTATCTTTTGTCACAACCGGACAATTGTAAAAAGGTGCAAAAAAAACTTCCGGAATGGAATCTTTCGATACAGGCACAGGAGCTGATGCCGGTGTGCGCACGGATCCTGGGGGAGGGAAGTTTTCTGCGGGAAACGATGGCATACATCAAACGGGAACGTTCCTTTCTACAAAAGGAACTAACGGAAAGAGGGTTCCTTGTGTATCCGGGTGATACGGTGTTTCTGCTGTTTCGGGGTCCGGAGACCCTTTTTGAACTTCTTTTGAAAAAAAAGATTATGATCCGTCCTGTGCAAAATGGACAAAAGCAAAACAGAACCCTTTACCGGATCGCAATAAAGGATCATGAGAGCAATCTGAGGCTGTTGCATTGTTTGGATGAGGTGCAAAAAAATGACAGAACTGACACCGGAAGAAATTGAAAAACGAAGTTTTGCGATCATTGAGAGCGAACTGAAGGAGCAGGGCGTGACATTGTGTCCGGAAACCGCACCGGTTGTCATGCGTTGTATCCATACGACAGCGGATTTTGAGTATGCAAAGACGCTGCGGTTTTCCGGTGGAGGAATCCGGATCCTGCAGCAGCTGATCCAGGACGGCGCGGATCTGGTAACGGACACTAATATGGCTTATACGGGAATCAACAAACGGGTACTGCGGCAATACGGGGGAGAGATCCATTGTTTCATGGCGGAAGAGGATGTGGCCGAGATCGCGCGGCAAAAGGGCGTGACAAGGGCAAGCGTCAGCATGGAAAAGGCCATGCATTCTTCCAAACCGACCATTTTTGTGGTCGGGAATGCGCCGACAGCATTATTGACACTCTGGGAGCATTATCAAAAAGGGGATTACACGCCGGCCTTTGTCATCGGCGTGCCGGTGGGGTTCGTGAATGTGGTGGAAGCAAAGGAACGCATCCTGCAAAGTGATCTTCCCTGTATCGTCAATCAGGGAAGAAAAGGCGGCAGCAACGTGGCGGCTGCCATTGTAAATGCGGTGCTGTATTCCATGGGGGAACGATAGGTTGAAGCTGAGAAACGGGTTTACAACCGGAAGCTGCGCGGCGGCTGCGGCAAAGGCTGCGACGGAAATGCTGCTGACAGGAAGTGATCTTGCTTCCGTGGAGATCCAAACGCCTGCGGGGATCGCATACCACCCTGCGGTGGAGGCGGTCAGCAGGGAGGGGCAGACTGTCCGCTGTGCGGTGCGAAAGGATGCGGGGGACGATCCGGATGTGACGAACGGAACCCTTATTTTTGCAACGGTGGGGTTTCTTTCATCGGATGGAGAACCGGTGCAGATTGAAGCAGGGGAGGGCGTCGGGACGGTGACGAGACCGGGGTTGGATCAGCCGGTCGGGCAGCCTGCGATCAATTCCGTACCGCGAAAGATGATTACGGAGTCCGTCAGGGAAGTGATGGATGCGTTGGACTGTAATCGGTCTGTGCGCGTGGTGATTTCCGTGCCGGAGGGGAAGAAACTGGCGGCGCGTACCTTCAATCCGCGGCTCGGGATCGAAGGAGGGATTTCCAACATCGGAACCACAGGTGTGATTGAGCCTATGAGTACAAAAGCGCTCCTTGCCACAATTCGCGCGGAGCTTTCCCAGCGGAAGGCGGAGGGGGCGGAAATAGCCATCGTTTCGCCCGGCAATTACGGACTCGCTTTCCTGAAAGAGCATTACGGATACGACCTGGACAAGGCCGTGAAATGCTCCAATTATCTCGGAGACACCATTGATCTGGTACGGGAGGCCGGTTATCCGGGGATGCTGCTGATCGGACATGTGGGAAAACTGATCAAGCTTTCCGGCGGGATCTTCAATACCCACTCCAAAGAGGCGGACTGCAGGATGGAGCTGCTTGCCGCCGCAGCCGCAAAAAGCGGAGGGGAGCTGTCCTTGCTGCAACGGATTTTATCCTGTACGAATACGGAGGAAGCCTGCGCGTATCTGAAAGAAGCAGGCATTTTAAAGCAGACATTTGCGGAAGTGATGACTCGCATTTCTTTTTATACGAAAAAAAGAGCGCAGGGAAAAGTCCACGTGGAGTGCATTGTTTTTTCCCTGAACCATGGGGTGCTGGGGGAAACAGAGCACGCAAAGGAGTATCTCGGAAAAGGGGAATGTCATGATTGATTTTGTGGGAGCCGGACCCGGTGCGATCGACCTGATTACGGTCCGGGGAAAGACATTGCTGGAAAAAGCGGATGTGGTGATCTATGCGGGAAGCCTCGTGAATCCGGCGCTTTTATCCTATACGAAAGAAGGCGCACAGCTTTTTGACAGTGCGAAGATGACATTGGAAGAAATTCTGCGGGTCATGATTGAGGCAGATGCTGTGGGAAAGAACGTGGTGCGCCTGCAGACCGGGGATCCGAGCCTTTACGGCGCGATTCGGGAACAGATGGATGCATTGGAGAAAGAAGGGATTTCCTATCGATCCTGTCCCGGTGTTACCGCGGCATTCGGCGCTGCGGCCGCCTGTGATCTGGAATACACCCTGCCCGGTGTGACGCAGACCTTGATCCTGACCAGAATGACTGGAAAAACAGCTGTGCCGGAGCGGGAGGAAATCCGCTCGCTTGCCGCACATCAGGCATCTATGGCAATCTATCTGAGCGCAGGGATGTTGAAGGTGCTGTCAGCGCGCCTGACAGAGGGGGGCTATCCTCCGGAGACGCCGGCATTGCTGGTCTATAAAGCGACCTGGCCGGAGGAAGCGATCTATCCCTGTACGATTGCAACGCTGCCGGAAACAGGGGAGCGGCATCAGGTAACGAAAACAGCATTGGTGCTTGTGGGCGAGGCGCTTCGCACAAAGGATTATGAAAGGTCAAAACTGTATGACCCCGCATATACCACGCTCTTTCGTACCGGCAGTGATGGAGGAACCGCATGAGGAAGATGGCAATCTGTTTCTCCCGGGCAGGAAGGGAGCTTATTCAAAGACTCCGCCGGGCAGAAAAGGAGAAGGGGCTGGATCCTGTGGAAGGATATGATTCGACGCGACAGGATGATGCAGCGGAAACCAAAACAATCGGGGAACGAACCGGAGATGGTCTCCTCCCTTATCAGGGAACCGTGGAGGAATGGGCTCAGATGGCCGCGGAAATCCACGCCTGTGCGATCTTTGTCGGCGCCACGGGAATTGCGGTGCGTGCGGTGGCGGGGATCGCCGCGGACAAGCTGACGGATATTCCGGTGATTGTGATCGATGATCAGGGCGAGTTTGTGATCCCGCTGCTTTCCGGACATGCGGGAGGCGCCAACCGGATTGCCATGACGCTTGCGGCGCTTCTTGATGCGGTTCCGGTCATCACCACCGCGACGGATCTGCACGGCGCGTTTTCCGTCGATGTGTTTGCCGGAGAACACCGGTTAACCATCCGGAACCGGGACGGGATCAAACGGGTTTCTGCCAAGGCATTGGAAGGAAAACCCGTCACGCTTTCCATCAAGCATTTCCCGCCGGAGTCTCCGGTGGATGTGATTGTGGCAGATGAAACAGACCGGGAATATACGCTGCTTTTATCACCGAAACCCTATGTGCTCGGGCTCGGCATGAGAAAGGGAAAAGATCCCGGTGAGACGGAAGCTTTTGTGAAACAGTGTCTGGAGCAGCACGGCATCTCGATGGAGGAACTCTACGCAATCGGCACGATTGATCTGAAGGAGCGGGAAGAGGCGATCCGGCGCCTTTCCAGAAAATACCGGATACCGGTCCTGAGCTTCGATACGGCGCTGCTGGACCAGGCAGAAGGGGAATTTACTGCTTCGTCATTTGTGAAAGAGACTGTCGGTGTGGACAATGTCTGTGAGAGAGCCGCCAGCCTTGCAGCAGGCCCTCAGGCTGTCCGGGTAATCGGAAAAACAAAGGGAGATGGTGTGACGCTGGCTGTTTATCGAAGGAAAGAGGGATTGTATGTCTGAAATTTTTGTGGTGGGGATCGGACCGGGTGATCGGATTTACCGGACTGTGCAGGCGGAGCAGGCGCTGGAGAAAAGCAGCGTTCTGGTGGGGTATGGCCCTTATCTGGAACTGCTCCGGGCGGATTTTCCGGAAAAAGAGTATTTCGCCAGCGGCATGCGACAGGAAAAGGAGCGGTGCAAAAAGTGCATCGATTTTGCAGCAGAGGGTAAAACGGTTGCCCTTGTCTGCAGCGGTGATGCGGGGGTCTATGGGATGGCCTCGCTCTTGCTGGAAACAGCGGGAGAGCTTCTGCCGGAGGGGGATTGCGCGGATATCCATCGGCCGGAAATAACGGTTATCCCGGGGGTGACAGCAGCGCTTTCCGGAGCGGCCGTACTCGGAGCACCTTTGGGGCATGATTTCTGCGTGATCAGCCTGAGTGACCTCCTGACACCGTGGGATGTGATCGAAAAGAGGCTGCGTTGCGCTGTGGAAGGGGATTTTTGTATCGCACTGTATAATACGGGCAGCCATCACAGAAAAGAGCATCTGAAACGGGCTTGCGCAATCCTATCGGAAAGCCTGCCGCAAGACCGGCTATGCGGGGTGGTAAGGAAGATCGGAAGAGAGGGAACGGAGGAGACGTTGTGCACGTTGCAGGAATTGTCGGTGTTTCCGGTGGATATGCTTGCGACGGTATTTATCGGCAATTCCATGACAAGAGAGATTCACGGCCGGATGGTGACACCAAGAGGGTATGATGCAGGGATCGAATCAGCATAAAACAAGAAATATCATTGTGTTTGCGGGAACCACGGAGGGAAGAATCCTTTCCGATCGATTGTGTGAGAGCGGCATCACACATCTGGTATCCGTCGCGTCAGGCTGCGGAAGTGAGATGCTTGGGGAACATGAGTCCAGGACAGTTCTGACAGGCAGGATGGACGAAGAAGAGATCATAGCCTGTCTGAAGCAGCACGGGTTTCATGAGGGGGATTTTTTGGCGGATGCGACGCATCCTTACGCAACCGGTGTGACAAAGAATCTGCAAAGAGCGGCGGAACGCACAGGAGTCACCTATCTGCGCATCGCAAGAAAAAGCATGGATGTTGGGGATCATGATGTCCGGCTTTATGAGACCATATCCACCTGCGCGAAGTCGGTAAACCTCCTGTCCGGTAACATTTTGCTTGCCACGGGAAGCAAAGAACTGGAGCAATTTTGTGCCGAAGTATCGGAGGATACGATCGGCAGAACCTATGTCAGGGTGTTGCCGACAGAGGAGAGCATTGCCGCCTGCAAACGATGCGGTATCGATATTGCGCATATTCTGGCGCTGCAGGGTCCTTTTACGGAGGAGTTGAATACGGCACTTCTCCGCCAGTATCGGATCGCACACATGATCACCAAGGAGAGCGGTACAGAGGGCGGATTCCCGGAGAAGACAAAGGCGGCCCGGAAGGCAGGCGTGATGCTGCATGTGCTTACCAGACCGGCAGATCCGGCGGGAGTGACGTTGGAACAGGCATACAGGACTCTTTCCGGAACGGAACGAAACGACGGAATCCGGAGAAGGGTTTCGCTCATCGGGATCGGCATGGGGACGGAGGCGACGCTTACGGTAGAAGCGAAGGAGCTCCTCGCAAAGGCAGAGGCGCTTTTCGGCGCGCCCCGTCTTTTGCCGGAGCAGGACTTTCGGCAGATTTTTCCGTTTTACCGTCCGGAGGAGATCATTCCGGTTTTGGAAGAGCATCCGGAGTGGAAGGAGATCGCAATCCTGTTTTCCGGAGACAGCGGGTTCTTCAGCGGCGCCAGGAGTATGCATGCCGCTTTAAAGGAGCGGATGCCGGAACTGACCGTTCAACTGATCCCGGGGATCAACAGTGTCGCTTTTCTCGCGGCGCGTCTGGGGGAAAGCTATGAGGACGCGGCGATCGTCAGCCTTCACGGCAGAAATACCCCCGGACAGAGGGGCGTTCTGCTGGAGAAGATCCGGCGGCATCGGAAGACATTTGTACTGGCGGCGTCCACAGAAGAGGCGAGAGAACTGGTTCGTCAAATGAAGGAAAACGGGATCCGTGCAGAGGTTCTGATGGGGTGCGACCTTTCCTATGAGAACGAACGGATCATAACCGTCGACACGGATGGCGATGAATGGCCGGAGATGCCGGAGGAGACCACACTGCTGACTCTCCTGGTGAAAAATGCGGATCCGAAGAGCCGGCTGCTCCTGCCGGTTCTTCCGGACAAAGCCTTTATCCGTGGAAATGTACCGATGACAAAGGCGTGCATACGGCATGAAAGCATCCGGCGGCTGCAGTTGAAGGAAGGAGAACGCCTGTATGATATCGGCGGCGGGACGGGTTCTGTAACGATCGAAACCGCATTGCTCCATCCGTCGCTGCAGGTGTTTTCTGTCGAACAGAACAGGGAGGCCTGTGCCCTCATTCGGGAAAACTGCAAACGGCACAGGTGTACGAATGTTACGGTCGTGGAGGGAGCAGCACCGGAGGCATTGACGGGGCTTCCGGCGCCGGATGCGGTTTTCCTCGGCGGCACCGGCGGGAGATTACGGGAGATCCTGTCGGCATTGGGGAAAATGCGAAGCGGTATACGGATCGTGATGAATATGGTGACGCCGGAGACAATGACGGAGTGGATGGAGCTGCAACGGGAGATCTCCGTGCAAGAGGAAGAGATGGTTCAGTTGACAGTCAGCACCTTCCAACGGGTCGGGGAGCACAGCATGCCGCATACGGACAATCCGGTGACGATCGTGAGTTTTGTTTTGGAAGGGAGTGCGCCGGCGTAAGAGAGACGGTAGGAAACGGACTGTAAAAAGCCGTAGAACGGGACACGGGAATGGAAACACGGGAAAAAACACAAAACCGAATCCTGATCGCCGCCCCCCGAAGCGGGAGCGGAAAGACACTGGTTACCTGCGGAATTCTGCACTATCTGAAAGCACAGGGGCTCTCGCCGGTGTCCTTAAAATGCGGACCGGATTATATCGATCCCATGTTTCATAAGACGGTTTTAGGCGTGGAAAGCGGCAATCTGGACTCGTATTTTATGGATGCGGATACGCTGCGGCGGACGATGGCGGAGGCGGAAGGAGACTGCGTCTGCATCGAAGGCGTGATGGGCCTGTATGACGGTGTGTCGCCGGATGGCATCGCGGGTTCTTCTTATGAGGCTGCCTCTTTGACAAAAACGCCGGTTCTTTTGCTCGTAGACGCAAAAGGAGCTGGGCGGACCCTGCTTTCCATGGTAAGAGGGATTCTGGAAGAGGATGAAAACCATCTGATCGGCGGGATCCTCTTTAACCGGATGTCTGAACGGTTTTATGCAAAGATTGCGCCTGTGGCGGAGCGCGAATGGAGACAGGCGGGATTCGATGTGAAACTGCTCGGATTCCTGCCGGAGCTTGCGGATGTAAGGATCGAAAGCCGTTATCTCGGGCTGCAGCTTCCGGAGGAAGTGAGAGGGCTTTCGGAGCAGATCAAAACGGTTTCGGAGGCGCTTTCCGCTCATTGCGATATGCCGGCCATGCTTGAGATGATGTCCGGCGCAGTGCCCCTGCATGCGGAGTGTATGAGGATAAGAGATGCTGCGCCGTCGGATCAGCCGATTCTGGCAGTGGCTTATGACAGCGCGTTTTGCTTTTACTATCGGGAGAATTTTGCGCTACTGCGTGCATGCGGCGCACGCATCGTTTTCTTTTCTCCTTTGTCGGATACCGGTCTTCCGGAGGGAGCAGCAGGCCTGCTTTTGGGCGGCGGTTATCCGGAGTTATACGCCGCAAAACTCAGCGCAAACAAGGAGATGCTCCATTCCATACAGGGAGCGGTCTCATCCGGCATGCCCGTGCTTGCGGAGTGCGGCGGCTTTTTGTATTTGCATGAGTCGCTCAAAGACAGCACCGGGAAGGTCTATCCGATGGCCGGTGTTGTGAAGGGGAGCTGTTATCCCGCAGGCCGGTCTGTGCGCTTTGGATACTGCGAAGTCGTAAACGGAAGAAGTGAAGAAGATCAATTTCTCATCGGATTGAAAGGCCATGAGTTCCACTATTATGAAAGCACCGCCCCGGGAGATCGATGCATCCTCAGGAAAACATCATCGGGCGAGCAGCAGTCTGCCTTGGGCGGAGCAGGATGTCAGCTCTGGGGCTTCCCCCATTTCTATTACCCTTCGCACCCGGCTTTTGCAGAGCATTTTGTAAAAAAAATGAAGGAGTATTCGAACACGCGGCCGGTTTGACAGAAACGCCCCTTTATCGTAAAATTACCCTTGTGTGTATCAAATTTTAGAGGAACAGCATTCCTGTGCAAGAATGATGTTCAGAGGAATTAAAGAGGAAAGCAATGTCAAATCAACCCCCGTGGAAGACGTCCCCGAAGGGAGGGCGCCCGCAGAATGGTTCGAATAGAACGTCGAATGACCAGCGACGCAGCAGTTCGACGCAGAGTCACAGCAGACCATCCGGCAGCAGAAGCGGCAGCCCCCAGGGGCGCAGCGGATCTTCGCAGGGACGCAGCGCCGCTCCCCAGAGCAGAAATCCGCAGGCGAGACGGCCGGAGCAGACCAGAGGACAGGCTCCGAGACCCGCTCCGAAGAAGAAGCCGACCCGGAAGAAACGTAAGAAAAAGATCGCGATTTTCGTGGTGGAGATGATCCTCCTGTCGCTGCTGCTTTTGATTCTGGTGGCCTATAACAAGATCGGATTCGGCCGCATTACCCATGAGAGCATCAAGATCGGGGATCTCGATATCAACGAACTGGATTCCGAGACGAAGGAGTTGCTGGACGGCTATACGACCATCGCTTTGTTCGGTATCGATAACCACGACGCCGGGAATTTCAGCAACGGGCGGACGGACACGATCATCATTGCCTGTATCAATAACGATACGAAGGAAGTACGGCTTTGCTCGGTGTACCGTGACACGTATCTGAATATCGGAGACGGCGTTTATACCAAGTGTAACGCGGCTTATCAGGAAGGCGGGCCACAGCAGGCCATCTCCATGCTGGATAACAACATGGACCTGGATATCACGGATTACATCACGGTAGATTTCAACGCGATGGTGGATATCATCGATCTGCTGAACGGCATTACACTGACCATCACCCAGGAAGAACTGGAGGCGATGTGCGGGACGCACCGTGTCGGGACGGATGAGGCCGGCAACCCGATTTATGAGCAGTCCGAAAATTACCTGGAGACGGTGGCGGAGGCAGCGGGACAGAAACCGGATTACAACCTCGTTGCGGGGACCCAGAACTGCTCCGGTGTGACGGCAGTGGCGTACTGCCGCGTGCGTTATACGTCTGGGGATGATTACCGCCGTTCGGAGCGCCAGCGCGAGGTGATCGGCCAGATTATCGCAAAGGCGAAGCAGTCAGATGCGGATACGTTGGTGAAGATCATCAACACCGTGTTCGGAGAGATTGCGACCAGCTACAGCAATATGCAGCTTTTGACCATGGCATCCCAGTTTGCGAGCTATGAGCTTGTGGATTCGGCGGGATTCCCCTTCTACAAGAATACCAAGAGCGTCGGAAAATCCGGAAGCTGCGTGATTCCGTGTGATCTGACGGATAATGTGAAGCATCTGCACGAATTTTTGTATCAGGATACCTCCTATACGCCGACGGATACGGTGGAGGCGATCTCAAAGGAGATCACAAACAAGACGGGCTACACAAGAGACGATGCAGATGACCGGCTCTACGGCAGTGTCGTGCCGGGCGCGGATGGAGCCGCGGTGGATCCGGCTGCTGTACCGGCCGCAGAATAAGGAAGGAACGTTAAGGCAGAAACACTGATTCCGAAGGGGGTCAGTGTTTCGTTTACAAATTGAGAGGAAAAGAGTATGTGTGGAATTGTAGGGTATGTCGGAAAAAGTCAGGCAGCGCCGATCCTTCTGGACGGACTTTCCAAACTTGAGTACCGGGGGTATGATTCCGCCGGAATGGCGGTTTATGACGGGAAGGAGATCAAGATCGAAAAGGCGACGGGGCGATTAAAGGTCCTGTCCGAGCTCACCCATGACGGCGGGACGATGCCGGGCACCATCGGGATCGGGCACACCCGTTGGGCGACCCACGGAGAACCCAGTGACAGCAATGCGCATCCGCATTTTAATACGGACCGGACCATCGCTGTGGTGCATAACGGCATCATCGAAAACTACCTGAAGCTCAGGAATACTCTGACGGAAAAAGGATATCAGTTCTGCTCCGACACGGATACCGAGGTCGTGGCGCATTATCTGGACTATTATTACAAAAAATACAACGACGCGCTGACCGCAATCGTGAAGGTCATTCACCGTGTGGAGGGCGCTTATGCGCTGGGGATCATTTTTGCGGATCAACCGGACTGCGTTTATGCGGCGCGCAATGACTCGCCGCTGATCGTCGGAAAAGGAAAAGACGGCAATCTCATCGCCTCTGATGTGCCGGCGGTGTTGA
Source organism: Lachnospiraceae bacterium (assembly GCA_017431515.1). Classification (GTDB taxonomy): domain Bacteria; phylum Bacillota; class Clostridia; order Lachnospirales; family Lachnospiraceae; genus RUG12461. The sequence continues at coordinate 60,511 of JAFRKV010000023.1, forward strand.
AATACACCCGGGATGTGTACTTCATTGAAAACGGCGAGATCGCTGTGCTGACCGGAGAGAAGATCGATTTTTACAATGTGGACGGTGATCCGGTCGAGAAGGAATCCCGCCATATTGACTGGGATGAGAGCGCTGCGGAAAAGGGCGGCTACGAGCATTTCATGCTGAAGGAAATGTATGAGCAGCCGAAGACCGTGCGGGATACCCTGACTCCCCGCGTGAAGGACGGAGAGATCACGATTGAAGAGCTTGGCATGTCGGATGAGGAGATCAAAGCCGTGGAACGCGTCCACATCGTGGCCTGCGGTTCCGCATATCATACCGGTGTGACCGGAAAATACGTGATCGAGGGAATGGCAAGGATCCCCGTGGAGGTGGATCTGGCGTCGGAGTTTCGGTACCGGGATCCGCTGCTGAACGAAAAAGATCTGGTCATCGTCATCAGCCAGTCCGGCGAGACGATGGATTCCCTGGCGGCGCTGCGGGAAGCGAAGGAAAGCGGCATCATGACCCTTGGCATCGTAAACGTGGTCGGCAGTTCCATCGCGAGAGAGGCGGACAAGGTGATGTATACCTGGGCCGGCCCGGAGATCGCGGTTGCCACCACAAAAGCTTACAGCGCCCAGCTGATTGCCCTTTACCTCCTGGCGATGAAGTTCGCGGAGGTCAGAGGCACCGTCACAAAAGAGGAGATCGCCGGAATGATCCGGGATTTAAAACGGCTGCCGGATCAGATCGAGCTGCTTCTTAACAACAAGGAGCGGATCCAGAAATTTGCAAACCGTTATGTGGCGGCAAGAGAAATCTTTTTCATCGGACGCGGCATCGACTACGCGATTGCGATGGAAGGATCTCTGAAGCTGAAGGAAATTTCCTATATCCATTCCGAGGCCTATGCAGCTGGGGAACTGAAGCACGGGACCATCTCCCTGATTGAGGACGGGACGCTTGTGGCAGCCATCGCGACCCAGGACAGGCTGTTCAAGAAGACCTTGAGCAATATGGTGGAGGTCAAGACCCGCGGCGCCTTTGTACTGGCCGTGACGAATGAGGGCAATACCGAGATTGAGAAAGCGGCGGATTATGTGATCTACATTCCGCAGACCAATCCTTATTTTGCGGATTCCCTTGCCATCGTGCCGCTGCAGCTGTTTGCATATTACGTCTCCGTCGGGAAGGGCTGTGACGTGGATAAACCGCGGAATCTGGCAAAATCGGTAACAGTGGAATGAAAAAGTTCGGAAAGACGTTGTTAAAAACTTTTGCGATCGCGTTGGTTTTCGGGATCGTGGCGGCCTCTGCCTTTGGCGGCGTGACCTATTTTCTGGGGGAGCAGTTTGACATCACGCCTTTTGTGATCCGGGAAGAAGCATATGCGGACGCACCCGGCGGGGAGGCGGAGGAAACGGCGGACCCCGGAGAGACCGAGGCCGAGACGGAAAATGCCTCCCCACAGGAGGAAGCCGGACAGATCGAAGAGGCAGCGGGCTCTGTGGCGGTGGCGGATCCCGCAGGAAAAAGCGATGCCGACCTGGTGGAGGAAGTGATGCCCGCCATCGTGGCGATCACCACCATGAGCACCGTGGAATACAGCACCATCTGGGGCGAACGGGGCACTTATGACAGCGAAAGCGCCGGCTCCGGGATCATTATGCTGCAGGATGAGGACAATCTTTATATTGTGACCAATGCCCATGTGGCAGAGGGAGCCAATACGCTGGTAGTGCAGTTCATTGACGGGAGCGATGCGGAAGGAGCGCTGCGGGGCTCCGATACCACAAGAGATCTTGCCGTCATCGAAGTGCCGCTTGCGGAGATCGATCCGGAGACCCTTTCTGCCATCCGTGTGGCACCGGTGGGAGACAGTACCGCACTTCGGGTGGGAGATCCTGCCATCGCCATCGGCAATGCCCTCGGCTACGGCCAGTCGATCACAAAGGGCGTCATCAGCGCGCTGGATCGCGAGGTGACGGCGACCGACAGCCAGACCGGCATATCCATCATGAACCACTGCATTCAGACGGATGCGGCCATCAACCCCGGCAATTCCGGAGGAGCTCTTTTGAATGCCAAGGGGGAAGTGGTCGGGATCAACGAGATCAAGTACACGAGCACCGACGTGGAAGGCATCGGCTATGCGATTCCCATGGCGACGGCAATGCCCGTGATTGAACAGATCATTGCCCGGGAGGTCGTGCCGGAGGAACGGGCGGCGTTCCTCGGCATCCAGGGAATCGAGATCACACAGGAGGATGCGCAGCGGTATCAGATGCCCCTGGGGATCTATCTTGCCCAGGTGGGTGAGGGAACCGCAGCGGAGCAGGCGGGGCTGCAGTCCGGCGATATTATGACTGCCATCGATGGCAATGATGTCTCGACACAGGAGGCCTTAAGCCGCACCATGAGCTATTACGCCGCCGGCGATACCGCAGAGGTGACCTATATGCGCGCGGACAACGGGAAATACATCGAGCACCGGACGAAAGTAACGTTCGGCAGCAGAAATGATTGATTTGACAGGAAAGGAAGCATGATGAAAAACAGAAGAAAGGTAACTGTATTTCTTGCCATTCTGATGGCATCCATCATCGCGCTGGCGGTGATTATGGGAGCGTTGTTCCTGGTCAGCCTGAACCGGCAGAACCAGCTGGCACAGCAGATTTCGGTGCTGACCACGGAAGTGGAGGGGCTGAATACGAAGTTGGCTTCACTGACGGGATCTTCCGTTGAAAAGACGACGGAGTCTCCGACGGGAGAGGTTGTGACAGCTGCGACAGAGACCGAAGCCGTTACAGAGACAGAGACGGAAGGCTATCAGGGAATGTATGATCCGGATACCTTTAATTATCTGGCACTCGGCAACAGTATCACGAAGCATACCGTTTGCGATTACTGGTGGGGCACCTGGGGGATGGCTGCAACCAAGGCGGAGAAAGACTACCCGCACCTGTTGGCAGGGAAGCTTGCAAACTACTTCGGACCGGTGACCATGCAGATCCTCAACATCTCCACCTGGGAGACACAAAGCTATGACCGTGCACAGACCTTATCTCTTCTGGATAATTATCTGGACGATACGTTAAATCTCGTCACGATTCAGCTCGGTGAAGATTGCTATGATATGACAACCTTTGAAAACGATTATATCGAGCTGATCAGATATATTCAGGCACGTGCACCGAATGCGCACGTGATGGTGCTGGGAGATGTATGGAATTTCCCGCCGAGAGATGAACTTAAGATAGCGGCCTGTGTGAAAGCCGGTGTGCCGTATGTGGATCTGTCAGAGATCCGGGACAATCCGGCTTACCAGTGCGGTCTCGGTACGGTTGTATACGGAGATGACGGGCAGCAGCATACCGTGGAGCATGCCGGTGCGGCAAAGCATCCGGGTGACTCCGGACATCAATATATGGCGGATAAGGCCTATGCAGCGTTGAATTATTGGGATGATACGGCGGGGGCGACGGCAGTGACAGTTGAGGGATCTCAGGACGAGAATGCTGCGCAGCCGGCGCAGTAAGACAGATACAGCAGAAAAGAAGGAACCGCAGATGAAAAAGAAGATCGTTGTGGCGCTTGGACACGAAGCATTGGGAAGAACGCTTCCGCAGCAGCAGGAGGCCGTGAAAAAAACTGCAAAAGCACTGGCGGCGCTGGTGTCGGATGATCTGAAGATTGTCGTGACCCACAGCAACGGACCGCAGGTAGGCATGATCCACGCGGCAATGAATGAATTCGGACGGAACTATCCGGAATATACGATGGCGCCGATGTCCGTGTGCTCTGCAATGAGCCAGGGCTATATCGGCTACGATCTGCAGAATGCACTGCGGGAGGCATTGCTTTCCCGCGGCATCTACCGGACGGTCTCCACCGTCCTGACACAGGTATGTGTGGATCCTTATGATGAGGCTTTTTACCATCCGACGAAGATCATCGGCCGCATCATGACGGCGGAAGAAGCCGAGATGGAAGAAAAAAAGGGAAACAGCGTGACTGAGGTGGAAGGCGGCTACCGCCGGATCGTGGCGGCGCCGAAGCCCATTGATATTGTGGAACTGGATGCGATCCGTACCCTCGTGGACGCGGATCAGATCGTGATCGCCTGCGGCGGCGGCGGGATTCCCGTGCTGATGCAGGGCGACCGCCTGAGAGGAGCGAGCGCCGTGATCGAAAAGGATCTGGCGGCAGGGAAGCTGGCGGAGCTTCTGGAGGCGGATCTCTTTTTGATCCTGACCGGTGTGGAAAAGGTCTGCACGGGGTTTGAAACCGAACAGGAGAAGCCCATCGATACGATGACGACGGAAGAGGCCGCAAAATATCTGGCGGCAGGAGAATTCGGCGAAGGCACCATGGAGCCGAAGATCGTGGCAGCCATGGCATTCATCGGCGATTCCGCCATCCGGAAAACCGTGATCACCGATCCCGCCCATGCGGTGGAAGCACTGCGCGGCCAGACCGGGACAACGATTGTAAAGTAGGTAATCTATGGCACAGAAAAAAGTGCAGATCTTACTGTCTGCCTACAATGGTGAAAAATACATCCGCACACAGCTGGACAGCATTCTCGCCCAGACCTGGGAAAACCTTGAGATTCTGGTGCGGGACGACGGGTCTTCCGATCAGACGCTGTCCATCCTTTCGGAATATGAAACGCAGCATCCCAATGTGAAGGTCTACCGGGAAGAAAACATCGGGCTCGTGCAGAGTTTTTTGAAACTCCTGACCTACAGTGATGCGGATTATATCGGGTTTTCTGACCAGGATGATTACTGGCTGCCGGAAAAGGTGGAACGCGCAGCGGAGAAGCTTGCCCCCTGCACCGGACCGGCGCTTTACTGCAGTAATCAGAAGCTTGTGGATGATGACTTAAAGGAACTTCCCGGAGAGACAGTGCCGGAGCCCCAGCCGGGTTTCGGAAATGCCGTGATCGAGAGCATGTGCACCGGCTGCACGGTACTCATGAACCGGGAGTTAAGAGACATCGTGGTGGGAAAAGGGATCCCGCAGCATGCGATCTGGCATGACTGGTGGTGCTACATGGTGGCGACCTATCTCGGAACGATGATCTTTGACAAAAATGCGTATATTCTCTACCGGCAGCATGCGGACAACGAGCTGGGCAGCAGTCGTTCCGCATGGCAGATGATCAAAAACAAGTGGGATTTCCTGAAGAAGACCAGAGGGTGTCTCGGCGCGCAGCTGAAGGATTTTCAGGAGCGGTTTCGCGGGATTCCGGAAAAGGATGCGCTGGTGGATCTTTTGCTTGCGTCGGAGCACAGCATTGGCGCCCGGTGGAAGCTGGTTTTCAAAAAGGAAATCTATCGCCAGAAACCGCTGGATCAGGTTGTGGTGCGGTTTCTTTATCTTTGTAACAAGATGCTTTAAAAAGGATTTTTATGTTATTCTCGTCAATGTTCTTTCTCTGGGTATTTCTGCCGATTGTGCTGATCTTATCCAGAATCATCAAAAAAGGGGGGCAGAATCTTCTGCTCCTGATCGCAAGCCTGGTCTTTTACGCATGGGGCGAGCCGCGCTACATCGTGCTGATGCTCCTTGCGATTTTTGTCAACTGGCTGATCGTGCTTCTCATGGCGCGTTTTTCCAAGGCGAAAAAGCTGCTTCTCATACTGACGGTGTTTTTCAACGTCGGTATGCTCGGCATTTACAAATACACCGATTTTATCATCAATATCATCAACCGCATCGCCAATCACGAGGTGTTTGCGCCGGCAGAGATCGTGCTGCCCATCGGCATCTCCTTTTTCACGTTCCAGGCGATGAGTTATGTCTTTGATTACTACCGCGGCGAATATCCGGAGGAAAAAAACATCCTGAACGTCGCGCTCTACATTTCCTTTTTCCCGCAGCTGATCGCGGGTCCCATCGTCAAATACAAGGATATCCGTACCCAGATCCATAACCGGCAGATGACGCCGGAAAAGACGGCGCTGGGCATCCGGCGGTTTATTTACGGACTCGGCAAAAAAGTGCTGATTGCCAATACCATCGCCTACGGCGTGGATCAGATCTACGGACTCCAGCCCATGTATATCACGGGAAAAATGGCATGGGTTGCGGCCATCGGCTACATGCTGCAGATCTACTATGATTTTTCCGGATATTCCGATATGGCCATCGGCCTATCCAAAATGTTCGGCTTCAGCATCACGGAAAACTTCCGTTATCCCTACATTTCCACTTCCATTCAGGAATTCTGGAGGCGCTGGCATATCTCGCTGGGAGCCTGGTTTCGTGAGTATGTCTATATCCCGCTGGGCGGCAACCGGAAAGGACAGGGGCGCACCTATTTCAACATCCTGGTCGTTTTTGCGATCACGGGTCTCTGGCATGGCGCGGATGCGGCCTTCATTGTCTGGGGATTATGGCACGGGCTGCTGCAGGTGATTGAGCGGATCGGCTGGGGAAAGGTGCTGCGAAAATGTCCGCCCCTGGGGTGGATCTATACGAGCCTTGCAGTGATGATCGGGTGGATTCTGTTCCGCCTTGTGAATGTGGAGCTGACCTTTGAAATGCTGAAAAGATTGTTCCAGCCATGGCTTTACACCTTGAGCGCCTATTCCATCTGGGAGCTCATCACCCACCGGATGGTGGTGGCGATGATTGTCGGCATTCTTTTGATGGGGCCGCTGCAGATGCTGTTTCAGCGGTTCTTCCAGAAGGCCTTCAAATATATCCGCTACGGCTGGCTTGACATGGTATTTTGCGGCGTGGTTCTTTTCCTCTCAATCCTGAGCCTCGCAGCAAACACCTATAATCCGTTTATATACTTCCGTTTTTGACAGTAGTCGACACAGAAGCCGCAATCCTTTTCCGCAGAAACACTCTCGTTCTGTGGAAAACGTTGCGGTTCTAAATGAGCAAAGAACGTTCATTAAGAACCGACGTTTTCCAAGGTTCTGCTCCAAAGGATTGACGTCTTCTGGTCTCCGAGGTTTCTAAAAACCATGAGGACAACCATATGAGTACAAAACGCGCTCTCGCATGGAGGATTATGTTCCTGTGTTTTCTGATTCTGCCGACGATCGTGTACTTCGCGGTCAAGGACAGACTCCCTGCGATGGATTACGAAAATAAGGCGAAGATGGGGTTTCCGGTGCTGACAAAGGAGACCTACGTTTACTATCCGAATGATCTGACCACCTACTACAACGAGAATCTGCCTTTCCGCAACCAGATGGTGGCACTCAATAATTACGGGTTGTACAGGATCTTCGATGACTCTGCGTCAAGCCGCGTGCTGCTGGGGAAGAACAATTTCATGTTTTACAATGACCCCAACGACGGCACCAACGTGATGGATTATAAGGGGTTTGCGTATTTCTCACCGGATCATCTGGCGCAGGTGACAAATAACCTGCGGGAGACAGCACGTATCCTGAAGGAGAAGGGATGTGAATTCTGGATTCTGATCGTGCCGGATAAGGATCATGTCTACAGTGAGAACATGCCGGACTATATCATCGGACCCAATTATTCGAGAGCACACGGTTTGCTTCAGTTCCTGAACGATAACACGGATTTGAACGTGGTCTATCCGCTGCCGGAGCTCCTCGTGCAAAAGGAAGAATATGAAGACCAGATGCTTTACTATCATTATGATACCCATTGGAACGACCTGGGCGCCTATGTCGGGGTGAAGCGGCTTTTGGATGCCATGGGACTGCCCTCCTCGTCACTGTGGGAACTGACCCTGACGGAGAACAATAAATCGGAGTACGACCTGGCAGATCTTCTTTGCATCCGGGAATTTCTCCATGATGACGAAGGGTATGACATCGAGGATCCGGAATGGGAAGAGGCAACCCTTCTGGAGGAGTCGGAATTCGGTACCGTGCGTTATGTCTGTGAGAATGAAGACGCGGATCCCAGGAAGGTTCTCTTTATCCGCGACTCCTTCGGCGAGCAGGCGCTGCCGTATTTTGCCCGTCATTTCAGAGAGACTGTCTCCGAGCGTCGGGATCATTCCTTTGTGTTTGCCACCCAGGACGAAATCTTCGACCGGGAGCAGCCGGACGTCTTTGTGATGGAGATCTCCGAACGCTACCTCGGATTTTTCCTTTCCTGGCGGTATTTTCAGTAGAGAATGGGCACATAAAAAGACCATGCGGCGAAACTGCATGGTCTTTTTTGAGAAATGAAATTGAGTTTACTGGGTCATGACCTTTTGGACGGTGTCCATAGCTTCCAGACGCTGGGTCGCTTCCCGGGCTTCCTCGATGGTCTGCTCCTTGGTGTAAGCGTTCTCGATGGCGTTGAAGTTCTGCAACGTGCGGTTTGCGACGCCGGCTTCCACAGCCATCTCTTCGTTGAGCTCCGCGTTGTTTTCTTTCAGCTGCTCGGCGCGCTTTTCGCGGGACGCAATCTCATTGTCATAGGAATATTTGCTGATCTCGCCGTCGCGGTACATCCGGGAAAGCTGTTGGTCGCTGATCCCGGCGTAGGTTTCGATCTTACGATCCGGGGAATCCGCGCCCACGTCCACACGCACCGGTTCCGAGGGTTTCTGCTCTTCCGGCGTGCCTTTGATGGCTTCCGCCCGCTTCTCCTGGGCTTCCTGTGCGGCTTTGATCAGCTCCGCGCGTTTCTCCTGTGATTCTTTCAGGCGCTCAAGTGCGTTGGTTTCATTTTTGTCTTCGGCCCGGTCACGGGCTTCCTTTGCACGATCATTGGCCGCATCGACCCGGTTGGCGTCGTCTTTGTTGCGGTCTGCCGTATCCTTGGCGCGGTCGATCTGACCTGCGTCGCCGGTCTCTTTTGCCCGCTGATCCGCATCTTCCGTACGGAAATCATCTTCCTTCGGCACTGTCTTTGCGGCATCCTTGTCACCGCCGGTGACTTTGACGGAAGACTCCTCCGTCAGTTTGTCCACGCCGTCCGGGCTGGCCTGTACCGTGTCGCCGTCTTTGGAAACGGATACGACGTTTTCCAGTTCTTTCTCCGGGGCGTTGGCGCGATCCGCCTGTGTCTTTTGATCTTTTTGCGCCTGATCCGGACGGAGGCCGGTCTGTACCGGAGAGGGCTGTGTGATGGGGGTGTTGCTGAATCCGTTCATGTTCACATCTGCCATAAGAATCCCTTCTTTCCTGAATACAATCCATCATGGTTAAGAGCTATGAAAGCGCATCTTTTCGACATCATCTCTATATGGCGACATAGCTTTAGAATAGTATATCTGAATTTTCAGAAAAAATCCAGTCTTTTTTTGAAAAGTATCGACAAAAGAGTAAAAATTAAATATGCTTTTAATCGGATTGCGGAATAAGGGCAGAATCGCTATACTTAAGAAGATGTTGGAATGTGTTGCATTCTGCATTCTAACCCATTGGGACGTGAACCGTCACAAGGGGGCGCGGGTTGGAGAATTATTCGATCGCGCGCGGGGAGAAGGCATGGCGAAGTATGATCTGACCATCGTCGTTCCGGTCTATAACGAAGAACCGGTGGTGGAGCTTTTCTACAAGACGATCGAGGAGATGAGAGACCAGATCGGCGCAGGAGGGAAAGCGCCGGTGAGTTTGGAGTACCTGTTTGTGAATGACGGCTCCGCAGACGGGACGTTGTCTGTCTTGCAGGCGTTATCCGCCGGGGATCCGGAAGTGCATTATCTTTCCTTTTCCAGAAATTTCGGCAAAGAAGCGGCGATCTACGCCGGACTGTCCCATGCAAAGGGAAAATATACGGCTGTGATGGACGTGGATCTGCAGGATCCGCCGGAGCTTTTGCCGGAGATGTACGCCCTCCTTTCTTCGGGAGAATACGATATTGTCTGCAGCCGCAGGGTGTCCAGGAAGGGCGAACCCAAGATCCGGTCCTTTTTTGCCCGCAGGTTCTACGCGATGATGCGTCGGATGAGTGATGCGGATGTGGCGGATGGTGCCAGAGATTATCAGATGATGAGCCGGAAGGTGAAAAAAGCGATCCTTTCCGTGGGGGAATACAATCGCTTTTACAAAGGTATTTCGGGCTGGGTCGGCTTCCGGCGGAAGTGGCTGGAGTTTGAGAACCGCGAACGCGCGGCGGGAGAGACGAAGTGGACCTTCGGAAAGCTCTTCTGGTACGGGATGGAAGGGATGTTTTCCTTTACGACGATGCCCCTTGTCATTGCTTCTGTAATCGGATCCGCGTTCTGCGGCGTGGCCTTTTTCCTGATCCTCTTTATCATCGTAAAGACCCTGGTCTTCGGTGATCCGACCTCAGGGTGGCCTTCCATGGTCTGTCTGATTATGATGGTTTCCGGGGTGCAGCTTCTGTGCATCGGGATTCTGGGGCAGTATCTGGCGAAGACATATCTGGAGACGAAGCGGCGGCCGCTTTACCTGATCCGCGAGAAGAAAACGCGCGGGAAAAAAGGGAAGCGTAATACTTTATCAGCAGAGAAACCGCCTGCGCCAGGAAAAACGAAATCAAAAACACCCCAACCAGAAACCCCCATTGCTGCGGAACCGTGAAGTTCGTTCCGATGGTGGCGGTAAGGTATCCGGAGATGGAGAAGATCACCTGGTGGTGTACGAGAAAGAGCTCGTAGGAAAGTCCGGAAGTATAGAGGATAAAGGCGCGCAGCGGCGGGAGCCGCAGCACATACGGCGCGATCCAGTCGAGAAATACAAAGAAGAATACGCCGGAGAGCGTTGTGGACTGCACCGCAAACAGCACCGGAAACGGAAACAGGAAGAAAAACAGCGCTAGTCCGAGGGAGAAAAGACCGATCCATTTTCGTTTCTGCAGGCTGTCGCGAAACCGCAGGTATAAAAAGCCGCACCAGAAAGAAAAGACATAGGTCAGGAAGGTTTCTTTGTACATCAGAAGGAACGCGGCGAAGATCCCGACCGTTGCAATCCAGAACACCTTTCGGTAGAGGAATAAAAGCAGCGGATACAGAAGGTAAAGCAGGATGATGACGCCCAGGAACCACTCGCCGATCAGATAGTAATCATGAGGGAGTCCCAGATATTTCGCATAGCCGTCCTCCCCGATGACGGATAACAGGATCAGGTACGGCTGACCGCCCCAGGTGAGGACGCCGTTTTTGACGGCCGTGGAGACGAAGCAGACGATCCAGACCAGATAAAAAGCGGGGAAGATGCTTTTCCATCGTTTCCAGTAGAAGCGCTTCAGATCTTTCCGCTCCAGACGCGGATAGTTTCGAAGCAGCGAAGCAGCCGACAGCATGAAGAAAAGCGCCACCACCGTAAAATGCCCCCAGTCCCCATTCGGTCCGAGGGAGGACAGCGGGAAATGATCCCAGCCGGGAATGATCTCAAACTGGCGGATCACATGATAGAGAATGATGAGCAGCGCGGAAACCGCACGGATAAAGTCAAATCCTAAGATACGTTCTTTTTTCATAGGATTCATCATAGAAAATTTTCAATAAAAAATCAAGGAGCAGATCCGCATATGGAATCAAAAGGAAAACCAAAAAAACAGTTGTTAAACCTGATCCTCTCCCTCGCCATCGTGGGGGCGCTGCTGGCGGCGATCCTGATCAGCGCAGGGATTGCAAAGCATGCATCCAAAACAAACCAGCTGCTGGCGGAAGAGAACGCCGCCCTCCGCACGGAAGCGGAAGAAGCCAAGTCGGCGCTGCTGGCAGAACAGAACGGGGAGAATGACACGACCTTTGACTATCTGGCCATCGGCAATTCCATCACGCAGCACCCGGTGATCGATGATCTGTGGTGGGGTGAATGGGGCATGGCTGCCTCCGACGCGGAGCATGATTATTACCATCTGGTCACCAAAGGCATTGAGGAAAAATATCCGGAGTCCACGTCACAGGTACTGAATTTCCGGATCTGGGAAGAGCCGCCCTATAATCGGGATGATATGTTAAAATATCTGAAGGGCTATGTCACGGAGGATCTGGATTATATCACGGTGATGCTGGGAGACAACTATGACCAGGGCGAGGACGAGAGTGACGAAGCTTACCGCCTGAGGGCAGAGGCGGAGTACGGGGATCTGATCCGGCGTCTGCAGGAGATGGCGCCCAAAGCGAAGATCGTGCTGATCGGCTGTTTCTGGGATAATGTGGTGTTGGACAGCGCCATTATGCATGCCTGCGAAAAAGCATCCTGCCCCTTCATCAGTCTGTTTGAGATTCAGGATGATGAATATCGCGAGGGCAATTGGGAGACCGTGGAAGGCAGCGATGAGACAGATCATCTGGTGCTGGGCACCGGCGCAGCGGAACATCCCAATGACAAGGGCATGGCTTACATTGCGGAGAAAGTGCTTGACCATCTGCCGTAAGGAGAGGCAGGGGACAGGGCGTTGTCTCCATGCTACATGGTCATGTGGAAAGAGAAAATGGACAGTTTCTTAAATCATGATATAACAGAATGGATTTCCTCCCGGAACCTCACGGCGGAGGAGGAACTCAAGATGGTCGCCGATGTACGGCTCTTTGCCAGTGACTGGGAGATCAAGGATTTTTCCGGCATTGCGGACAAGGATTCTTACAATCCTTTGTACGCGGGACAGAGCGACCGGGTGAAGGCGCTGAAGACAAAGCCTTACTGGAAGTTCATCAACCCGATCTACCGGCTGTATGCCAACGTGAAGGTGCGGAGCATTCTGTTTCTGCGCATGGACAAAAAGACGGCTTTTGTGAAGCTGAAGAACAAGATCGCCGTCAAATGGAAGAACCGCAGGAGTGTGATCATGCGGCGAAACCGCCGGTTTTTAAAAGGCATCGAGCTTTATGCCGAGGAGCGGAAGGAGCAGGAGCAGACCCTCTTTACGAAGGACATCAAGATTTCCGTGATCGTCCCTCTTTACAATACGCCGGAGCGGTTTCTGCGGGACATGATCGAGTCGGTTCAGGCGCAGACCTACGGGAACTGGGAGCTGTGCATGGGGGACGGAAGCGATGCATCCCACCCGGAGGTAGAGCGGATCGCCTGGGAATACGCGGCGAAGGATAAGCGGATCGTATACCGGCGGCTGGAGAAAAATGAGGGCATTTCCGGCAACACCAATGCCTGTCTGGCCTTTGCCACCGGTAATTACGTGGCGCTGATGGATCATGATGACATGCTCCACCCCGCGGCGCTGTTCCGCTGCGCGACGGAGATCGAAAAAAACAATGCGGAATTTGTCTATACGGATGAAATGACCTTTCAGCGGGATTCGATCAAAAAGATCGTCACGCTGCACTTCAAGCCGGCGTATTCGCCGCAGAACCTGAACGGGGTGAATTACATCACCCATCTCATTGTCTTCAAAAAATCCCTGCTGGATCAGAACGGGGTCTACAACGACGCCTACGACGGGAGCCAGGATCACGATATGATCCTGCGGCTGACCACAGCGGCGGCGAAGGTGTCCCATGTGCCGGAGATCCTGTATTTCTGGCGGGTGCATCCCCAGTCGGTTTCTTCCGACATCAGTGCAAAGCCTTATGCCATCGATGCCGGGCGCAGAGCCGTCCATGACAACGAAGCCCGTCTCGGGAGGGAAGCCGAGATTCATTCCTCCTGCATTTGCGCGACCCATTACAGGTTGGAATACACTCTTCCGGAAGAACCGGAGATCACGTTGATCATCACCCACTGGAATGCCGCAAAGGCATTGGGACGGCTTTTGTCCTCGCTGGATCAGCGCACAAAGTACCGGCATTTCAAAGTCACGATTGCGGACTGCGGCAGTACGGACGAGGAGGCAAAGGGGCTTCTGGATCTCCTTTCTGCGAACGGGATCACCCTGGAGCAAAAGAAGGAGGAGGAAAACCTTCCGCAGTTTCTGAACCGGATCGTGCAAAAGACGGATGCGCCCTATGTGACGTTTCTGGATGCCGCGACAGAGATTATGGATGAATTGTGGCTTTCGCGCCTTGTGCAGTATGAGATGCAGGAGGACATCGGGATGACCGGTTCACGCCTGACCGATACCTACGGGATGGTGGAGGAAGCCGGCTATATCATCGGCCTGGGAGAGGACGGCATCGCCCTGCCCATCGAACATAAGAATAATTACAGCGCGCCGGGCTATATGGGACGGATGTATTATGCGCATAATGTCAGCGCCCTTTCTCTCTTCGGTTCCATGGTGAGCAAAGAAAAATGGGAAATGGCCGGCGGGCTCTGCGAAGCTCTGACGGATCCGTACTATCTCGGGATCGACTTATCGCTCCGGTTCCGGGCAAAGGACATGCAGGTGGTGCTGAATCCGTATGTGATCCATACGATCGGAAAGAAGCCGCTGGATGGCTTTTTGCCGGAGGATGCGCGTGAGGCGAGAATCGAGCGGGATCAAAGCTTTATGAAGAAAAACTGGGGCGAGCTTCTGGCCAAAGGAGACCCCTATTACAATCCGCATTTGAACCATGACGGCAGCTTCACCTTTGAAATGTAGAGGGCAGGGATGAACGATTTTGACACGGTCAACATGAACAAACTGCAGAAGGCGAGATATTACCTCCGGGAGTATGGCTGGGAATATACCAAAAACCGGGCTTTGAAGAAGCTGGGCATCAAAGTGCCGGAGGAGAGCGAGTACAAGAACTGGCTGCGGAAACGGATGGCAGGACCGTCAGACCTGGAGGCGCAGAAGGAAAAGACCTTTCCTTTTTATCCCACCATCGATGTGGTGATCGATGAGACGCCGGGGCTTTTGGCGGGAAGTGATGCGGTCAGCATGACGCTGGAAGGCAATGCGAAGGAGCTTCTGCGCACGATCAAAAAACAATCCTATCCCGCCATCGGCGCGATCCGTGAACTGCAGAAGGACGAAGGAACTTCCGTGGAAGCGGAGCTGAAGAAATGCAAAGGGGAAGTGATTGTTTTTGCCCAGGCGGATACGATGCTTTCGCCGGATCTGTTTTTTGAATATGTGAAAGCTTTCAATGAACACCCGGAAGTACAGATGATCTATACGGATGAGGATTGCGGGACGGCGGACGGGAAGACGCGCTTTCGTCCGTACTTCAAGCCGGATATCGCGCCGGAGCTGCTGACGTCCTTCCAATATATCGGGCCGGTGTTTGCGGTGAAGAAGGAGCTGTGCCTCCGGATCATGGAAGAGGAAGAACTGCCGGAGGATCTGGAAATCCTCGGAAACGGCTGGTATGAAGGCGTGCTGCTTTTGACGGAGTATCTGACGGCGCAGGAACCAAAGATCCAGGCGCCGGACGACATCGGATCCGTGCATCCCCGGAGTATTTATCATATTGCAAAACCCCTGGTAACAAGGGTGACCAGAAAGGATTTCACGGGTTTTTACCGGCTGCTGTCCGCGGAGCAGGGCGACTATATCAAAAAGCACCTCGACCGCGCAGGGCAGCAGGGCATTGTGGAAATGTCCGATGCGGCGGGCTTCTTCCATGTGCGTTATGCCCTGCCGGATCCGAAGCCTTTGGTGTCCGTATTGATCCCGAATAAGGACCATGTGGAGGATCTCTCGCGGTGCATCCAATCGTTCCTTCAGACCAATGACTATCCGGCTTATGAACTGATCATCGTGGAAAACAACAGCACCGATCCGGAGACCTTTGCCTGGTATGAGAAGACCTTCGGCGCAGCCTATGAAGCGGGAAAACCCGTAGAAGGGAAGGTTACCGACCGGGAAGGGCACGCCCATCGTGTGGTGGTTGTGACCTATCAGGGGGGCTTTCAGTTTTCCGCCATCAACAATCTGGGCGCAAAATACGCGAAGGGCGAGCTGCTGCTGCTGCTCAATAATGACACGGAGATCCGCACGGGGCAGACCATCGGAGAACTGGTGTCCGGCGCATTGCTGCCGGGATTTGGCGGGAGCGGCGCCATGTTGTATTATGATGACGGGACGATCCAGCACGGCGGCGTGATCTACAAGATCGGCGGCTTTGCCGCAAACGCCCTCTGGAGCCTGACGGATCGTGACGAGCAGTATTTCCCCTATTCCGTCACGGCGCGGGAAATGAGCGGCTGTACCGCGGCCTGCCTCATGCTTCGCCGGGAAGCCTTTGACGCGGCCGGCGGCTTTGATGAAGAGCTGGCGGTGGCCTTAAACGACGTGGACCTTTGCCTGAAGGTCAGACAGGCGGGCTACAAGATCCTTTTTAATCCCTATGCGAAGCTGTTTCATTATGAATCCAAATCCAGAGGATCGGAGGAGGAGACAAAGGAAAAGCAGGACCGCTTCAACCGGGAGATCAGCTATTTCCAGGGGAAGTGGCAGGAGGAGATTGACCGGGGCGATCCCTATTATAACGTGAATCAGACCCTGCATTACGCGAACTACTCACTGGAGCTGGCAGAAGACAACCGGGGGAGATATCACTGTTGAGCGGCAAGGAACTCTGGCAAAAATATATCGAGATCCCGGAAGGACACCGCAGCATTTTTGATTTTTTGCGGGTGATCTCCTGTATCGGCATCATCGGGCTGCATGTGACCGGTGACCGGACGGATACGCTGGGGCTGTTTTTTGAAGCGTGCTTTCGGGTGGCGCTGCCCATGTTTTTCTTGCTGAGCGGGGTGCTGATCCTGACCTCCAAAAAAGAGCTGAAGATCGGCGCGTTTTACTTAAACCGGTTTGAAAAGATCGGGATCCCGATGATCATTTATGGATTTTATTATTCCTGCTGGATCAATCAGGGACATCCGATCTTGGAACTTCCCACTGCGCAGAGCGCGGCTGCCTTTGTGGGGCTGATGCCGTCAGCGATCTCCTGGAACCTGGCGGGGCCGCAGTATTTCCATACCTGGTTTCTGTATGAGATCGTCGGGTTGTATCTCGTGATGCCGTTTCTGAAAAAAGGGCTGAACGCCATGAGCGACGGGTATCTGAAAGCGCTGGCGGTGGTGATCCTTGTGATGATGTGCTGCACGGATTATCTGACGGCCTTCGGACAGGGCTTTTGGATCTCCAATTATTTTGCGTTTTGGATCATCTATCCGATCTTCGGATACATCCTGATGCAGGAGTTCTGCAGACGCCACTACCGCGGGATCGCCATCGCGGGAGCCGTCTTTTTCATCGGCGCCTTTCTGGCGAAGGTGCTGTTTCCGAGCTTTACGGGCCGAATCTCCAATTACTATGATCTTGCGCCCCATATGATTCTGACGGTATGCGGCGCCTTTGCACTGGTGATGCTGCTGGAAAAGCCGCTGACTTTCTTTCGGTGGTGGAATGTACTGATGAAACGGCTCGCCCGCTATACCTTCGGCATCTATCTGATTCACGGATACATCATCAGTTGGTGGAGTGTGCATCAGGGCACCAGCAACGGCACGGTTTACGGGACGCTGCGGTCGGTGGCGGGCGTGTTTCTCTTATCCCTGCTGTTTACGCTGGTGTTTGATAACCTGATCACCTTCCCGCTGGAGAAGTTATTTCATTTTTTGACACATAGAAAAAAGAGACAGAAAGAAGAGTAAAGGAGAGTGAAGACTATGGAAAACATCGTGATTGTGGATCCGTTTTCAACGGGCGTCAACTTTTTTGAGGACATCCTCCAGCGCGGCTTTCACCCCGTGGCGATCTGGTCGAAGCGGAGTGATATGCTCTTTGAAGTGATGGAGGAGGTGCGGAACCCCATCGAGCACCGCTTCAAAGACGTGGCGGATTTTCTGGTGGAATGCGAGACCTATGAAAAGACCCTTGCCATGGTGCGGGAGTTGAAGCCGAAATTCATTCTGCCGGGAGCGGATCTGGGGATTGAGCTTTCGACCCATCTCGCCGATGACCTCGGTCTCCCGGGCAATCCCTATGAGCGGATTCCGCAGTATACCAATAAATTTCTTATGCACCAGACCCTGATCGATCACGGCGTGCGCGGCATCCGCGGCAAGATCGTGCATAATCTGGATGAGACGCTGGACTATTACAGGACGCAGGGCTTTACCGGATGCGTGCTGAAGCCGTACCGCGGCGCCAGCTCCGTGGATGTGCGGATCTGTGACAGCGAGGAAGAACTGAAGGCAGCCTATGAAGAAGTCTTTGCCAGCGGCAATTACATGGGCGGCGAAGAGGAAGGGATGCTTTTGCAGGAATGCATCGTCGGCACGGAGTATATCGTGAATACGGTCTCCTATGCCGGGAAGCACAAACTATCCGCCATGTGGAAGCATTCCAAGAAAAAAGTGGAAGGCGGCGGCATGGTCTATAATTACACCGAGACCTTAAGCAGACCGGAGACCGGTTCCACGGCGCTGGTGAATTACGCGTTTTCTGTGCTGAACGCCCTGGGCGTGGAATACGGCAATGTCCACAGTGAATTTATGATCGATAAAGACGGCCCGGTGCTGATCGAGGTCAACTGCCGTCCCATGGGCAGCAATATGTCTGCGGAATTCCTGGACCAGATCTGGGGACATCATGAGACGGATCTCTGCTTGGATGCCTATCTTCATCCGGAAGCGTTCTTGGCTCATGTGAATGATCCCTTCCGGCCGCTGGCAAAGGGATTGAAGAAGCATCTCATCACTGCGAAGGAGCAGGAAGTGATCTCCTCCCCGGCGTTGACGCTCATCCGCCGGTTAAGGAGCTTTTGCAAAGCGAGCCTCGGCAAAGCCGTGGGCGATCGTCTCGCCAGGACAGTGGATCTGGATACAGCGGCGGGAGTCGTGTATCTTGTGAATAAGGATGAGGCGCAGCTTTATCGCGACCGGAACTTCTTAGAACGCGCGGAAGAGATGGCATTTCCGATGCTGTTTTCGGAGAAGAGAAAAGCTGCCTCCGAAATGCCGGAGAAGCTTGCGACCGTGGCGGAAGTCCTCGATGCCCTGAAGCCTGTGGGTTCTGTGCTGCTGCTTTCCGATGAGATCGACAGCCTTCCGGGGGTCACCGTCGTCAATGCAGATACGGTGAAAAAAGTCCAGGGGGGCTATCAGACCGGCATCCTTGATCTCAACTTCAAAGAGAACGAGGATTATGAAGAGATGGCGGAGACCTTCTACGCACTGGCGGACCAGATCCGCGAAGACGGGCTGCTTGTGATCCCGGAGCGGACCTACTGGCATTTTTCCAGCGGCATGGAGTCCTTCGAGATCCTCTGCGAAGCGGTGGGCTTTTTGATCGAAGCGCCGAATGTGGATACGGGGAAGGTATTCCTGGCAAGAAAGCGGGGATAAGCCGGGGCGTTTTGGGGATAAGCACGCCTTGTTTTTCAAAGGGCGTTGTGTTATAATTCCAGATATCTGAAAAACAACGGGGGTAGCGTGATGACACCGGAAGGGTTTTTAATCGTATTCTTTGCATTGATTCTGCTTGTGATCATAGCGGCAGTAGCAGCCGTCGTGGTGATCGTCTCGGGTGCGACTGCGGCGATCGTGGACGAAGAAGAGAATGAAGCAGAGGAAGAGGGCACGCTCTAACCGGCCTTTATGAAAGATGATGCCCTTTATGCCGCATGGCATAGGGGCTTTTCTTTTTGCTCGAAATCCATGGTTCGGGAGTTTAACAGCAAGATGAGAAAGAGGATGGATTATGAAAGAACTTGCAAAAACCTATGATCCGAAGGGAATAGAGGATCGTCTGTACGAAAAATGGGAGGAAAAGGGCTATTTCAAACCGGATCCGGACAAGAGCAAAAAGCCCTTTACCATCGTGATGCCGCCGCCGAATATCACGGGGCAGTTGCATATGGGGCATGCTTTGGACAATACGCTGCAGGATATCCTGATCCGTTATAAACGGATGAAGGGATACCGGACGCTGTGGCAGCCCGGCACGGATCACGCGGCGATCTCCACGGAGGTCAAGGTCATTGAGTCCCTGAAGGAAAAGGGGATCGAAAAGGATTCCCTGGGCCGCGAAGGGTTTTTGGAGTAATGCTGGGAGTGGAAGGCGGAATACGGCTCCCGCATCATCAAGCAGCTGAAAAAGATGGGGTCTTCCGCGGACTGGAGCAGAGAGCGCTTTACCATGGACAAGGGTTGCTCTGAGGCGGTACTTTCGGTTTTCTGCAAACTGTACGAGGACAAGAAGATCTATAAAGGTTCCCGGATCATCAACTGGTGTCCGGTCTGCCGCACGAGCATCTCCGATGCGGAGGTGGAATACGAGGAGCAGGACGGCTTTTTCTGGCATATCAATTATCCGGTGGTGGGTGAAGAGGGACGGTTTGTGGAGATCGCAACCACGAGACCGGAGACGCTCTTTGGCGATACCGCAGTGGCAGTGAACCCGGAGGATGACCGGTACAAAGACATCGTCGGTAAGACCTTGAAGCTCCCCTGTACGGATCGCGAGATCCCGGTCATTGCGGACAGTTATGTGGATCCGGAGTTTGGAACGGGCTGCGTGAAGATCACACCGGCTCATGATCCTAACGACTTCGAGGTCGGCAAGCGTCACCATCTGGAAGAAGTGGTGGTCATCAACGATGATGCGACCATGAATGAAAACGCCGGAAAATATGCGGGGATGGATCGCTATGAATGCCGCGAGGCGCTGCTTTCCGATCTGAAAGCCCAGGGGCTTCTGGTGAAGACCGTGCCTCATACCCATAACGTGGGCACCCATGACCGCTGCGGCACCACGGTGGAGCCTATGGTGAAGGCGCAGTGGTTCGTGAAGATGGACGAGCTGATCAAGCCGGCGGCAGAAGGCGTGAAAAACGGTGAAGTGACGCTCCTTCCGAAGCGGATGGAAAAGACGTACTTCAACTGGACGGATAACATCCGGGATTGGTGCATCAGCCGCCAGCTTTGGTGGGGACACCGGATTCCGGCTTATTACTGTGATGACTGCGGCGAGATCGTGGTGGCAAAGGAAGCGCCGACGGTCTGTCCGAAATGCGGCGGGATCCATTTCACCCAGGACCCGGATACGCTGGACACCTGGTTTTCCTCTGCTTTGTGGCCTTTTTCCACCATGGGGTGGCCTAAGGATACGGAGGATCTCAAGACCTTTTATCCCAACGATGTGCTCGTCACAGGCTATGACATCATCTTTTTCTGGGTGATCCGGATGATCTTTTCCGGATACGAGCATATGGGCAGGGCGCCCTTTCATACGGTGCTGTTCCACGGACTGGTGAGAGACGACCAGGGACGCAAGATGAGCAAATCCCTCGGCAACGGCATCGATCCGCTGGAGGTCATCGACAAATACGGGGCGGACGCGCTGCGGCTGACCCTTGTGACCGGCAATGCCCCCGGCAACGATATGCGCTTCTACTGGGAAAAGGTGGAGGCATCGCGGAACTTTGCCAATAAAGTCTGGAACGCCTCCCGTTTTATCATGATGAATCTCGGGGACGAGACCGTGACAGAGCCGGATGCGAAGGATCTCCGGCCGGCGGACAAGTGGATCCTGTCCCTGGTCAATGCCTTAACCCGCGAGATGACCGTCAATATGGAAAAATTCGAACTCGGCGTGGCGGTGCAGAAGGTATACGATTTTATCTGGGAGGAGTTCTGCGACTGGTACATTGAGATCGCCAAGACCCGTACCTCTGCGGATGCAAAGGAAAAAGATCCGTCTTCCGCCAATGCGGCGCTCTGGACCTTAAAGACTGTGCTGACGCAGGCATTGAAGCTCCTGCATCCCTTTATGCCGTTTATCACGGAGGAGATCTACTGCACGCTGAACCCGGAGGAGCCGTCCATCATGATCGCAAGCTTCCCGGAGTACCGTGATGACTGGAACTTCCCGGCGGAGGAGCGGACGCTTTCCTATGCGAAGGAGCTTGTGAAAGCGGTGCGCGTGCTGCGCAATGAGCGCAATGTCCCGCCCCAGAAGCGTTCTCACATGATCGTGGTGGCGGAGAAGGAAGAGGTGCGGACCGCTTTCGAAGAGGGGAAAGAGGCCTATCTTCGTCTGGCCTTCGCATCGGATGTGGAGATCAAGGCGGAGGCAGCCGGAATTCCGGAGGATGCGGTTTCCGTGGTGATCCGTGATGCGGTGCTCTATATCCCCATGAAGGAGCTCGTGGACGAAAAGAAGGAGATCGAGCGTCTGCAGAAGGAAAAAGAACGCCTGACGAAAGAGCTTGCCCGCTCCAACGGGATGCTGAAGAACGAGAAATTCTTATCCAAAGCGCCGGCGGAGAAGATCGCGGAGGAAAAAGCGAAGCTCTCGCAGTATGAAGAAATGATGGCAAAGGTGGAGGAACAGCTGAACAAGCTGTCCTGAACTGCAAAAATGACTTACGAAGAGGCGGTCTCGTACATCGAGTCGATTCCGAAGTTTACCAGAAAGAATGAACTGAACAATACGCGGGAACTCATGAAGCGGCTTTCTAATCCTCAGGAACGCTTCGAGAGCATCCATGTCGCGGGCACCAACGGCAAAGGTTCGGTCTGCGCCATGCTCTCCCGCGCGCTCAAGGATGCGGGGGTGAAGACCGGACGGTTTACATCCCCCCATCTTTGTGAACTGACAGAGCGGATCGCGGTGGATGAGGAGATGATTACGCAGGAGCGGTTTCTCGACGCTTTTCGGAAGGTGCTCGCAGTCGTTGAAAGGATGCAGTCGGAGGGATTTCCCCATCCGGCTTATTTTGAGTTTTTGTTTGCCATGGGGATGACCGTTTTCGCAGAGGAGAAGGTCTCCTATGCGGTGATCGAAACCGGCCTTGGCGGGCGGCTGGATGCCACGAATATCCTGGAGGATCCGGCCCTTGTCATCATCACTTCCATCGGCATGGATCACATGAAGTACCTGGGGAACGACATTGTTTCCATCGCGAGGGAAAAGGCGGGGATCATCAAGGAGGGCTGCGGCGTGGTCTTTGACGGAACAAATGAGACGGCAAGGCAGGTGATCCTTTCCCGCTGCCGGGAAGTCGGCGCGCCTTTTTACGAAATCGGTGAACAAACCGTGAAACTTGCCCGCATTCGGGGAAATGCGGTTGATTTTTCCTGTAAATCCTTATATGATGATACTGTTACGATCACACTGCCCTTTCCTGCGGTTTATCAGGCACGGAACGGCGCTGTGGCCTTTCGCGCGGCAGAACTTTTGCTGCCTCTTGGCGTGCGCAGCAGGGACCGGATTCTGGAAAGCTTTTCAAATACCAGATGGCCGGGCAGGATGCAGGAGATCGAGGAGGGCATTTTTCTGGACGGCGCCCACAATGCGGACGGGCTGGAAGCCTTTGTGAGAACCGTGCAGGAGATGGCGCCGGAGCAGCCGGTCCTCCTGTTTTCACAACTGGCGGATAAGGATCTTTTCTCTTCCGTCAGAATGCTTTCTGTGATCCCCTGGAAGAAACTGATCCTGACGGAGATCCCGGGAGGCAGGATCCATCCTTTAGCAGAAATGCAGCGCGCTTTTGAAGAGCAGGGCATGCCCCGTGACCGGATCGTGATCGAAAAGAAGGTGGAAACAGCCTACGGGCTGCTGAGAGACAGCAAAGAAGCAGACAGCGCGGCCTTTTGCGCCGGTTCGCTGTACCTGATCGGAACACTTTTGAAGATGAAGAAGGAAAATCATAAGGAGGGGAACCGATGATTGATTTTGAAGAAGAATTGAAAAGCTATGAACCCAGTCTGGAGATCGAAGAAGCGGTGGACAATATTTACGGTCACGATCTTACGGATCTGACGGACATTTTTCGGGAGATGTTAGAGGAAAGCAGAAGGAATTGAGACTATGATCTGTGTCTATTGCGGAGGGTAGCTGAAACGCAAAGGCGATCGTTGTCCGGACTGCGGTAAAAACGTGCGGATGTTCAAAAGGCTGATTGCCACATCCAACGCGTTATATAATGAAGGCTTGAGACGCGCGTCGATCCGGGATCTTTCCGGGGCGGCGGAGGTGCTGCGCACCAGTTTGAAGCTTTATAAACTGAACATTCCGGCGAGAAATCTGCTTGGCCTCGTCTATTTTGAGATGGGCGAAGGCGTGCGCGCCATGGCCGAGTGGGTCATCAGCAAGAATTTTCTGCCGGAGGAGAATCCGGCGGGGAGATATCTGGAAGAGATCCAGAACAATCCCACACAGCTGGAACTGATCAGCCAGACCACAAAGAAATACAATCAGGCGCTTCTTTACTGCCAGCAGGACAGCCGGGATCTGGCTGTGATCCAGCTGAAAAAGGTGCTGTCCGTGAATCCCAAAATGATCCGGGCGCATCAGCTTCTGGCGCTGCTTTATATTCAGGAGCAGCGGTTTGATCTGGCGAAAAAGACACTTCGCAATGCGCTGAAGCTGGACGGCAGCAATCTGACCACGCTGCGTTACCTGAAAGAGTGTAATCAGGCGTTGAAGCGGGAGCCGGAGCGCAAGAAGAAGGAGAAGCAGGAGGAGCAGCTGAACCGCTATGTAAGCGGGAATGAGATGATCATCCAGCCGGGGAAGCTGAGAGACAATACGGCGCTGGTAACCATTTTAAACATTCTGATCGGTCTTGCCATCGGCGTGCTCATCACCTGGTTTCTCGTGGTGCCGGGCGTTAAGATGGCGGTGCGGAGTGAGATGAATGTGCAGGTTTCGGAAGCGAATGAAACCATTGCGGACAAGGAGCAGACGATCCTCTCTCTCCAGAACCAGATCGATCAGATGAATTCCCAGATCGAAGCGGCGAAGCTGGGGGAGGAAGAGTCGGATACCCGGCTGACCAGCTATCAGCAGCTTCTGAATGCATATGTGGCCTATGCCAACGAGGACGTGAACGCCGCGGGTCAGGCCCTTGCTTCCGTGAATGCGGATTATCTGGACACCACGGCCCAGGACGCGTATGAGACCATCAATACCCAGGTGAATGAAGAGTACATGGATGCGGCTTATAAAGCGGGAGATACGGCGTACAACGAAGGGCATTACGATGACGCGATCCAGGAATTTTTGAAGATCATGGTGCTGGATGAGACCTATCATTCCGGCGATGCGTTGTATTCTCTTGCCCAGGCATACAGCAAAAACGGGGACGATCAGAACGCGGCGGTTTATTACCGCAAGATCGCGACCCTATATCCGGATACACAGCGCGCCCGGACAGCGGAGCGTTTCCTGGAGGAGTACGGAGATACGGCGGAAGACCAGGGAGCGGAGAATACCGCTGCGACGGATGAGACTGCGCCGGCGGAGTAAGATTTTATGAACTACGGAAAACAGGGAACAAGCAAACAGAAAAAGAAGCTGACCAGCAAGGGAAAGATGATCAACCGGAAGGTCGGCGTGCTGGTGGGAAAGATCGCCATGGTGGCGCTGGCCGCGGTGGTGATCGTCGGCGGCTGCATGGCGTACGGCATGATCCGCGGCGTCCTGGACGCGGCGCCGGACATTGACGAGATCGACGCCACCCCCACAGGCTATCTGACCACAGTGCTGGATAATCAGGGAAATGTGACCGCAACTCTGGTGGCGTCCGGGGCAAACCGTGTCTATGTGACGCTGGATGAGATCCCGGTGGATCTGCAGCATGCGTTTGTCGCCATCGAGGATGAACGGTTTTATGAGCATAACGGCATTGACCTGAAGGGAATCGCCAGAGCCGGTGTGACGGCCATCCGGAACAAGGATTTTTCCCAGGGCGCGTCCACGATTACCCAGCAGCTGCTGAAGAATAACGTCTTTACCGGATGGACCTCGGAAAGCTCCATGGCGGAAAAGCTGGAGCGGAAAATCCAGGAGCAGTATCTGGCGATCCAGCTGGAGAAAAAGCAGGATAAGGACTGGATCCTGGAAAACTATCTGAACACCATCAACCTCGGCCAGAACAGCCTCGGCGTGCAGGCGGCGGCGGAACGGTATTTTAATAAGGACGTCTCCGATCTGACGCTGTCCGAATGTGCCGTCATTGCAGCGATCACCCAGAATCCCTCCAAGTACAATCCGGTGAGTCATCCGGAGGACAACAAAAAACGCGCCACCGAGGTGCTGAAAAAAATGCTGGAGCAGGGCTACATCAAGCAGGCGGATTATGACATGGCGCTGAACGATGATGTGTACGACCGGATCCAGATCGTCAATGCGGAAAATTCCAGCTCGGACATCACCTCTTATTTCGTGGATGCTTTGACGGATCAGGTCATTGATGATCTGATGGGGATCAAAGGGTATACGGAGGCTGAGGCCTATAAAGCGCTCTATCAGGGCGGACTCACCATCTATTCCACCCAGGATCCCGGGATTCAGGAGATCTGCGATTCGGAAGTCAATAATGTGGATAATTACGGAAGCTCCCCCCACAAGATCTCTTTTTCCTATCGTCTGACGGTGGTACATTCCGATGACAGTTACAGCAATTACAGCGAGCAGACCATGCGCTCCTTTTATTCCTCCGGCGGATCGGTGTATTCCCTGAATTTTGACAGTGAGGAAGAGGCCCAGACAGCCATTGACCAATACCGGGAAGCGGTGCTGCAGCCGGGTGACGAGATCGTCGGAGAGTCCGTGACCTTTACCATCCAGCCTCAGGCGGCCATGACGGTCATTGACCAGAGCACCGGGGAAGTGAAAGCGCTGGTGGGCGGCAGAGGCGACAAATCCGCCAGCAAGACGCTGAACCGCGCGACAGGGACTACGAGACAGCCGGGATCGACGTTTAAGATCCTCGCTTCCTATGCGCCGGCGCTGGATACCGGCGAATTTACGCTGGCTTCCGTACAGGACGATGCGCCGTTTAATTACAGCAATATCGCGCAATCGCCTGTGAACAACTATGACCATACCTATCGCGGTTACACGACGATCCGCGAGGGTATCATCCGCTCCATCAATATCGTGGCGGTGAAGACCCTGACGGATATCGGGACGACGACGGGATTTGATAAGCTTTTGGATTTTGGCTTTACCACCCTGGTGGAGCAGGATAATTCGCAGGCCTTGGCGCTGGGCGGCATCACCAACGGCGTGAAAAATCTGGAACTGACTGCGGCCTACGCCACCATCGCAAACGGCGGCGTCTATACAAAACCGCGGTTTTACACCCAGATTCTGGATCATCAGGGGAATGTGCTGATCGATAATACCCCGCAGACAAGGGAGGTGCTGCAGCCCACCACGGCGTGGCTCTTAACCGACGCCATGAAGGACGTGATGACCGCGCCCGGCGGTACCGGGGCGCCTGCGTATTTCGGGGACACCATGACACAGGCCGGAAAATCCGGTACGACCTCTGATAACCGTGACGCACTCTGGGCGGGCTTTACGCCTTACTATACCTGCGTGGTCTGGGGCGGATATGATGACAACTCCACCCTTTCCTATACCACCTATCCGAAGCTCCTTTGGAAAGCGGTGATGTCCCGGATTCATGAGGGACTGCCGAATCAGGATTTCGTTCAGCCGCCGGGGATCGTCACCGCAGTGACATGCAAAAAGTCCGGAAAACTGGCCATCGACGGTCTTTGCAATCTGGATATGCGCGGGTCCATGGCGCAGACGGAATATTTTGCGGAGGGCACGGTGCCGGAAGAAACCTGTGACCACCACGCTCTTGCGACGGTCTGCTCCGCTTCCAATATGCTGGCCACCACGTCCTGTCCGCCGGAGTTCCATGTGTCCGGAGTTTACCAGGTGGGCGGTACCAGCGGCACGGCGGATGACCCCTATCGTTTGACGGCGGGCGCCTTGACCAGCGGCTGTATCATCCATCCGGGGGCGGTATTGACCAATCTCGGTTCCTATGCCGCCATGGCCATCGCCACCAATGATGCCAACGGTATGACGGAAGAACAGGCGGCAGCGGCCGCGGAGGCAGCAGCGACCGCGGGAATGGGATCGCCGGAACAGCAGCAGATCGACGCGGCAAATCAGGCGGATCTGGAGGCGCAGCAGGCGGCATGGGCAGCCATGCAGCAGCTGTACGGTCTGACCGGACAGTAAGGAATTCAGGAGACAGCATTCGTGTATACTTATCAGACCAGAATCAGTTACAGCGAGACCGGAGAGAACGGGACGCTCCGGCCGGCGGAGTTAATCGATGCATTTCAGAATTGCAGCACCTTCCAATCCGAGGCGCTTGGCATCGGACCGGCGTATGCGATCAAAAAACAGGAGGCGTGGCTCGTGGCCTCCTGGCATATTCAGGTGGAACGCCTGCCCGTATTCGGAGAAGCGGTGGAGATCTCCACCTGGCCCTACAAGATGGACCGGTTTTTCGGTTACCGGAATTTTACCATGCGGGATGCATCAGGCGAACTCCTCGCCTGTGCGGATTCCTGCTGGTTTTATTTTGACAATGGAAAGCAGGCATTGATCCGCGTCTCTGAGGAGATGAAGGAGATTCTGGGAAAGGAGATCGAACCGGCACTTTCCATGGAAAAGCAGCCGCGCAAGATTGCGCTGCCGGATGCCATGGAGCAAAAGACATCTTTTCCGGTGAGACGGTCGGATCTGGATACGAACCATCATATGAATAACGGCCGGTATGTGCATTATGCCGCGGAATATCTGGAGCCGGATGCCATCGTAAGGGATATCCGGGTGGAATACGTGAAGGCGGCGATGCCGGAGGATATCGTTTATCCGCAGGTGCGTGCTGACGCGGGGATCACGACAGTGAACCTGTCGCAGGAGGACGGCAAACCCTTTGCGGTGGTACAGTTTTTGACGGAGTAGACATGGGATTACGACTGGGTGAAGTACAGACGCTGACAATCAGAAAGGAAACGTCCTTTGGCGTTTATCTGGGAGAAGACGGAAACGAAGGGGAACAGGTGCTGCTTCCGGCGAAGGAAGTACCGGAAGGGGCGGCGCCGGGCTCGACGCTTTCCGTTTTTTTGTATCTGGATTCAGAGGATCGCCCCATCGCGACCACAGCGGAGCCGCTGCTGACCATGTACGCACCCGCGGCGCTGACGGTCAAAGAGGTGACAAAGATCGGCGCGTTTCTTTCCTGGGGGCTGCCGAAGGACTTGTTTCTCCCTTATAAAGAGATGACGGAAAAAGTGCGGGAAGGGGAAACGGTGCTGGTGCGCCTGTATCTGGACAAAAGCGGGCGGCTCGCCGCCAGCATGAAGAAACTCTATGCCCTGCTTTCCGTAAAGGCGCCATACCGGGCGGGGGACGAAGTGCAGGGACGCATCTATGAATTCGGCCATGATTTCGGAACCTTTGTCGCAGTGGATGACCGGTATTCGGCCATGATCCCGCGTCATGAGGATGTGGGAGGCCTGAGGATCGGGACTGTGGTAACGGCCAGGGTCACCAACGTGAAGGAAGACGGGAAACTGGATCTGACTCTGCGGGAAAAAGCATACGCCCAGCTCGATGCGGACGGAGAGCGGATTCTTTCGCTGCTCGATTCTTACGGCGGTGTACTTCCTTTCACGGAGGCCGCGGATCCGGAGGTGATCCGGCGGGAGACGGGGCTGTCCAAGGCAGCGTTTAAGCGCGCAGTGGGGCGGCTCTACAAGGAACGAAGGATCACGATCACGGAGCATAGGATCCGGAAGGCCTGAATGGAAAAGAAAAACGCTGCCGCGAAATGCGACAGCGTCTTTTTTGATTGCTTCTCCTATGCGAATGCGTCGAAATTGCCGCCTAAATGCGGCGCCACCGACTGCTCCATCATCCTGGTCATGGCGTCGCCCATGGTATTCATCGTGTCCAGACTTTTGCCGAATACGGCAAGCCCTACATCGGACATCACGCCCTGCGCGGACTGCATCTGACTCGCTGCGCTGATAAACGCAGTGGGATCAACGACATCTGTAATGTTCATAAGCGTCACCTCCCTTTCGCTTCAACGGGATTCTTCGTGTAAATCATTATACGACGGTCATTCGACTTTTGCAATCATTTTGTTTTTCCTTCTGCTTTTCTGCTCTGTTCCTTTATACGATGGAAGAGGCAGGTTGGCAAAAAGTATTTTGATTTTTTGATTATCGCAAAAAAGAATGATTTTCGTGCTATAATGTGGAAGTGCTTTTTTGCAAAGCGCCAAAGGAGTGCTGAAAAACTCCGTAAGATCGACCGCAGGAGGTCTGTTTTGAATCGGATACGGATTTCACCCATACAATTCATTCCGCTTAGTTTTTTGCTGACAATTCTGGCCGGCGCCATCTTGCTCATGCTTCCTTTTTCCAGCGCGCCGGGAGAAAACACCGGATTTACCACTGCATTGTTTACCGCGACGACTTCCGTCTGCGTGACGGGTCTGGTGGTGGAGGATACCTTTTCCCATTGGAGCCTTTTCGGGCAGGCGATCATTCTCCTGCTGATCCAGATCGGCGGGCTGGGCGTGGTGTCGGTGGGTGCCGTGATTGCCCACGCCGGAGCGCGGAAGATCAGCCTCGGAGAGCAGAAGCTGATCGGGGATTCATTAAATGTCGACGGGAACCGAAGCCTGATGTCCTTCTTGTTCCGTATTTTTTGCGGCGTTTTCATCGTGGAGGGGATCGGCGCCGCCCTTTATGCGGTGGAACTGGTGCCGAAGCTGGGGGCGGAAAAAGCCCTGTGGGCATCCCTGTTTCAGTCGGTATCCGCGTTCTGCAACGCCGGCATGGATGTGATCGGACCGGACAGCATGATCGGCTTTCGGAATTCGCCTCTGATGATGGGTGTGACGATGGCCCTGATCATTCTCGGGGGCTTGGGCTTCGTCGTCTGGTTTGACGTTATCAGTAAGGTCGGACAGGGGATCAAAAGACGCCTCGGGCCTGTGGCCACATTTCGCCGTTTGTCGGAGCATACCAAGGTGGTGCTTGTCATGACGGCGTTTCTGCTTGCGTTCGGCACGCTGGGAGTTTTTGTGTCAGAGTATCATAATCCCGGCACCATCGGAGAGATGAGTCTGGCGGAGAAGCTGGGCAACAGCCTTTTCCAGTCCGTGACATACCGTACCGCCGGATTTGCTTCGCTCCCGCAGGATCAATTGACGGAGACCACCTGCATCATGGGCTATGTGCTGATGTTCATCGGCGGCTCGCCGGTGGGAACGGCCGGCGGCGTGAAGACCGTGACGATCTTTCTTGTGCTCATGAACGCGCTTTCCTATATAAAAGGAAAAAAAGAAACCGTGGTGTTTCACAGGAGAGTCTCCGAGGAAATGATGCGGAAGGCCTCGGCGGTGGTTCTGGTCAGCGTCGGCACGGTTTTTCTGATGACGCTGCTGTTGATGTCGAGAGGAGGCATTGCGCTGACCGATGCGTTGTATGAAGTCACAAGCGCGCTGGGAACGGTCGGTTTGTCGAGAAATCTGACGCCGCATCTGGATGAGGTCGGACGGTACGTGATCATCTTTTCCATGTACCTCGGCAGGATCGGTCCGATCTCCATGGCGCTGCTTTTTGCTAAAAAATCCGGCGCCGAGAACAAGATCCAGCACGCGGATGGCAAATTTTATGTGGGATGAGGAGGAAACAGGAGATGGGTAAATCGGTAGCAGTGCTAGGACTCGGAAAATACGGCAGGAGTCTGGCGGAGCATTTGTATGATGCGGGGGCAGATGTCCTTGCCGTGGATAAGAATAAGGATCTCATCGCGGATATCGCGGACAAGTGCACCACAGCGGTGTGTGCGAATCTGACGGACGAGGATGCGGTCATGGCACTGGGATTGCAGAATATGGATATTGTGGTTTCCGCCATAGGCAGCAATCTGGCAGCCAGCATCATGGCGGTTGCCGTGGCAAAGGAGCAGGGCGTCCCGCTGGTGGTCGCGAAATCCTCTTCGGAACGGATGTCTTCCCTTCTGAAAAAGGTCGGCGCAGATAAGGTCATTGACCCGGAAGGGGAAGGCGGAGAACGATCGGCCAGGATTCTCCAGTCCATGTCATTCAGGGATTTTTTCAAACTGGACGACAACATGTATTTAATAGAGACGAATCCGAAAAATGAATGGATCGGGAAGACCCTGGTGGAGCTGGAACTGCGGCAGACCATGAATCTGAACGTGATCGCCGTGAAGGAGAAAGGCATGCATTGGCATTTTATCGATCCACAGTCGCCGATTGTCGAAGGTTGTCAGCTATTGATCGCAATGGAAAAAAAGAAGCGGATTTGAGATGATACGCACGCCAAAAGTGCCATGCGATGAAATCGCATGTGCACTTTGCGCTGGGAGGCGTTTCGACGTGCTAGCACGACAGAAAGCCTCTCAACGCAAAGGTCACAATGTCACTTCGTGACATGTGACTTTTGGAGTGTATATCAGAAGAGAAAATGTTACAACAGCGGAGAATCGGGGTTGACAGCGGAAACGTCGTTTGCTATAATCGGTTTCGTAATGATTTGTAACAAATATGTAACAAATAGATGTGACGATAGAGTCAAAAGTGACATGTGACTTTTGACTCGCTTGTATAACATTTCCAACGGAGGATTTATGAAGAATCGAGCAGTACGGGCTTTACTTTGCGGGATGTTTTGCATCGTAATCTCAGGCGCAACCATCGCAGAGGTATCGGCAGCACCCACCGCGGGCGTGATCAGCGCCATTGCGGGCCGTTCCGCATCAGTACAGACAGCAGCAGCGAGAGAGACCAGCAAGGGAACCGCTGATGCGCCCGTTGCGACAGAAGGAGAGACAACGACCGAGACGGCCGGCACATTGACCGCAGGCGCGACGTCAGGCGTATTTG
The DNA here is from genome assembly GCA_017431515.1 of Lachnospiraceae bacterium. Classification (GTDB taxonomy): domain Bacteria; phylum Bacillota; class Clostridia; order Lachnospirales; family Lachnospiraceae; genus RUG12461. Next base: position 92,939 of record JAFRKV010000023.1, read on the forward strand.
CATCCCTTGCACCGGCAGCGGAAGGGGAAGCGCCGGCAGCGGAACTGACCGGAGAGATGCCGGCAGCAGAAAGCGCCGCACCGGAAACGACAGTAACTGGCACCGCACCCGCAGCAGCGGAGACCCCCGCAGCACCGGAAGCGGCACAGACACCTGCAGCAGAGACACCGGCAGCTGAGACAACCGCAGACACCACCGGGACAGCGCCGGCTTCCACACCGACCACAAGCTCCGGCGTGATGCAGGCCATGGCGAATATCCTTTCCGAGACGGAAGCCGTGCCGCAGCAGGAGAAGACGGAAGAAGCAGCGACAGGCGCGGAAGGCGCCACCGGTGAAGAAGGCGCTGCATCCGGCACAGAAGCTGCAGAGGGAGAAGGCAAGGCACAGACCGGCGAAGCGGCAGGAGAGAAACAAACAGATGAATACGCCGATATCGGCATCGCCACGGTGACGGATTTTGTGAATGTCAGAAGCGAAGCCAGTGCAGACAGCGAGGCAGTCGGCAAGCTTTATGCCAATAACGCCCTCAAGGTGCTGGAAAAAACGGATGACGGCGCATGGTATCATATCAAATCCGGTGATGTGGACGGGTTTGTATCCGCGGATTATGTGTCTGTCGGAGATGAGGATCTGATTAAGCAGGCCTCCAACCGGACAGCGACGGTACATACGGAGACCCTTTTCGTACGCGCCCTTCCGTCACAGGATTCCGACATCATCGGCATGGTTCCCGACGGGGAAGATCTGACGGTAACCGATGAGACCTATGTGGACAGCTGGGGCTGGGTCGGTGTTTCCATTGAAGAAGGTTCCGGTTATGTTTCCATGGAGTTCGTGGATCTCGATAACCGTTATACCTATGGTGAGACAAAAGAGGCAGAGGAAGCCCGTCTCGCCAGAGAAGAAGAAGAGCGCAGAGCGGCAGCGGCAGCAGCAGAGCAGGCACAGTCGCAGTCGAAGTCACAGAAGAGTTCTTCCTCGTCTTCCGGCAGTTCCGGCGGCGGCGGTTCCTATGCGGCAGCAGGCTCCGGATCCGGCGGGTCGGTTGCGAATTACGCGCTGCAGTTTGTCGGCAACCCGTATGTATACGGCGGATCGTCCCTGACGAACGGCACAGACTGCTCCGGCTTTGTCATGAGTGTTTATGCGAATTACGGCGTGGGTCTTCCCCATTCCTCCAGCGCGATGCGCGGTGTGGGATACGGCGTGGATCCGTCCCAGATGCAGGCCGGCGATATCGTCTGCTACAGCGGACACGTAGGCATCTGCATCGGCGGCGGCCAGATCGTGCACGCGAGCACGCCTGCTACCGGCATTAAAGTGTCCAGCGCATATTATCGTGACATTCTTGCGGTACGACGGATCTTCTAATGGATGACCAGACAAACCCCTGTGTGAACGCACAGGGGTTTTTTGGTGGACAATTTTCCCTGCCTGATTTTCTGTAAAAACAACGGAGAAAATTTAATCAATCCGTTCAAAAAAACAATTTGCACAAAAAGCGTTTCCGAGGGGTAAGAATTAAATCGTGAGTTATCCACAAAACTTCACGAAAAAGGAACGAAAAATCAAGTTATGCACGAAGTTATTCACATTATCCACAAAAAAAGTGCAAAAAACGAAAGGAAAAAAGCGAAAAAAACAAACAGGTGTTTTGTGAAAGAAGACGAAACTCGATATCGTTTTCGTATAGGTCTTGACAATTAAAATGTGAAATGTCTTTGAAAAATAGAGCGGAATAGTCAGTAAATTTACAACAAAACCCTGTTCTGGTATACTTCGGTTTATACGGGGAAGGAAAAAGATTCCTTCGGGGGAAGAAAAGCAAATGCTGAGGGTGACGATACAGGGGATCACGCTTTACACCGGACCTGCTTATGAGGCAGTCGCGATCGCGGAGTCCTTTCTGGAAGAAAACATGCTGCATGTGATCGGTACGATCACCGCAAAGACGATGGCTGCGGCACGCAGGGATGAAACCGTAAAGCGCCATCTGGAGCAGATGGATCTGGCGGTCTTCGGAGAAACAGGGATGCTGCGCGCGGCGGATGCGGATACGCCTTCTCTCCTGCAGGAAGTGAAAAGCCAGCTGTTTTTTCACACTTTTCTGGAGAGCCTGGAAAAAAATAACCGGAATCTGTATCTTCTTTCTGATGACCGTGAGAAGCTGGAGCGCCTGAAGGCCTGGCTGGATGAAGCTTTTCCGCAGTTACAGCGCATCGGGGAGTATGTGCTGGAGGAGCAGGTGGGAGAGGCGGATCTCATCGTAAACGAGATCAATGGCGCGGCGCCGGATCTGGTGCTCTCCGTGATCGACTCTCCGGCAGCGGAACACTTTTTTACCGAACAAAGCAGAAAACTGGGCATCCGACTCTGGTATGAGATCGGTGATTTTGAAAAAATGTACAAAAAAATCCATCAATCCCCTTCCTTTTTTCGACGTTTTGCATTAAAATGATACGTTAGGAGGCAAAACGTATGGTATCGAATCAGATCTTACAGAACACGATTGACGGATTAAAGGAGATCACCCATATCCAGTTATGTGTACTGGATCCGGAGGGCAATGTGCTCGCTTCCACGTTTCCCGATGCGGAGAAACATGCAAAGGCGGCGGCGTCTTTTGCGGCTTCCGAGGCCGATACGCAGATGATCCAGGGGTTCCAGTATTTCAAGGTGCTGGATGACCATGAGATGGAGTATGTGCTGCTTGCGGAGGGCGAAGGGAAAGAAGCCCATACGGTGGGCAGGATCGTTTGCTTCCAGCTTCAGAATCTGCTGGTTGCCTATAAAGAGCGTTTTGACAAAGATAATTTCATCAAAAACCTGCTGCTGGATAACCTCCTGCTGGTGGACATCTACAACCGCGCGAAAAAGCTTCACATCGATACCGACGTCAAGCGCGTCGTCTACATTGTGGAAGCGGGCCATGACAAGGATCAGAATGATCTGGAGCGCGTGCGGAGTCTCTTTGGAGGGAAAAGCAGAGATTTCGTGACAGCGGTGGACGAAAGGGATATCATTGTTGTCAAGGAGCTGGCAGAGGGAGAAGATGCGGAGAGCCTGAAAAAGACCGCGGAGACCATCCTTAATCTGTTCCGCAGCGGCGAAGGCAATCCGGATGTCTACATCGCATACGGCACCGTGGCCGGTGAGATCCGTGAAGTGTCCGGCTCTTATAAAGAAGCCAAGATGGCGCTGGACGTGGGAAGGATCTTTTTCGAGGAGCAGAACATCATCGCCTATTCCCAGCTCGGCATCGGGCGTTTGATCTATCAGCTTCCCATGCCGCTTTGCAAGATGTTTATCAAAGAGATCTTCGACGGGAAATCGCCGGATGAGTTTGACGAGGAGACGCTGGTCACCATCAACAAATTCTTTGAAAAGAGCCTGAATGTTTCCGAAACCTCGCGGCAGCTGTATATCCACAGGAATACACTGGTGTACCGCCTGGATAAACTGCAAAAGAGCACAGGCCTCGACCTTCGTGTATTTGAGGACGCCATTACGTTCAAAATCGCGCTGATGGTTGTCAAATACATGAAATATATGGAAAATATGGATTATTAAGAATCAGAACCAGAAGGAGAAGACATTGATAAAACTGGAACATGTGAGTAAGTCTTATAAATCGGGCATCATCCCGGCGCTGAATGACGTAAGCCTTACCATCAAGGAAGGGGAGTTCGTATTTCTGGTCGGAGACAGCGGATCCGGGAAGTCCACGTTGATCAAGCTTCTGCTGAAAGAGCTTGAGCCAACCTCCGGCACGATTACGGTCAACGGACAGCAACTTCATAAGATCAGGAGAAGGAAGATCCCGAAATACCGCCGCAACATCGGCGTGGTGTTTCAGGATTTCCGCTTGTTAAAAGACCGCAATGTCTACGAAAACGTGGCATTTGCGCAGCGCGTCATCGGGACGCCGGGACGCAGGATCAAGAGAGCCGTTCCGAAAATGCTTTCTCTGGTAGGCCTGGCGGCGAAGTACAAAAGCAAGCCGAAGCAGCTTTCCGGCGGAGAGCAGCAGCGGGTGGCCATTGCCCGCGCGCTGGTGAACGAGCCGAAGATCCTGCTCGCAGACGAGCCTACGGGAAATCTGGACAATAAGAATGCATGGGAGATCATGCGTCTTCTGTCCGAGATCAATAAACGCGGAACGACGGTGCTTGTAGTTACACACAATATGGAGATCGTAAAAGCGATGGATAAGCGCGTGATCACGATCAGGAAAGGTATCATTTCAGAAGATGAAGATTAATTCGTTTTTTTATTCGATTCAACAGGGTGTCAAAAATATCTGGAGAAACAAGCTCTTTTCCCTTGCGTCCATCGCGACGATGGCGGCTTGTATTTTCCTGTTCGGCCTTTTTTACATGATCGTGACCAACTTCCAGGATATGGTGCAGAATGCGGAGGAGGGCGTGGCCGTCACCGTGTTTTTCCAGCCGGAGATTGAGGAGAGCGAGATCATCGCCTTTGAGGATCAGATCACGCGCCGCCCGGAGGTTTCCGAATGCGTCTATGTCTCCGCGGATCAGGCCTGGGAAGAGTTTAAGAGTGAGTACTTCGAAGGACATGAGGAGCTGGCGGAGGGATTTGAAGCGGATAACCCGCTGGCGAATTCCGCCCATTACGAAGTCTATCTTTCCGATGTGTCTCTGCAGAATGCGCTGGTGACCTTCCTGGAGTCGCAGGAGATCGTGCGCGAGGTGCATCAGTCGGAGGCAGCGGCCAAGACCCTGTCCGACCTGAACACACTCATTAAGTACATATCGGTGGGCATCATCGCCATTCTGTTTGCAGTGGCGGTCTTCCTCATCAGCAATACGGTCAATGTGGGTATTTCCGTGCGAAAAGAAGAAATTGCGGTGATGAAACTGATCGGTGCGACGGATTTCTTTGTGCGCGCGCCCTTTATCGTGGAAGGTATTCTGATCGGCCTCATCGGATCGGCGATCCCGCTGGTGATTCTGTTTTATCTGTATCGCAGGATCGTGGCCTACATCGGAGAGCGGTTCCATTTTATCAGTTCCATGCTGCAGTTCCTGCCGGTGCAGGAGGTGTTTCGCATTCTCCTTCCCGCAGGATTGATCATGGGTGTGGGTGTCGGCTTGATCGGCAGTGCGATCACCGTGCGCAGGCATTTGAAGGTATGACCGGATGAAAAAAAAGGGATCCGTATTTTTTGCGCTGCTGATCCTTTTGCTGACGATGGCAAACGGGAGCGTTTTCGCCGCAACTGCCAGCGAAAAGCTCTCGGAAGCGGAACGGCAGATGAAGGAGCTGGAAAAACAGCTGGATGATGCAAAACAGCTGATCAGCAGTCTGGAAGGATCAAAAGCAGATATTGAATCACGTGTCGCGGAGCTGGATAAACAGTTGTCCGCGATTTCTTCCCAGATCAATGATCTGTCGGGGCAGCTGGACGAGAAGACAGCAGAGATCGACGCGGCAGAGGAGGAACTGGAAAAAACCGGCAAGGAGCTTGAAGAAGCCCAGACGGATGCGGATGACCAATATGCGGACATGAAGCTTCGCATCCAGTATATGTATGAAAATTCCACGGCGTCCGATTTTCTGAATCTGTTCTGCAGATCCGGATCCATGACGGAGTTTTTGAGTGCGGTGGAGTACATCCGGCAGCTGTCGGAATACGACCGGGACATGCTGAATGACTATCAGGAGAAGGTGAATCGTGTCGCGCGGCTGAAGGATGAGATCGAAGAGGAAAAGCAGGCGCTGGAAGAAGACCGCAATGAGCTTGCGGAGTTGAAAGCCGTCGCGGAAGAGCAGAAAGCGACGGTGGCTGCCCTGGATGCGGCAAAAAAGAACGAGCTGATGCAGGTCAACACCTATATTGACCAGGCGGAGAATACCGCGGAGGCTTATGAAAACGAGATTGCGGCGCAGAATGAGGTGATTGCGGAGATTCGCGCGGAGATCGCGCGGGAGGAAGCAAAGAAAAAGGCTGCCGCGGAAAACGGGGAGACTTACGAGGAACGGAATTATGACGGCGGCGCTTTTTTGTGGCCGTGCCCTGCGAGTCATCGCGTGACAAGCGATTACGGGCTGCGTTCTTCACCCACCGCAGGCGCCTCCACCAATCATAAGGGCATCGATATCGGCGCGCCTTACGGTTCCCCGATTGTCGCTGCGGCTCCCGGCGAAGTCACCTTTGCGGGTTACTCTTCGGGCGCAGGCAATTATGTGATCATCAATCACGGTTCGGGACTGCGGACTGTTTATATGCACGCTTCGTCTCTCAATGTGTCGCCGGGACAGACGGTGGCGGCCGGGGACACCGTGGCATTTGTCGGCAGCACCGGCATTTCGACGGGAAATCATCTGCATTTTGGTGTTTCCCAGGACGGAGAATATGTTTCTCCGTGGAATTATCTTGGATCATGATGGAAGAAATGGAAGAACAGGGACTCCCACAAAAGAAAAAAAGCGGATTTGTACCGGGGCTTCTGGTGGGGATCCTGATCACGGCAGCGGTGTTTCTGATCCTGTTTTTTGCGCTGGGGAAAAAAGTCAGGATGGCGGCCGATGAGACAGAGACGAAGGAACGCACGATTGGCCTTTCCGAGGAGGCGATCTCCAAGATCACGGCGCTGGAGGGGCTGATCGAGTTGAATTATCTCGGTGAGATCGATCCTGAGGCCGAAGAGAACGGACTATACAAGGGGCTGGTGGAATCCCTTAACGACCCCTATTCCGAGTATTATACGGCGGAAGAGTATGAGGACAATTTCACCAGAGTCACCAAGCAGTATTACGGGATCGGCGCCACGCTGACGCAGGATCCGGATACGAATCTGGTTTCGGTGGTGTATGTGTATCCGGATACGCCGGCGGAGCGTGCGGGACTGAAGGTCGGCGATATCCTCTTTTCCGTGGACGGGATCGAAGGATCCTCCGTGACGCTGGATGAATATGTGGATCAGATCCGCGGGGAAGCCGGCAGCTCGATCCACGTGGTTGTGGTCCGTGAGGGCGTGGATGAGGACCTGGAAGTCGACATCACGCGGGAAGAGATCACGCTTCCGACGGTGCAGTCGGAAATGCTGGACGACGACATCGGCTATCTCTACATCTCCAACTTCGCAGCCAATACGGCGGAAGAGTTTGAGGAGGCGGTGGAGGATCTTACAAAACAGGGGATGAAAGCGATGATCCTCGACGTCCGTTACAATCCGGGCGGGATTCTCTCCTCTGTGGTGCAGATCCTAGATGACATCCTGCCCCGGGGGACGGTGGTCTATACCGAAGACAAATACGGCAAGCGCACCGATGAGGTTTCCGACGACGAGCATGTCATGCATCTGCCCATCGCGGTGCTGATCAACGAAAACAGCGCCAGCGCCTCCGAGATCCTGGCGGGCGCGATCCGTGACTATGATTACGGCACGCTGATCGGGACCACGACTTACGGCAAGGGCGTCGTGCAAAAGACCTTTGCACTGAACGACGGCTCCGCCGTCAAACTGACCATCGAGGAATATTTCACCCCGGACGGGGAAAACATCAACGGAAAGGGCATCGCCCCGGACATTGAGCTGGAGTACGAGTTCCTCGGCGGGGATGAGGATGAATATGACTATTCGCTGGATAATCAGGTTCAGAAGGCGGTAGAAGTATTAAAAGAGCAACTGTAAATCTGCACGAAGGAAAGGAAGTGATTCTGTGGTAGAGTTGGATCCGTTTAAATACAAACTCGGCACCTACAAGGAGCCGCTGCAGGAAGTGAGGGATTCACTTTAACTTAGCTGACAAAGAGCATAAGATCGAAGAACTGGAGCGCGAGATGGAAGCGCCGGATTTCTGGAATGATCCGACGGTGTCCCAGGAAAAGATGAAGGAGCTGAAAAGCTACAAAGACGATCTGGCGGTGATCCATGACCTGGAAACCAAGGTGGAGGACATCGAAACCCTGATCGAGATGGGAGAAGAGGAAAACGATCCCGCGCTGATCCCGGAGGTGGAGGAAGCCTTCCGGGATTTTGAAGAGACCTTTGAAAAGATCCGTGTCAAGACGCTGCTGTCCGGGGAATATGACCGGGACGGCGCCATTGTGTCGCTCCATGCGGGCGCCGGCGGCACGGAATCCTGTGACTGGTGCAGCATGCTCTATCGCATGTACAACCGCTGGGCAGCGGACAAAGGCTTTACGCTTACCGAGTTGGATTCACTGGACGGAGACGAGGCCGGACTGAAATCCGTGACGTTTCAGATCGACGGAGAGAATGCTTACGGGTATCTGAAATCGGAAAAAGGGGTTCACAGGCTGGTGCGCATCTCGCCTTTTAATGCGGCCGGGAAACGTCAGACTTCTTTTGTGTCCTGTGATGTGATGCCGGAGATTGAGGAAGACATTGATATCGAAGTGAAGGATGAGGACATCCGGATCGACACCTACCGTTCCAGCGGAGCGGGCGGACAGCATATCAACAAGACCTCATCCGCCATCCGGATTACGCATTATCCGACGGGCATTGTGGTGACCTGTCAGAATGAGCGTTCACAGTTCCAGAACAAGGACAAAGCCATGCAGATGCTGAAGGCAAAGCTCCTTCTTTTAAAGCAGGAGGAGAATGCGGAAAAAGCGGCGGACATCCGGGGCGAAGTGACGGAGATCGGATGGGGCAATCAGATCCGGTCTTACGTGCTGCAGCCGTACAAGATGGTAAAGGATCTGCGTACCGGCGCGGAGACCGGGAATACGGACGGCGTGCTGGACGGTGCCATCGATCCCTTTATCACGGCCTATCTCAAGTGGCTCTCCCAGGGGAGGCCGGATAGGAAGGTATCGGATTCATAACGGAAATACAAGAAATGTGTATATAAGGAGGAAAGAGAAATGGGTATTATCAAAGCGGTATTGGAAGGCGTCGGGAGTTCCCTTGCTGACCAGTGGATTGACGTGGTCGAGCCGGAGGACATGGGGGACCAGACTGTTTTCGTCAGAGGCGTCAAGGTTAAGAAAGGATCCAACACAAAGGGCAATGACGATTATATCACGGACGGATCTGTGATTCACGTCTATGATAACCAGTTTATGATCCTGACCGATGGCGGCAAGGTCATCGACTATTCGGCGGAGCCAGGCTATTACAAGGTGCAGAACGCTGCCGCGCCGTCTCTTTTTAACGGACAGTTCGGCGCTTCCATCAAGGAGTCTTTTGAACGTATCAAATTCGGCGGCATGACGCCCCAGTCCCAGAAAGTCTTCTTCATCAACCTGCAGGAGATCAAGGGGATTAAGTTCGGAACCCGCAATCCGGTGAACTATTTTGATAATTTTTATAATGCAGAGCTCTTTATCCGTGCTCACGGCACCTATTCCATCAAGATCACCGATCCGCTGAAGTTCTATGCGGAGGCGATTCCGAGAAATGCCGAAAAGGTGGAGATCAACGAGATCAACGAGCAGTACCTGTCTGAGTTTCTGGAGGCACTGCAGGCGTCCATCAACCAGATGTCCGCAGACGGCGAGCGGATCTCTTTTGTGACCAGTAAGGGCAGAGAGCTCAGCAAGTACATGGCAAATGTCCTGGATGAAGACTGGAAGCAGATGCGTGGTATGGAGATCCAGGCTGTGGGTCTTGCCAGCATCTCCTATGATGAGGAATCCCAGAAGCTCATCAACAAGAGGAACGAAGGCGCGATGCTTTCCGATCCGACCATTCGCGAAGGCTATGTACAGGGACAGATCGCCCAGGGCATCAACGCGGCAGGCTCCAATGCAAACGGCGCAGCCATGGGCTTCATGGGCGTCGGCATGGGCATGCAGGCAGGCGGCGCGTTTATGGGAGCCGCTTCCCAGACGAATATGCAACAAATGCAGATGCAGCAACAGCAACAGATGCAGCAACAGCAGATGCAGCAGGCGGCACCGCAGCAGGCTGCTCCTGCAGCAGCTCCGGCAGCGGCAGCCCCGGCAGCCGGCTCCTGGACCTGCGAATGCGGCCAGGTGAACACCGGCAAATTCTGCTCGAACTGCGGCAAGCCCGCCCCGGCAGCCGACTGGACCTGCAGCTGCGGACAGGTGAATACCGGCAAGTTCTGCTCCAACTGCGGAAGCCCGAGACCGTAAAATTTGTATTGGAGTGAAGTTCAAAAGTGCCATGCGCAGAATGTGCATGTGCACTTTGCGTGGAGAGGGCGTTCTGGCATGCTAGCATGCCGAGACGCCTTCCCACGCAAAGGTCACAATGTCACTTCGTGACATGTGACTTTTGAACTTCACGTATTTTCACACCCATTGGAGAATACATGGCAGTCATCAGCTATAAGTGCCCACATTGCGACGGGGATCTCCGGTTCGACCCGGGCACGCAAAAATACAAATGTGAATACTGTTTTTCTGAATTTGATCAGGAAACCCTGGATGCGATGAAGCCGGACGCTGCATCGGAGCAGACGGTGGCCGAAGAGCATCCGGAGGAGGCGACGGAGACCGCTGAGACCGCAACCGACAAGGCGGTGATCTACACCTGCCCCAGCTGCGGCGCGGAGATCGTGACGGATGAGACGACCGCGGCGACCTTCTGTTATTATTGCCACAATCCCGTGGTTCTGTCAGGGCGTCTGGACGGTAACGATCTTCCGGGGCATATCCTGCCCTTTACCGTGACCAGAGATCAGGCAGAAAGCCAGTTTTTGACCTTTACCCGTAAAAAGAAATTCGTCCCCCGCAACTTTTTTGACAAAAAGCAGATCGAGAAGTTATCCGGGGTGTATTTTCCGTATTGGATGCTGGACAGCGAGATGCAGGGCAGCATTTCCGGTGAGGCCACCAAGGTGCGTACCTGGATCGCCGGCAATAACGAATACACCGAGACGAAATTTTATCATGTGGAACGCGGCGGCAGCGTGCAGGTCAACGACCTGACCCATATTGCGCTGAAGAAGGCCAACAGCAAGTTGGCGGAGGGCATTTTTCCCTATGATTTTTCCGGGTTGAAAAAGTTTTCCATGGGCTATCTTTCCGGATTCCTTGCAGAGAAAAAGGATATCGAACGGAAAGACATCGAGGAAAGCATGAAGGGGGAGATGAAGCAATACTCCGAGACCCTTATGAAGGAGCAGATCACAGGTTATACCACGGTGAACATCAAAGACAGGAATCTGCAGTTCACCAAAGAAGAATTCGACTATGTGCTTCTGCCCCTTTGGACTTTGACCTATAAAGGCGGAAACGGAAAGACTTACTTTTACTCCATTAACGGACAGACAGCAGAGATCTGCGGAGAGCTGCCCATCAGCTGGGGCAGACTCGTTTCCACGGCGCTGGCGGCAGCCGGCGTGGTGTTTGCAATCGTGCTGCTATTGGGATACTTCATATGAAACGGGATGAGAATAAAAGAAAAATACAGCTCAGGATGATGCTGCTGGCGGTATTGTTACTGGCGGCGTCCCTTCTGGTCAGCATTTTCGCGACGACGAAGATCTATGCCGCGGCATCGCTCGTATCGGATGATGCGGACGTGCTGGAGGACTATGAGATCAGCGATCTGTCGGATCAGGCAGAGGAGGCGACGGCGGAGACCGGCTGGAATGTCATCCTCGCCACGACGGATGACGCCGGCGGCAGGACGACCATGGAATATGCGGACGATCTCTATGACCAGACCTACGGGATCAATACGGACGGGATCGCCATCGTGATCGATCTTGACAACCGGAATTATTATATTTCGACCTCCGGCAGCGCACTCAATACGATTAACGGCGATAAGGTTGAACGCGTGCTGGACGCGGGGTATGACGACGTGCTGAACGGCTATTATGCGGACGCGCTTTCCGCTATGCTGAAAAAAGCCGTCAAGTACAAGGAGAATGAAAAACCGCACCTGTCTTCCGGCGATTTTGTCCTGGCAGGGCTGCTGGCAGCCGGCGTCTTTTTCGCGGTGGTCGGGATCACGGCAGGCCGTTACCGCCTGAAATGGGGCACCTATTCCTATGACTATCACAAGGAAGGAAAAGTGAAGGTAACGCAGAAGGAAGACAAGTTTGTGAATGAAGTCGTCACCCATCACAGGATCCAGACGGAAAGCTCCGGTGGGGGCGGCGGTACCCATATGAGCAGCGGCGGCGGTATACACGGCGGCGGCGGCAGAAGCTTCTGAGAAACAGGATCAGTTTCACCCCGGAGATACGGGAAGTGACAGAAATAAAGAACGGTTGAAAGGAATGCGTTATGATTCAGATTGCAGTCATGGGATATGGGACCATCGGCTCAGGCGTGGTGGAAGTCATTGAGAAAAACGCGGAGATCATCCGCGCGCACGTGGGGGATGAAGTCCGGGTAAAATATGTGCTTGATCTGAGGGATTTCCCGGGAGATCCCATCGAGAGCCGGGTGGTGCATGACTATCAGGTGATCGCAAATGATCCGGAGATTGCCATTGTGGTGGAGACCATGGGCGGCGTGGAGCCGGCATACACCTTTGTGAAGGAAATGCTGCTGCACGGCAAGAGCGTATCCACTTCCAACAAAAATCTTGTGGCGGAAAAAGGCGCGGAGCTGATCTCGATCGCAAAGGAGCGGGATCTCAACTTCCAGTTTGAAGCATCGGTGGGCGGCGGGATTCCCATTATCCGCTCCATCTACAAATCCCTGACCGCGGATGTGATCGAGGAGATTTCCGGCATCTTAAACGGCACGACAAATTACATGCTGACCAAGATGATGGAAGAGGGCAGTGATTATGAGACGGTACTAAAGGAGGCCCAGGCCCTCGGCTATGCGGAGCGGGATCCCAGCGCGGATGTGGAAGGCTATGATGCCTGCCGTAAGATCGCGATCCTGACCTCGCTGATCAGCGGAAAGCAGGTGGATTTTAACGGCATCCATACCGAGGGGATCACGAAGCTGACGCCGGAGGATATCCGCTATGCCCTTGCAATGAAAAAGAAGATCCGGCTGATCGCATCCAGCGTCCGGACCGGAGATACCTATACGGCACTTGTGGCTCCCTTCCTCGTGGGGGAAGATCACCCGCTTTATACAGTCAACGGCGTGTTTAATGCGGTGTTTCTCCATGGAAATATGCTGGGTGACGCCATGTTTTACGGCAGCGGTGCCGGCAAGCTTCCGACCGCCAGCGCAGTGGTGGCGGACGTGGTGGATATCGCAAAACACCATGCGCCCAACCGCAACATTCCGATCCAGTGGTCTGCGGAGGAATTAAAACTGCGGGATTACAAAACCTTTTCCTATCGCTTCTTTGTACGGACAAAGGCAAATGAGGAGGAAGCGAAAGCGGCGTTTGGAGAGATTGAGACGGTGGATGCCGGGATTGCAGGCGAGACCGCGTTCTTGACGGCGGAAATGACGGAAACGGCCTTTGAAGAGAAGGCAAAGAGCCTTTCTTTGATCAACAGGATCCGGGTGAAGTAGTTTTTTGTACGAAGCCGGCGCTGTGAATGGTAATAAGCGCTCTGCACAGAGGGGGGAGTCTGATGCATAAATATGTGATGGCGTTGGATGCGGGGACCACAAGCAACCGCTGCATCCTGTTCAATGAAAACGGGGAAATCTGTTCGATGGCACAGAAGGAGTTTCGGCAGATGTTTCCGAATCCGGGCTGGGTCGAGCATGATGCGAATGAGATCTGGGCGACGATGCTGGGGGTGGCCGTCGAAGCCATGAGCACCATCGGCGCAAAGGCGGAGGATATTGCCTCCATCGGCATCACCAACCAGCGTGAGACGGCCATCGTCTGGGACAAGGAAACAGGCGAGCCTGTCTATAACGCCATCGTCTGGCAGTGCCGCCGGACGTCAGCCATCGCGGACGATCTGAAAAAGCAGGGGCTTGAGGACGCCTACCGGAAAAAGACCGGCCTCATCATTGACGCTTATTTTTCCGCCACCAAGATCAAGTGGATCCTGGACAACGTGCCGGGAGCGCGGGAAAAGGCGGATGCCGGAAAGTTGTCCTTCGGGACGGTGGAGACCTGGCTGATCTATAAGCTGACCAAGGGAAAAGTCCATGTGACGGATTACTCCAATGCGTCGCGGACCATGCTCTTTAACATCAATACGTTGGAGTGGGATGCCGATATCTTATCGGATCTGCACATCCCCCTTTCCATGCTTCCGACGGCCGTACCCTCAAGCCAGGTATACGGCATGACGGATCCGTCCTATCTCGGCGGAGAGATCCCGATTGCGGGCGCCGCAGGAGACCAGCAGGCTGCGCTTTTCGGACAGGCCTGTTTTGAAGAGGGAAAAGCGAAGAACACCTATGGCACGGGCTGCTTTTTGCTGTTAAATACCGGCGAAAAGCCCATCTTTTCCAAGAACGGGCTTGTGACCACCATTGCCTGGGGCATCGACGGAAAGGTGAACTACGCGCTGGAGGGTTCGATCTTTGTGGCAGGCGCCTCGATCCAATGGCTGCGGGACCAGATGAGGCTCATTGATTCCGCGTCGGATTCCGAATACATGGCGAACAAGGTAAACGGCACCCACGGATGCTACGTGGTGCCCGCATTCACAGGACTCGGCGCGCCTCATTGGGATCAGTATGCGCGCGGTACCATCGTCGGCATCACCCGCGGCACGAACAAGAACCACATCATCCGCGCGACGTTGGAATCCGTGGCTTATCAGGTGTGTGACGTGATTTTCGCGATGGAGGCGGATGCGGATACGAAGCTGCATTCCCTGCGCGTGGACGGCGGTGCCAGCGCCAATAATTTCCTGATGCAGTTCCAGGCGGACATGATCAATGTGCCGGTGATCCGGCCGGCCTGTGTGGAATCCACTGCGCTGGGCGCGGCATTTCTCGCCGGACTGGCGACGGGATTCTGGCAGAATAAGGAAGTACTGTTGGAGAAGATCGAGATCGACCGGAAGTTTGAGCCGTCCATTTCCGAAGAGGAACGCGAAAAGAAACTGAAGGGATGGAATAAGGCCGTGAAATACGCTTACGGCTGGGCAAAAGAGGACTGAACAGAGGAACTCTCGTTTTCCGCGGAGGAGAGTTCGCCGGTGAGATCCTGATAGAAGACAATGACGGATTGCACCAGATAGGGATTGATCCATAAAAAGCCGACGCCAAGGGACATAAGACCAAGCAGCGCATATCCGAGAAAACTGAGCAGAAGCAGAAGGAAGCGCTTGCAC
Organism: Lachnospiraceae bacterium; assembly: GCA_017431515.1. Classification (GTDB taxonomy): domain Bacteria; phylum Bacillota; class Clostridia; order Lachnospirales; family Lachnospiraceae; genus RUG12461. Next base: position 108,082 of record JAFRKV010000023.1, read on the forward strand.
TGTCCATCCATGAGGCGGCGGCTTTCTTGAAATGCGGCGCGGATCTTTTGATCCGGTTGATCGAGAAGCAGCGGAAAGACCATGGCATAACGCAGAAGGATCGCGATGGTAGCGATCAGAAGGAGCAGTTTGATCAGGAAGCTGATCAAAGGCCAGGGCGCACCCTGAAAGGCCGGAACATAGATGCTGAGGATCCCGAAACCGATCCTGGCCGCGAGATAGGGCAGCGCATAAACGACATAAAGCAGAAACGCGAGGATATAAGTATCCGGCCGCACCTTGAAGCACCGGAGCAGATCGGAGAGCGCAAAGGGCTTTCTGCGCGCCAGGTTGAGCTGGAGATACATGCGGCCTGCACCCAGAACTGCTGTCAGGATCAGCACAATCAAATACGCCAGATCATAGATGATATTCTGGACGAGGGATGCGGTATTGGTCAGCAGGTAGGAAAAGGGAAGCAGCACAAGAGCCGGCAGAAGCGCGACCAGAAGCTCTGCAAGAACCGGCAGACGATATTGACCGCTGAGCTGTGCTCTGGCGATCCGTTTGATCTCACGATTGGATGGATGCATGAGGTTCTCCATGATTACACACTGAAGTCAAGATTGGCGCCTTTGACGGCATCATCCAGCTGTGCTTTGCGATCCTTCTGATAAGGATTGGATTCGGTTTCTTTGGGATAAGCGATCTTGGTCCGGGTCAGTCCGCCTGCGACATAGACCCGTCCGCATTCCGGACAGACAGCGGTCTGGATCGACACGGAAGCCTGCAGTACTTTGCCGCCGCCTTTCTCTGCTTTCTCATAAGCATTGGAGACATGCTCCTGCTCATGGCCGCGGACACGCGCGCCGGCAGCACCGGGATCGATGTGCTGGGCGGTCTGGAAAGAGACATCGGACTCGTTGGAGCCGTCTTTGTACTTTCTGTTTTTGCAGGTCTGGCACTCGGCAGGATTGACGCGGCCGGGTTTGACGGTCTTGGTGCCGTCGCCGAAATCATAGTTGGAGCCAACGGATGGAGCGTTACCGATCCGTGAAGACGCTGCATAAGGAGCATAACCGTATACGCCGGAAAGATTGAGATTCATCGCGCTGCCTCCTTTCTATGGGATATAGTTGCTTGTATTATAACACGGTTTTTCAGGTATTTCAATGAGGTCAGGCATTTTGGCAAAATCGATATGGAGTCTCATCCCGCCCTGCTTTTTTCATCGCATGACCGGTTATTACTGCCCGGGGTGCGGGGCGACGAGGAGTGTCTATGCGCTGCTGCACGGACAGGTCGGTGCGGCATTTTTTTATTATCCGGCGATCCCGGTGGGACTCATCCTCCTGATCTGGATGTGTGTCAGCCTGATCGCGGAAAAGATCGCAGGACATCGCGTGTTTTTTCATTTTCCGATGCACAGGGTGTGGCTGCATCTTTTGCTGGGACTGATTCTCTTCAACTTTATCTGGAAAAACGCAGTGCTTTTCTTTACCGGGACAGCGCTGATGGACTGAAGATTTTTGCACCGCATGACGGGCTGTGGTGATTGTAAAGAGCACCATGGCATCTGCTCCTGCGACATGCTATAATGGAATGCGATGGAGAGTTGTTTATGAACATCGAAGTGGACGGATACAATATTTGCTATAAGATCACCGGTGAAGGCGATGAGACGGTGGTGATGCTCCAGGGCTGGGGCACGGATCTCGGCGTTTATGATTCGGTCGCTGCTGCGATCAATGAATCGTACCGGTTTGTGCAGTTTGATCTTCCGGGGTTCGGCGGCAGCGATGAGCCGCGGGAAGCCTGGAACGTGGATGCGTACGCGGATTTTTTCTGCGACTTCATGGAGGCGCTGCAGATCAAAAAAGCGACCCTCATCGGTCATTCCTACGGCGGGCGGGTCATCATCAAACTGGCGGCCAGAGACAGCCTCCCCTTTGAGATCCAGAAGATCGTGTTGATCGACAGCGCCGGCATCGTTCCGGAAAAATCCTTTTCCCAGAAGATGAAGATCAAGCGTTACAAGATGCTGAAGAAGTTTCTGAACCTGAAGGTGGTGTATGCCTTGTTTCCGGAACTGGTCGACGACTGGAGGAGCCGGCAGGGATCTGCCGATTACAGAAACGCGACGCCTATGATGCGGCAGTGCCTTGTCATGGCGGTGAATGAGGACTTAAGACACCTGCTGCCGAAGATCAGGCAGGATACGCTGCTGATCTGGGGAGACCGGGATACCGCCACGCCCATTTCGGATGCCAGGATCATGGAGGAGATGATCCCGAATGCCGGACTGGCGGTGCTGGAGGGGACAGGGCATTATTCCTTTCTGGAGCAGCCTGTCACTTTCAGAAATATCATGAGAGCCTATTTTCGGATCGGAGCCGGACAATGATAGTGAGAACGATCATCGCGGCCGCGTTGGCCGCTTATGCATTGTTTTTGACCATGAGACATAACATGCATATGTTTCAGCTGAATGGCTACAAGAACGATGAACATATCCGTTGGATCAAAAAAAACCTGCGGCAGCAGTGGCTGCTGGGGTTCGGTCTCGCCCTCGGGGCGGTGCGGCTTTTCTTTCCGTTTCTGGCGCTGGATATTCTGATCTATCTGACCCTGCTGCTGGATATCCTGGTGTACCGGGCGATGCGCAGGCTCAACACCAAGAAAAAGCTGGTCTACACTGCCAGGGTAAAACGCATGATCGTAACGATCCTGATCATCGCAGCGGCGGCAGTGGCTTTGACGGCTGTTTTCTTCGGGATCCGGCCGATGACGGGGTTGTTCCTGATCTTGGTGTCCGCCCAGTGGTGCCTTAATCTTGCCGCCAATGTGATCAATCGTCCGGTGGAAAAGGGGATCAGCCGGTATTTTATCAATGATGCCAAGAAAAAGCTGGCGGAAGCGACAAATCTGAAGGTCATCGGCGTAACGGGAAGCTACGGCAAGACCAGTATGAAATTTTTCCTGCAGACGCTGCTGCAGAGCAGATACAATGTGCTGGTCACCCCGGGGAATTACAATACCCCTCTGGGAGTTACCATCACCGTGCGCAATTTTCTGAAGCCCTCCCATGAGATCTTTATCTGTGAGATGGGCGCCCGCCGCGTGGGAGAGATCAAAGAGGTGTGCGACATCGCTCATCCGGATTACGGTATCATCACCTCCGTGGGACCGCAGCATCTGGAGACGTTTTTCTCCATGGAAAACATCCAGAAGACGAAATTTGAGCTGGCAGACGCACTTCCGGAGGGGGGCATGCTTTTCCTGAACGGGGATAACGAATACATTCAGGAAAAGGCGGCGGCGTATCCGACTAAGACCTTTTATTATTCCGAAAAAGAGGGCGAGGGGTATCAGGCGAAGGAGATCTCGGTTTCCCAGTTTGGCACGGAGTTTACCGTGGTTACCCCTTCCGGCGAGAAGGAACGCTTCCGGATGAAGCTGATCGGTGCCCATAACGTGATCAATGTGGTCGGCGCCATTGCGGTGGCGAATACGCTGGGGATTCCCCTGAAGGATCTGAAGATCCCGGTGCGCAGGATCCAGCCGGTGGAGCACCGCATGCAGATGAGAGAGCATGGACTTGTCACGGTGATTGATGATGCGTATAATTCAAATCCGGTGGGGTCGAAGGCCGCGGTGGAAACGCTGGCCATGTTTGACGGCATCCGGATCCTGATCACCCCCGGCATGGTGGAGCTTGGCGAAAAAGAAGCGGAGTATAACCGTCAGTTCGGCGTTTATGCGGCAGACTGCTGTGACTATATCCTGCTTGTGGGAAGGAAGCATACGGAGCCCATCAGGGATGGGGTACTTAGCAAAGCCTTCCCGCCGGAGAAATGTCTGGTCTACGACAAGCTGGAGGAGGCCGTTTCCTATGCGTATGCCATCAAAGGGCAGGGACATAAGTATATCCTGCTGGAAAATGACCTGCCCGATAATTATTAAAAAAGGAGTTTGAAACATGAAGACAAAGGTAGCAATGCTGTTCGGCGGAAAGAGTGTGGAGCATGAGGTGTCGGTCATCTCCGGCATCCAGGCGCTCCTGAATATGGATACGGAAAAATATGAGGTGATCCCGGTTTACATGACCAAAAAGAATGAGATGTACGTCGGGGACGAGATCGGAAAGATCGAGTCCTACAAGGACATCGACGCCCTGCTGGCCAGATCGACGAGAGTCATCATGGTCAATGACAATGACCGGATCCGTCTGGTTTCCTATCCGCTGAAAAAGTTCGGGAAACATACGGAGATCGAGGTTGAGATCGTGTTTCCCGTGGTGCATGGCACCAATGTGGAGGACGGCGCGCTGCAGGGGTATCTGAAGACCATCGGGGTGCCTTTTGTAGGCTGCGATGTCACGGCGTCCGCGGTGGGCATGGATAAGTACATCATGAAAGCCATCCTGAAGGAGGCCGGCGTGCCGGTTTTGGACGCGCAGATATATACTCTGTCGGATTATGCGGAGATCGAGTCCATGATGGATCAGATCGAAAAAGGTCTTGGGTATCCCGTGATCGTGAAGCCTGTGAATCTCGGATCCAGCGTCGGCATCAGCGTGGCGAAGACCAAAGTGGAATTGTCCAATGCCATCGATGACGCCTTCCGTTATGCCACCAAGGTGCTGGTGGAGCATGCGATCACCAATCTGAGAGAGATCAATTGCGCTGTGTTGGGAGATGAAAATGAAGCGGAGGCTTCCGAATGCGAGGAGCCGCTGCATACCAAGGACATCCTCAGCTATGAGGACAAATACGTGAGCAATGCCAAAGGCGGCGGATCCAAGGGGATGGCCAGTGTCTCCAGAAAGATCCCCGCGGATCTTTCTCCGGAAATGAGAGAAGAGGTGCGCAGCATGGCAGTGAAATCCTTCCAGGCACTGGGCTGCAACGGCGTCTCAAGGATCGATTTCATGATTGATGAAGATACCGGAAAGCTCTATTTCAACGAGATCAATACGATCCCCGGCTCTTTGGCGTTCTATCTCTGGGAGCCCATCGGCGTTCCCTACCGGGAGCTCCTGGACAGAATGATCCAGCTCTCCCTGAAGCGCGTCCGGACAGAAGGGAATCTGACCTTCACCTTCGACACCAACATCCTGAACACCGCCAGCTTCGGCGGCTCCAAAGGGTCGAAGATTTGATCAGTACCCGTATCCCCCGTAGAACCGGCTGTAGACTTCCATGAGCTCGGCGGGGTCGTCGCTCTGCATGGCGTTGTAAAGATCGTTGTACTGTGCCAGGAACCCGTCAATGCCGCCAAACATGCGGATCATGATCACAAAACTGAAGACAAAGATCAGGCCGGTTACGACGATGGCAGCAATGCCGATGTAAGTGCCGGCCTTTCCTTTGGAACTCAGGGTATCTGCGCCGCCTTTACTGAGCAGACCGAAGATGACCGCCAGCGCGCCGAAGAACATGCCGACGCCGCAACTTGCGGTAAAGAGTCCCAGGATGCCAAACGAAATCGCAGCTGTCTCGAAGGCAGCGGAGCGACCGGGGTGATGCGGCCTTGGTGGTTCTGTGTTATTTGCATTTTGATTCCAACCATACTGATCCATAAGGGAGATTATAGCATTTTTGAAAGGAAAAACCAACTCCGACGAAACATCCGTGACAGAGCCATAGCAGCGGAGCGTAGCGTGAAAAACCATGCAATCGCCGGACATGTAGTTGTGTTGAATGTTGGTTTTGATTTCTGTATAATACCTCATAATCGAAACAATCATCGGAGGAACCCATGGATATTATCAAGAAACTGGCGGAGGAGCTGTCTATCCGCCCGGCGCAGGCAGAAGCAACAGTGAAGCTGATCGACGAGGGCAACACAATCCCCTTTATCGCGCGTTACCGGAAGGAGATGACCGGTGCGTTGAACGACGAGGTGCTGCGGGATCTGTTTGAGCGGCTGACCTATCTTCGGAATCTGTCGGAACGGCAGGAGGCTGTCATCGCCAGCATCGAGGAGCAGGGGAAGCTTACGGAAGAGCTGAAGGCAGCAGTGCTGGCGGCGAAAACCCTGACGGAGGTGGAGGATCTGTACCTGCCCTACCGGCCGAAGAAACGCACCCGGGCCACCATTGCAAAGGAAAAGGGGCTGGAGCCCTTGGCGAATACGCTTTTACTGCAGCGTCTGGACCACCCTGCGGAACAGGAGGCGGAGAAGTATCTTGATCCGGAAAAGGGCGTTGAGACTGCCGCTGATGCGTTAAACGGCGCAAAGGACATCCTGGCGGAGTTTATTTCGGAGAATGCGGACTACCGGAAAAGGATCCGCGCCCTGACTTTTGAAAAAGGGCTGATCACCTCCGAGGCAAAGGAAAAAGAAAAGGAATCCGTCTATGAAATGTACTACGGATTTTCCGAGCCAGTGAAAAAGATCCAGGGGCATCGCGTGCTGGCGTTAAACCGCGGCGAAGCGGAAAAGGTGCTGACCGTGAAGGTGGAAGCGCCGGAAGAGGAGATCCTCTCCCGACTGAAAAAGAAGATCGTGACCCGGGAGAATCCGCACACGACAGAACTTTTGACGGAGGCGCTGACGGACAGTTACCGTCGTCTGATTGCGCCCTCCATTGAACGGGAAATCCGAAACGACCTGACGGAGCGGGCGGAGGACGGCGCGATCCGGGTCTTCGGGAAAAACCTGGCGCAGCTTCTGATGCAGCCTCCCATCGCGGGACAGGTGGTGCTGGGCTGGGATCCGGCGTTTCGCACCGGTTGCAAGCTGGCTGTAGTGGATGCCACGGGAAAGGTGCTGGATACTTCTGTGATCTATCCGACGGCGCCGCAGAATAAGGTTGCGGAAGCGAAGAAAGTCCTAAAGCAGCTCATTGCAAAATACGGCGTGACCCTGATCTCTCTCGGAAACGGGACGGCCTCCAGAGAGTCGGAGCAGATTATTGTGGATTTTTTAAAGGAAGAAAAACTGCCGGTCTCCTATGTGATCGTAAACGAAGCAGGGGCTTCCGTGTATTCCGCCAGCAAACTGGCGACGGAGGAATTTCCACAGTTTGACGTCGGACAGCGCAGCGCCGCTTCCATGGCAAGACGCCTGCAGGATCCCCTTTCAGAGCTGGTGAAGATCGATCCCAAGTCCATCGGCGTCGGACAGTACCAGCATGATATGAACCAGAAAAAACTGGGAGACGCCTTGACCGGCGTGGTGGAAGACTGCGTGAATAAAGTGGGCGTGGATCTGAATACCGCGTCGGCGCCCCTGATGGAATACATTTCCGGCATCAGCAAACCTATCGCGAAAAACATTGTGGCCTACCGCGAGGAAAACGGGAAGTTCAAAAACCGGAAGGAACTTTTGAAAGTGCCGAAGCTGGGTCCGAAGGCCTTTGAGCAGTGCGCCGGGTTTATGCGGATCAGCGGCGGAGAGGCGCCGCTGGACGCGACGGCGGTGCATCCGGAAAGCTACGGCGCGGCGGAAAAGCTTCTGCAGATGCTGGGATTTTCGCAGGAGGATCTTTCGGGCGGAAAGCTTTCCGGACTTTCCAAAAAGATCAGAGATCCGAAAAAAACGGCGGATCAGCTCGGGATCGGGGAATTGACACTGCGTGATATGATAAAGGAGCTGGAAAAGCCGGCTCGTGATCCACGGGAGGATATGCCAAAGCCGGTGCTTCGAAACGATGTGCTGTCTTTGTCAGATCTGAAGCCGGGGATGATCCTAAAAGGAACGGTGCGAAACGTCATCGATTTCGGTGCCTTTGTGGACATCGGCGTGCATCAGGACGGGCTGGTGCATATCAGCGAGCTGTCCGATCGTTTTGTCAAGCACCCGCTGGATGTCGTGTCGGTCGGGGATGTTGTTGAGGTACGCGTACTTTCCGTAGACGAAAAGAAGAAACGGATCGCGCTTTCCATGAAGAAGTAACTGTTTGTATTGACGGAGATAGAAAGAGATGAAGAAAGTAAAGAAGACCGGAATTCGTGTTTTGACAGCCCTGCTGTTGGCAACGACGCTGGCGTTGACAGGATGCGGCGAAAAAGCAGAACCGCAAGGCAGCACAGAAGCGCTGGAAGCGGTCATCGAAGAAACAACCGTGACAGCGGATGCAGAGCAGGAGGCTTTTTCGTTGGACAAAGTCGATGCGGAGGAACCAGCGGAAGACATAGAGGAAACGGTGGATGACACTTCGGATGCGGATCAGGAAGAGGTGGCGGAATCAACCACCGTCGAGGATGACTATGCCGGCACCGGATCTGTGATGTACACCCTTGACAAGGTGAACCTGCGGTCAGGGAAAAGCACAGACGCGGAGAAGATCACGACGCTGGATCCAAACGCGGAGGTGCAGGCGTTTGCGGAGGTGGACGGCTGGATTCCGGTGATCGTAAACGGAGACCAGAAGGGATATATCAAGAGCGAATATCTGACGGCGGACGTGGCAGAGGCGGAGGAAGTCGCCGCTGCACCGGCAGTGACAGGCGGAGGACGTCTCGTGGTGATCGATGCCGGCCATCAGGCGAAAGGAAATAACGAACAGGAGCCCATCGGCCCCGGGGCGTCCCAGACCAAGGCAAAGGTGGCCAGCGGCACCAGAGGCGTGGTCAGCGGTCTCGCGGAGTATCAGCTGACGCTGATGGTGGCGCAGAAGCTGCGGGATGAGTTGACTGCCCGCGGGTATCAGGTTCTGATGTGCCGCGAGTCAAACGATGTGAACATCAGCAACGCGGAGCGTGCGCAGATGGCAAACAATGCCGGTGCAGGTGCTTTTATCCGGATTCATGCGAACGGATCGGATAACGGCGGCGCCAGCGGGATCATGACGATCTGCCAGACACCGTCGAATCCTTATAACGGCGGTGTGTACAGCGCCAGCAGACGGCTGTCCGACTGCGTGCTGAACGGAGCCGTGGCCGCTACCGGCGCCAACAAGCAGTATGTCTGGGAGACAGACTCCATGAGCGGGATCAACTGGAGTCAGGTACCGGTGACCATCATTGAGATGGGCTACATGACCAATGCGACGGAGGACGCCCTGATGGCCACAGACGACTATCAGACCAAGATGGCACAGGGAATTGCCAACGGAATCGACGCCTACTTTAACTAAGGCGGAAGAACCGGATCCGCCCCTTTTATGAGGATGAAATCTATGGAAAAAACTGTCACAGAAAAGAAATATCAGATTGACACGGCAGAAAACAAAGCCTGGATGAAAGAATGCCGCGATTCCCTTTTTTTCTTCGGAAAGCGGTTTCCGTCTCCGGAGGGCGGCGCCTATTATCTGGGGGATGACGGGACGCCGTGGAAGGATCGCCCGCGGGAGACCTGGATCACCTGCCGTATGGCGCATGTCTACAGCATGGCATCGCTCCTTGGAATCGACGGGGCGGAGGCGCTTGCGGATGCCGCGCTGCGGGGGCTTGCAGGAGAACTGAAAGATACGGAGCACGGCGGATGGTTTGCCGGGAGAACAGCGGACGGAGAGATCCTGCCCCGGAAACAATGCTATGCCCATGCCTTTGTGATTCTCGCGGCAACCTCGGCGCTGCTTGCGAAACGTCCGGGAGCCCGGGCGCTTTTGACAGAGGCGCTGGAGATTTTTGACCGGTACTTTTGGGAGGAAGCCGAAGGCATGACCGTCGATGCCTGGGATACGGATTTTGTCACGTGTGATCCTTACCGCGGCGTCAACGCCAACATGCATACCGTGGAGGCGTTTTTGGCGGTGGCGGATGCGACGGGGGATCTGACCTACCGGGCGCGGGCGGGCTGTATTATCGCGCGCGTGATTGATTTTGCAAAAGAGAATGGCTGGCGGATCCCGGAGCATTACCGAGAAGATTGGCGTCCCGATCTGGACTGCCATATAGATCGTCCGGATGATCCGTTTCAGCCCTATGGCGCGACGCCGGGACACGGGATCGAATGGGCGCGACTGATCACGCAATGGGTCGCTGCGGCTTTTGAGGGAACGGACGCACCAGAAGCAAAACCGTTTCTGGATGCAGCGGAGGAACTTTACGGACGAGCGATTGCGGACGGATGGAATGCGGACGGCGCCCGGGGCATCGTTTATACGACGGACTGGAACGGGAAACCCGTGGTGCATGATCGGATGCACTGGACACTGGCAGAGGCGCTGAATACTTCCGCGGTGCTCTGGCGCGTGACAGGGAAGGACCGTTACGCAGAGGATTATGCAGCGTTTTCCCGGTATCTGGATGAGGTCGTGCTGGATCACGTGAACGGTTCCTGGTTTCATCAGCTGGACGAAAAGAACCGTCTGCTGGGGACGGTCTGGCCGGGGAAATCCGACCTGTATCACGCGGTGCAGGCGACGATGATTCCGTACAACGAAAAGGTGGGGAAATCCATCGCGGCGGCGTTGACAACGTAGCGCGTTCGTGCTATTTTAATGCATGTAATTGAAATCTTCGGGGCAGGGTGAAAATCCCGATCGGTGGTGATGCTCGAAAGAGACAAGTCCGCGAGCCGGAAAGGCAGGATACGGTGCGAATCCGTAACCGACAGTAAGAAGCAGTTTGCTTTAAGTCTGGATGAAAGGAGCACATATCATGAGCAAAGAGAAAGAAGCTGTAAAAAAAGCGCTGAAGCAGGGAGATGATCTCACGTCAGTCGGAAAGGGAAGGATCAATGTCCGTTACCTGACCGCGACGGCCATGCTGTCAGCGTTTTCGTTTGTCCTGTTTTTTATTCAATTTTCCACACCCCTGACGCCGGAATTCCTGAAACTGGATATTTCCGAACTTCCGGCGCTGATCGGGTCCTTTGCGATGGGACCGGTGTACGGCGTGCTGATCTGTCTGATCAAGAACCTGCTGCACTTAACGATCACTTCCACAGGCGGTGTCGGAGAGTTGTCCAACTTCCTTTTGGGCGTTGCGCTGGTGCTGCCGGCGGGGCTGATCTACCGGAAGCATAAGACGAAAAAGATGGCCATCATCGGCGCGTTCATCGGCCTGATCCTGATGGCGGCGGTTTCCCTGCCGACCAACTATTTCATCGTGTATCCGGCGTATACGGTATTCATGCCGATGGATACCATCGTTTCCATGTATCAGGCGATCCTGCCGGGTGTGAAAAATCTCTGGCAGTGTCTGCTGATCTTCAATGTGCCGTTTACATTTGTGAAGGGGCTGCTGTCCGTGCTGATCACGATTCTCACGTACAAGTACCTTTCCCCGATCATCAAGGGGACCTGGAAAAAGTAACCCCCATCACGACAACCCGAACCGAAGAAAACGGACGCGGAGCGTAGGAGATGACCTGCGCCCCGCGTTTTGCGTCTTTTGGAAAGAAGTGTTATGATGAAATTTACGGAGGAATGCCAAATGGAATTTGATGTAACCCTGACAGAACAGGATATGGTGCGGTTTAATCTGTACCACACTTATTCAAAATTTTCGAGCTGGTTTGCCATGGCCGTGGCGGTGTTTGCTTTTTTTGTGGCGGTATGGTCTTACGGGCGCGTCTCCACGACGCTGACGGTGATCTATTTTCTCGTGGGCGGATTCGTGCTCGTCTACATTCCGGGGAATACGCTGCTTTCGGCCAAGCATCGGATCCGTCTGATGCCGGAGCTTTTGGAGCCCCTCCATTACAGGATCGACGAGACCGGCGTCACCGTTTCCAAAAATGAGGATTCCGCATCCCTTCCCTGGGACAAGGTGTTTAAGATCGTTTCCGTGAAAACGGCGGTCTATATTTACAGCAGCCGGATCCATGCCTACGTGATCCCGAAAACCGTGCTTTCCGGGCAGGAAGAAGCGTTAAAAGACCTTGCGCAAAAGCACATGGAACCGCGCAGGGTGAAGCTGTGAAGGTCTTTGAGACGGGCGCGCCTGAGGAGACGTTTGCCCTCGGAGAGACCCTCGGGAAGCAGGCAAAGCCTGGAGATGTTTTTACCCTGGACGGAGATCTCGGCGTCGGCAAGACCGTGTTTGCTCAGGGCTTTGCCGCCGGTATGGGCGTACAGGGACCGGTGAACAGCCCCACCTTCACCATCGCGCAGGAATATGAGGGGACGTCGCTTCCGTTTTACCATTTCGACGCGTACCGGATCGGGGACGAAAGTGAGATGGAGGAGATCGGGTTCGAGGAATATGTCTACGGGGACGGGGTGAGCCTGATCGAATGGGCAAGTCAGATTCGCGGCATTCTGCCGGAAAAGCGGACGGCGGTGACGCTGGAAAAGGATCTGCAAAAAGGCTTTGATTACCGGAAAATTATGGTTGAGGAAATCGGATAAAAGATGAAGCTGCTTGCAATCGAAACCTCCGCGCTGGTCTGCAGCGCAGCAGTCATGGAGGACGAAACTCTCATCGGAGAGTTTACGATCCAACAGAAAAAAACCCACTCCCAGATGCTGATGCCCATGGTGGAAGCACTGCGGGAAAAACTGGAACTGGATCTTTCATCGCTTGATGCGATCGCAGTCGCCGGCGGACCGGGGAGCTTTACCGGGCTTCGCATCGGATCTGCGACGGCAAAAGGTCTGGCGTCTGCCCTCAATATACCTGTCGTGCATGTCCCGACGGTGGATGCGCTTGCATACAGACTCTGCGGGAGCGCAGGATTGGTCTGCCCGCTGATGGACGCGAGGAGAGAGCAGACTTATACAGGGATCTATGCCTTTGAAGGAAATATGATGAAAAAAATCCTGCCGCAGTGCGCGATCGCGCTGCCGGAGCTGGCGGGGCGGCTGAATGCAGAGCAGTCTGCGGTGACATTTTTAGGGGACGGAGTGCCGGTATTCCGGGAAAAACTGGATCAGCTTCTTGCCGTGTCCCATTCCTTTGCACCGGCGCACCTGAGCCGGCAGAGCGCTGCATCCGTGGCGGGCCTTGGGATGCTGTATCTTAGGGAGGGCAGGACAGAAACAGCGGCGGCACATAAGCCGGAGTACCTGCGGCTTTCCCAGGCGGAGCGCGTGCGTGCGGAACAGATGCAAAAAGAAAACGGAGCACCGGACGATGCAGATCCGTGAGATGAAGGCGCAGGATATCCCTGTTCTTGCAGAGATCGAAGAGAAAATTTTCTCCCAGCCCTGGTCTGCGCAGGCTTTTACGGATGCACTCTCCGACCCGAACGCAGTATTTCTGGTGGCGGCAGAGGAGCCTTCCGGTCAGCCATGTGCCTATGTGGGAATGTATGTGGCGGCGGATGAAGGGGAGATCACGAACGTGGCCACCGACCCGGCGTTTCGCAGGAAGGGATGTGCAGAGGCGCTCATGGCGCGGATCAAGGAGATCGGTCTTCAGAAAGGGCTGACACAGCTGGTTTTGGAAACCAGAAAATCCAATGAAGCGGCCATCGCGCTTTATGAAAAGACCGGGTTCGAGATCATCGGAGAGCGGAAAGGGTTTTACCGTTTTCCGCCGGAAGACGCGTATGTAATGATGTTGAGGTATGTTTGATGCTGGATGTATGTCTGCTGGGAACGGCGGGAATGATGCCGCTGCCCTACCGCCATTTGACGGCGCTCATGACAAGATATAACGGCAGCGATCTTTTGATCGACTGCGGTGAAGGTACGCAGGTCGCGATCCGTGAAAAGGGGTGGTCTGTGAACCCGCTGGATACGATCCTTTTCACCCATTATCATGCGGATCATATCAGCGGCCTGCCCGGCATGCTCCTGTCCATGGGAAATGCGGAGCGGACGGAGCCGGTGACGATGGTGGGTCCCAGAGGGCTGATCCGCGTGGTGAATTCCCTGCGGGTGATCGCGCCGGAGCTGCCCTTCGAGATCCGTTTTGTGGAGCTGACGGAGCCGGAAGAGACGCTGACGTTAAACGGTTACCGGATCACGGCCTTTCGGGTGAATCATAATGTGACCTGTTACGGCTATTCGCTGGAGATCGACCGGGCGGGGCGGTTTGATGCAGAGCGCGCGAAGGCGCAGGAGATCCCGCTGAAGTTTTGGAATCCGCTGCAGAAGGGAAATGTCTGCGAAGAGGATGGCAGGGTTTATACACCGGAAATGGTGATGGGTCCTGCGCGGAAAGGTCTGAAAGTGACTTACTGTACCGACTCCAGACCGACGAAGGGGATCGTTATGCATGCGGCGGAGTCGGATCTTTTCGTTTGCGAAGGCATGTACGCGGAGCCGGATCAGATGGAAAAGGCGAAGCAGAAAAAGCACATGACCTTTTATGAAGCGGCGGCGATGGCGCGGGACGCGCGTGTGGCGGAACTGTGGCTGACCCATTTTTCCCCGTCCATGAGCCGGGCGGATCGCTACATGGACGAGGTGCAGAAAATTTTCCCGCACGCGCTGCTGGGAAAAGACGGCAAGTCGAAAGAACTTGTTTTTTCAGAAGAAGAGAATTGAGGGAGCATTCATGAAGCTGAACCCGAAAATGCTTTTGGTGGCAGTGATCTTTGTGGCGTTGATTGTGGGGTACTACTGGTATCTTTCCAGCCGGCCAGGCAATAACGCCGAGAGCAAAGGCGATCTCACGGCGGTGCAGAAAGTGACAACGGCAAACCTGGAGAAGGATTATCCGAAAACGCCGCGGGAAGTGCTGAAAACCTACAACGAGATCCAAACCTGTTTTTATAATGAGGAATATACGGAAGAGGAGCTGCTGGAGATGGTGGCGCAGGCCAGAAGTCTCCTGGATCCGGCGCTGCTGGAGCGGAATCCGGAGGAAGCTTATCTTGCGAATCTGAAGGCGGATATCGCCTCCTACCGGCAGGAAGGGAAAAAGATCACCAATATCACCATCGACAGCAGCAACGATGTCCGGAAGGAAACGGTCGGCAATGAAGACTATGCCTATATCAACTGCGTCTATTATGTGCGGGAGGGCAGTTCTTACGAGGTGATCCCCGAGACCTATCTTTTGCATAAGGACGCGGACGGCAAATGGAAGATCCTGGCATTTTCCCTGCAGTCAAAGGAACAGGGGGAATAAGGAGCAATATGAAAGATCGAACCGTCATGCTTGCAATCGAAACCTCCTGTGATGAAACCGCGGCGGCTGTCGTGGTAAACGGGCGGGAGGTGCTGTCCAATATCATCGACTCCCAGATTGACATTCATACGCTTTACGGCGGCGTGGTGCCTGAGATCGCTTCCAGAAAACACATGGAAAAGATCGTGCCGGTGACGGAGTGCGCACTGTCCGCTGCCGGAGTCGCATTGAAGGATCTCGATGCCGTTGCGGTGACCTACGGACCGGGGCTTGTGGGCGCGCTGCTGGTGGGCGTGGCATATGCGAAGGCGCTGGCCTTTGCGGCCGGGCTGCCATTGGTCGGCGTGCATCATATTGAAGGGCATATCAGCGCAAACTATATCGAGCATCCGGAGCTGACGCCGCCTTTCCTCTGTCTCGTGGTATCCGGCGGGCACACTCATCTGGTCAATGTGGCGGATTACGGGAAATATGAGATCCTCGGCCGTACAAGGGATGATGCGGCGGGGGAGGCGTTTGACAAGGTGGCGCGCGCCATCGGGCTCGGGTATCCCGGCGGGCCGAAGATTGAAAAAGCCGCGCGGGATGGTGACCCGGAGGCGTTTCATTTTCCCAGACCGGGATTTGGAGAGGGGTGCTTTGATTTCAGCTTCAGCGGTTTGAAATCAGCGGTGCTGAATACACTAAACGAATATAAGATGAAGGGCATGGCCTTTTCCCAGGCGGATGTGGCGGCCTCCTTTCAGGCGGCGGTGACGGAAGTGCTGGTCAGCCATGCGATGGAAGCGGTGGAAAAGACGGGCGCGAAAAAGTTTGCCATCGCAGGCGGTGTGGCAAGTAACGGTGTGCTGCGAAAAGCGATGGAAGATGCGTGTCTTGAAAAAGGGATCGCGTTTTATCATCCCTCCCCGGTGCTTTGCACGGATAATGCCGCGATGATCGGCGCAGCGGGATATTATGATTTTGTCGCCGGAAAACGCGCGGGGATGGATCTGAATGCTGTACCGAATCTGGTGCTCGGATGCTCGGAACCGCTCCGGCGGGAATGACGGGAAAGGATTGTTGTGGAAAACGGGATTCAGACGGCTGCCGTGATTCTGGCAGCAGGCAGCGGAAAAAGAATGGGGACGGGGGCACCGAAGCAGTTTCTGCCGCTTTGCGGGGAACCAGTGCTTACATGGACGCTGCGTGCTTTTGAGGAAAGCAGCGTGCAGCAGTTGGTGCTTGTGGTTTCTTCGGAGGAGGCAGAGGAGTTTTGCCGCCATGAGATTATCGGGAAGCATGGTTTTCAGAAGGTGCGCACCTTTGTCCGAGGCGGTGCGGAGCGTTACGACTCTGTCTGGAACGGATTGCGGGCGCTTTCAGACGTGCTGGATCCGGATGCCGGTTATGTGTTGATTCACGATGGTGCGCGCTGTCTTGTAACACCGGAGATCATCCATCGTACCCTTGCCGACGCAAAACGCTGCGGTGCCGCAGTAGCATCTGTTCCGGTTAAGGACACGATCAAACGCGTGGACGCGGAAGGCTTTTCTGCAGAGACTCTGGAGCGAAAAACCCTGCGGCAGATGCAGACCCCGCAGACCTTCTCTTACTCCCTTATCAAAGAGGCTTACCGTCTTATGATTGAAGAACACCCGCAGCCGGACGTGACCGACGACGCGGAGGTTCTGCAGCGGATGTGCAACAGATCCACCTTCCTTTCCGAAGGGAATTACGAGAATCTTAAGATTACGACGCCGGAGGATCTTCTTCTGGCAGAGACAATCCTGAAAAGCCGCGGATATTGACATGAATAGTGGTTGATGATAAAATTTATCGGTGTGACCGTACGTAAGCGAGCAGAGAACGCTCGCTTACGTGCTCATAACGAGGAGAGGTATCGAAGTGGTCATAACGAGGCGGTCTTGAAAACCGTTTGTCCGCAAGGGCGCGTGGGTTCGAATCCCACCCTCTCCGTTTGTAATAAGACACTGTGAACTGAGTCCGCAGGACGAAAGTGAGCAGATGTCGTTGCATACAGGGACACTTAACGAGACAAGACTGCAAGTCGCAGTCGAGTTTAGTGTCATCGGAACGAGCATTAGCCGCAGTGCCGTGTTGCATACCGGGCACTTGAAATCATTCTTTTGATGTGTTATGGTATGTAATGGTTTTTATTTGAGCAGTATTTGGAGAAGTACCCAAGCTGGCCGAAGGGGCTCCCCTGGAAAGGGAGTAGGTCGTTAATAGCGGCGCGTGGGTTCAAATCCCACCTTCTCCGTTATGAGCACTTAGATGGTGCCGAGTGAAACGAAGGCAGCATCTTACGTGCGATACGTACTGGGCACTTAGTGAGATCGAGCCGCAGGCGATGATCGAACTTAGTAGCCGCAGTGCCATCATCGGAATGAACATTAGCCGCAGTGCCGTGATCGTAATGAGCACTTAAAAGCTGTCGAGCCGAAAGGCGACGACAGCTTTTTGCGTTCTATATAAAAACTCCAACAAGTAAATGACTTTCGTTTTTTGCTGTGCTATGATGTGTTGGAACTAGGCTTCAAAGTCTGATCAATCGTCAATATCATCGCAGAGAGAAAACAGGAGGATCAGAAAACAATATGGCAAAGAACACAATGGGTGCAGGAATCACATATCAGGCCAATCTGCAGGATGCGGAAACCGGCAAAGCGGTTTATGCCGCAGTGAACGAGGAATTCAAAAAAGGACCGGAACTCAATGAGGAACTGCTCATGCGCATCCTTCGGGAAAACAAGGATACGGAATACGGAAGGAAATACGGATTTTCTGATATTTCCTCTGTTGAGGAATATCAGAACCGAGTTCCCGTCATCGTGTATGACAACATTGCCAACGATCTGGAGCGCATGTCAAACGGCCAAAAGAACATCCTGACTGCTTACACCTTTACCCATATGAATGAGACCTCCGCGACGATGGGGATCCCCAAGCGCATCCCCATGACCCAGGCGCAGGCCCAGGTCTTTTTACGATATAACAAACAGTATATGGACGGACTGAAGGCGGAGCTCCTTGACAGCACCTGGATGGCGGGAAGGGCTTTCTGTACCACGGAGGGAAAGCACCGCACCCTTGACTCCGGCATTACAGTCGGAGATGCATCCTCCGTGATGGCAGATTATATCAGGGGCGGCAAGGAATCCCTCGGCAATATGATGTCGGCGCTGTTTACCTCTCCTATAGAAGCGACGCTGCCTGTGCCCAATACCGATACCAAGTATATACACACCAGGGCTGCGCTGATGGATGAAAACGCAACCGGTATCATCACCGGCTTCTACAGCCTGGTTCTGAACTATCTGAGATATATAGGGGATCATTATGAACTGCTGATCCATGACATCGAGAAGGGAACCATAGACGCGGATATCAAGCTCTCTCCCGAGGTCAGGGAAAGCCTGCTTCAGAAAATACAGCCCATGCCTGAACGCGCCGCCAGACTCCGGGAGATCTTTGCGAATGGGTCAGACTTCTGTTTTATTCCGGAGGTGTGGCCTCAAATGACTTACTTGACCGGGGTGGGCGGAGACGGTTTCCGGATTTACGACAGGATCATCAAAGAAAGATATTCCGGGGATTGCTTGAAAAATATTTATTTCGGCGTAACGGCATCCGAGGGACTTTGGTCAGTTCCCGGAGGAATTGATATCGAGGACAGTGTGTTGGCTCCCAGCAGCGCGTTCCTGGAGTTTCTGCCGGTGGACTGCGGTGACAATTTTTCCAGATGCGTCACGATGGACAAACTGGAGAAAGGCAGGATTTACGAGATCATTGCGACAAATCTCTCAGGGTTTTACCGCTATCGTACCAGTGATGCCGTAGAAGTGACAGGCTTCAGAGAACAGACGCCGACGGTCAGGTTCATGTACCGCGTGAACAGGACCATCAACATGGCTGCAGAAAAAACAACCGAAAAAGCATTGCAGGTTGCTGTGGAGGGCGCTATGGAAGAACTTGGCGTCGAACTATCGGATTTCAGTGTTTATCCGGACTATGACAATATGACTTATGTTTTTCTTGTGGAGCCGATGAAAGAGGACGTCGGAGTGAATGAGCAGCAGCTTACGGATTGTATATACAAGCATATGCGCAAGGCAAACGGCGAGTTCGCCGGTTATGTTGACACAGGAAGGATCAAAAGGCCTGTGGCGCATTGGCTCCAGTCGCAGACCGCCACCCTGTATCGTGACATGATGGTATTCAAGGGCGCGTCGGCGAACCAGCTGAAACCGGTCCGTGTCATCATGAATGAAAAGCAGCGCAAATTCTTCTTCGGTCTGCTCATGGAATAGGATAGGATGAAAGATCACAGAAAAACTGACATGATCAGTAACGTATTTAAAAGCATGTTTGCGGTGCAGATCATGACCATGCTCACAGGAATTGTCGGGAGTGTGGTGGATGCCATGATCACCGGTAAATTCCTCGGTGAAAACGCCATGGCGGCATTCGGCTTTACCTCCACCGTCTCCCTTGCTGTCGCCATCGTCGGCGGCATACTGAGCACGGGGACGTCTGTCGTTTGCGGTAAAAGCCTTGGGGAGGGCAGACTCGAAAGAACGCGGCAAAGCTTTTACGTCTGCTTCACAGCGGCGCTGATCATCTCGATTGCGCTGGCTGCCGTGATCGTCGGATTTGCCCCATGGATCGCGAAGCTGATGGGTGCGCAGGGAGACCTTGTTCCCCTGGCTGCCGATTATATCAGGGGTTACGGCATCGCCTGCCCCGGAATCATATTTGTGGCCTTTCTGATGCCGTTAATGCAGATGGATGGCGAAATGAACCGGCTGATGTTTGCGGTAACAGTCATGACTGCGGGAGATATCGTTGCGGATCTTTTGAATGTGCTGGTCTTTCACGGCGGCATGTTCGGGATGGCGTTGGCGACGGCTGTCAGCTATTATCTTGCGCTTTTGATGTTAATGCCGCATTTTGTAAAGAAGGACATCATTTTTGACAGGCCGTTGCTTCGTATGGATGGCAAGGTCGTCGGGGCAATGCTCCGAAACGGTCTCCCGACAGCAGTATCGCAGCTGGGCAGAATGCTGATGGTTTTTGTCCTGAACCGCTATCTGATCACGCTGGGGGGAAGCACTGCCGTAGCAGCAAACGCAGTCATCATGTCGGCAGGGAATCTCTGCCTTGTTCCGGCCACAGCACTCGGGTCGACCACACAGGTGATCGCAGGGGTGCTGACAGGAGAAGAGGATCGCTCGGGAATTGTGCGCCTGATGCGTACCGCATTGATTTACAATGTGGTGGTGAACTGCGTATGCATGCTGTTATTTGTTATTTTTGCAGGTCCTGTGGTGAGCATGTTTTATCAGGCCGGTTCCGCCGGCACAGATATCACAGTCGCGGGCTTTCGGTTTTATTGCCTTTGCATGTTCTTCTGCGGGATCAATCTGGCCTTCCGCAGCTACTGTCAGGGATCGGGCCAGACAACAGCAGCCTATGCCATCACGATCTTCGACTGCCTCGTTTGTCCTCTTTTGATGGCGCTGCTTCTCGGCAGTCTGTTTGGAGTGCCTGCCGTCTGGCTGTGCTACGCGCTAGGAGAAGGCGTGACATCTGCGGCAATGCTGGCATTTTTCCGGATCAGGAACAGGAAGCTGACGAAATTTGAAGCGCTGATTCCGTTCCCGGAGGCTTTTGGCAAAGACATCAAAGCCGCATATGAATACAGTCTGTCAGAAAACAGGCCGGATCAGGTAGTCAGAATGTCCATAGATACAGGTTCTTTCTGTATGGAGAACGGCGGTGACAGACGAATCTCATTTCTCATGAGTCTTGCGGTGGAAGAGGCCGTGGGAAATGTGACAGAGCATGGCTTTTCCGACGGCAAGCCCCACAGTGTCGAAGTGCGGGTGCTGAAAAAAACTGACGGGTGGATTCTCTGCGTCAGAGATGACTGTCAGTTGTTTGACCCCAAAAAATATGTGGAACAGTATACGGACGATGATCCGTCAGTCAATATCGGACTCAAACTCCTCCGTGAGATTGCTTCCGATATGACCTATGTGAACGCGATGAAACTCAATAACCTGACAATCGGGATTTGAGGATGATGATGAGGTCAAAAGTCACATGTCACGAAGTGACATTGTGACCTTTGCGCAAAGATCCGAGTGGACATGCTAGCATGTCCATCCGGATTTCTGCGCAAAGTGCACATGCGATTTCATCGCATGGCACTTTTGACCCCAATCATCATCATTTAAAAACAAAAATAAAGTACTGCCAGACATCAT
>JAFRKV010000024.1 GCA_017431515.1 Lachnospiraceae bacterium
AGATTTTGGGAGTGAGTGAAAAGACCGTCTCAAAATGTGGGAATCGGGTCGCGGTTATCCAAGCCTTGATTCGCTTAAGGAGATATCGAGGTTCTTTTCTGTTTCAATCGATGATCTGATCTGCTCGGAAGAGATCATTTCTGCGGCGGAAGATGAGAAGAAAGACAGCAATGATAGGTACATATCTCTGATCTGCAATACGCGTGATATTTTTTTGGCATTACTGTTATTCCTGCCTGTATTCGGAAACGGAACAGATAATCCGGCTTCTGTATCACTCTATGCAATCACAGGACTTGGCACATGGATTAAAATGGTATTTGGTTTCTTGATTGGCGTAACTGCTCTGAACGGCATCTGTGGTCTTATCATCAGCCATTTTGACAGACCGGCCTGGAACCGTCATCGGCTTGTGACGGGAATGGTGTTGTCAGTGGCATGTGCAGCGGTATTTATCCTGACAAGACAGCCCTATGCGGGCATCATTTGTCTGGCTATTCTGGTCGTGAAGGGATTGCTGATTGGAAAGGGTGAGAGTTTGATATGATCAAAAATGAACGCATAAGGATATATTCTACGAGTCAGTAACAGATGGAGAAGGTATTAAGCAATGAAGGATTATACAATTCGTTTGGAAGAAAAGAAAGATTACAGAGAAGTTGAGAACCTCGTCAGGGAATCATTCTGGAATGTATACCGCCCGGGATGCAGTGAGCACTATGTGATCCATGTGCTCCGAGATGATCCGGCGTTTGTTCCGAAACTTGATTTTGTTATGGAGCAGGGCGGGAAGCTGATCGGACAGAATATGTTTATGAAGACGATTATCGAAGCGGATGACGGAAGGACAGTTGAAGTGCTGACGATGGGACCGATTGGCATTACACCGGAGTTGAAGCGTAAGGGATATGGAAAGGCCATACTGGACTATTCGCTGGAAAAAGCTTCCAAGATGGGTTTCGGTGCCGTACTGTTTGAAGGAAATATTGATTTCTACGGCAAATGCGGGTTTACCTTCGCAAGAGAGTTTGGAATCCGTTACCATGATCTGCCCGAAGGAGAAGACGATTCCTTCTTCCTTTG
The DNA here is from genome assembly GCA_017431515.1 of Lachnospiraceae bacterium. GTDB lineage: Bacteria > Bacillota > Clostridia > Lachnospirales > Lachnospiraceae > RUG12461. The sequence continues at coordinate 1,084 of JAFRKV010000024.1, forward strand.
CAAAGAGTTGATCCCGGGATATCTAGACGGCATCACAGGGGTGTATCAGACACCGAAGGGATACTATGTGAAGGATGAAGATGTGGAGGAGTTTGACAAGGGATTCTCACCGAAGGAAAAGCTGAAGCTCCCGGGACAGCTATTCTAAAAACATAACCCGTTGAACGGAATACTATTTTGAAGAGGATGTCTTTGGAACTGACGACAGACTGCTATAGTATTTCAATTAAAATACAAACAGACGTTCGGCGCACATTGAAAAAAGCCCGAAAAATGGTATACTATTCATAGTATGTCATTTTCCGCTATCAGGGTTTATTAAGGGAAAAATAGTATCAAATAGTACATATATTTCATCTGGTCCTATCCAGGTTTTTTAGTTTTAAAATGCAGAACACTTTTTTATTATGGATTTTGAGGGTATTTTGTAAGAAATGGAAAATCAAGGACATTCGCAATCCGCTTCGCTACTTGCTCATGAAAACATGCCCGCAAATGGCGGTCATGTTTTCAAATTACACTCTGAATATCAACCTACCGGCGACCAGCCACAGGCAATAAAGGAATTAGTTGAGGGTTTCAAAGCGGGCAACCAATTTGAGACTCTTCTTGGCGTGACCGGTTCCGGCAAGACCTTCACCATGGCGAATGTGATCGCCGCTCTGAACAAACCGACATTGGTTATCAGCCACAACAAAACACTGGCGGCGCAGCTTTATGGCGAGATGAAAGAGTTCTTCCCTGAGAACGCAGTGGAGTATTTTGTATCCTATTACGACTACTACCAGCCGGAAGCCTATGTACCGCAGTCGGATACCTATATCGCAAAGGATTCCTCCGTGAATGATGAGATCGATAAGCTCCGGCTTTCCGCGACGGCGGCGCTGATGGAGCGGCGGGACGTGGTGATCGTTGCGTCTGTTTCCTGTATTTACGGCCTGGGTGACCCGGATGACCTGCTTTCCATGATGGTATCCCTCCGTCCGGGACAGGAACGGGAGCGGGACGACGTGATCCGTGCCCTGATTGATATCCAGTATACGAGAAACGATATGGATTTCCACAGAGGAACCTTTCGCGTCAGAGGGGACGTGGTAGAGATCTTTCCGGCGGATCGCGGAGACACGGCGATCAGAGTGGAATTCTTCGGAGATGAGATCGAGCGGATCACGGAAATAGACGTACTGACCGGAGAGCGGAAGGGAGAACTGACCCATGTCTCCATTTTTCCGGCTTCCCACTACGTGGTTTCCCGGAATAAGCTCCTGCGCGGCTGCGAGGAGATCGAGGCGGAATTAAAGGAGCGGGTGGATTATTTCAAATCGGAGGACAAGCTGATCGAAGCGCAGCGGATTTCCGAACGAACGAATTTTGATATCGAGATGCTGCGGGAGACGGGGTTCTGCAGCGGCATCGAGAATTACTCCAGACAGCTTGCCGGGCTGGAGCCTGGAGCGACACCTCATACCCTGATGGATTTCTTTCCGGATGATTTTCTGATCATCGTGGATGAATCCCACATGACCATTCCCCAGATCGGCGGCATGTACAACGGCAATTATTCCAGGAAGAAGACGCTGATCGATTACGGTTTCCGGCTGCCCAGCGCCATGGATAACCGGCCCCTTTCCTTTGAGGAATTTGAATCCAGGATTGATCAGATGCTCTTTGTATCCGCGACGCCGGGAGATTACGAAGAAGAACATGAGCTGATGCGCGTAGAGCAGGTGATCCGGCCGACAGGGCTTTTGGATCCCGAGGTTTCGGTGCGTCCGGTGGAGGGACAGATTGATGATCTGATCGGGGAAGTAAACCACGAGACAGAGCAGCATCATAAGGTTCTGATCACAACTCTGACCAAGAAAATGGCGGAAGATCTGACCGACTATATGCGGGAAGTGGGGATCCGGGTGAAATACCTGCATTCGGACATCGATACATTGGAACGGGCAGAGATCATCAGGGATCTGCGGCTGGATGTGTTTGATGTGCTGGTGGGGATCAACCTTCTGCGGGAGGGACTGGATATCCCGGAGATCACACTGGTTGTGATATTGGATGCGGACAAGGAAGGGTTTCTTCGCTCGCGTACCTCCCTGATCCAGACCATTGGCCGTGCAGCCCGGAATTCCGAGGGACGTGTGATCATGTATGCGGACAATATGACCGATTCCATGAAGGAAGCCATCGAGGAGACCAATCGACGCAGAGCCTTGCAGCAGGCCTATAACGAGGAACATGGCATTACACCGCAGACGATCCAAAAGTCGGTGCGGGATCTGATCAGTATCAGCAAGAAAGTGGCCGCGGAAGAGCTGAATTTTGAACGTGATCCGGAAGCGATGGATAAAGGCGAGCTGAAGAAGCTCATCGACCAGGTGGAAAAGAAGATGCAGAAGGCAGCGGCAGAGCTGAACTTTGAAGAGGCGGCGACGCTCCGGGATCAGATGATCCGGCTGAAAGAAATGCTGCGGGATCTGTGACAGAGAGAAAGCGGGGACAGAACTCATGTCTGAAGTGACAAGAAAATACATCAAGATCAGAGGCGCACGGGAGCATAATCTGAAGGGGATTGATATCGATATCCCGCGGGATCAGTTTGTCGTACTGACGGGGCTTTCCGGATCCGGAAAATCCTCTCTGGCTTTTGATACGATCTATGCGGAGGGACAGCGGCGCTATATGGAGTCCCTATCTTCCTATGCGCGCCAGTTCTTGGGACAGATGGAAAAGCCGGAAGTGGAAAGCATCGAGGGACTTCCGCCGGCCATTTCCATCGACCAGAAAACCACAAACCGGAATCCCAGATCCACAGTCGGCACTGTGACGGAGATTTACGATTATCTGCGCCTTTTGTACGCGCGGGCAGGGATTCCTCATTGCCCCAACTGCGGAAAGGAGATCAACCGCCAAACGGTCGATCAGATGGTGGATCAGGTGATGACGCTGCCGGAAGGCACAAAGATCCAGGTGCTTTCTCCTGTGGTGCGTGGACGCAAAGGTCGTCAGGAAAAACTGTTTGAAAAAGCAAAGCGGAGCGGCTATGTCCGGGTCAGAGTGGATGGCAACCTGTATGAGCTTTCCGAAGAGATCAATCTGGACAAGAACATCAAGCATACCGTGGAGATCATCGTTGACCGTCTGGTGGTGAAGCCCGGGATTGAAAAACGTCTGACGGATTCCGTGGAAAATGCGTTATCCCTTGCGGGGGGGCTTTTGACGATTGATGTGATTGACGGGAAAGAACTGCATTTTTCCCAAAGCTTCTCCTGTCCGGACTGCGGCATCAGCATCGACGAAGTGGAGCCCCGCAGTTTTTCCTTCAATAATCCCTTTGGCGCCTGTCCGGTTTGTTCGGGGCTCGGGTATAAGATGGAGTTTGATCCGGCACTCATGATCCCGGATCAGAGGCTTTCCCTGAATGAAGGCGCGATCCAGGTCATCGGCTGGCAATCTTCCGGAGATGAGGGAAGTTTTTCCCATGCGACGCTGGAGGCGTTGGCAAAAGCCTATCGTTTTTCTCTGGATAAACCTTTTGGAGAACTGCCGGAGAAAGTACGTCATATGCTGATCTACGGGGCGGACAAGTCTGTAACAGTGCATTATGTCGGGCAGCGCGGCGTGGGCGACTATGACATTGTATTTGAAGGTCTGATTCAGAATGTGCAGCGCCGGTATCGCGAGACCGGATCGGAATGGTCCAAGACCCAGTATGAGGAGTTTATGCGGATCACACCCTGCGAGGCGTGCAAAGGGCAGCGTCTGAAGAAGGAATCTCTTGCGGTCACAGTGGGAGATCGCAATATTTATGAAGTGACGACGGTTCCCATCGGAAAGCTGGGGGAGTGGTTTGAGGCATTGAAACTGACCGCGCAGCAGGAACGGATCGCGCATCAGGTATTAAAGGAGATCAGAGCAAGGATTCATTTTCTGGTGGATGTGGGACTGGATTATCTGACCCTTGCCAGAGCGACGGCTTCTCTGTCCGGCGGAGAGGCGCAGCGGATCCGCCTTGCGACACAGATCGGCTCAGGTCTGGTGGGTGTTGCTTATATCCTCGATGAGCCGAGTATCGGCCTGCATCAAAGGGACAATGATAAGCTGCTTGCAGCGTTGAAGAATCTGCGGGATATCGGGAATACGCTTGTGGTGGTGGAGCATGACGAGGATACCATGCGAGCCGCGGATTATCTGGTGGACATCGGCCCGGGTGCCGGAGCCCATGGAGGTCTTGTCGTTGCCGCCGGGTCAGTGGACGATATTATCAACACTCCGGAGTCCATCACAGGGAAATATTTAAGCGGTGAGCTGAAGATTCCGGTTCCTGAAAAAAGAAGAAAGAGCGCGGGGAAGCTGACCATCCGCGGCGCGCGGGAAAACAACCTGAAGAACATTGACGTGGAGATCCCCCTCGGGATCATGACCTGTGTGACCGGCGTTTCCGGTTCAGGAAAAAGCTCTCTGATCAATGAAATCCTGTATAAGCATCTGGTGCGGGATCTGAACCGCGCCCGGGTCGTGCCGGGAGATCATGATGATATTGAGGGAGAGGAGCAGTTAGACAAGGTCATTGCCATCGACCAGTCTCCTATCGGCCGGACACCGAGATCAAATCCTGCGACCTATACGGGTGTGTTTGACATGATCCGCGAACTGTTTGCGAGGACCCCGGATGCCAAAGCCCGGGGCTACAATAAGGGCCGTTTTTCGTTCAATGTCAAGGGCGGGCGTTGCGAGGCCTGTGCCGGAGACGGCATTTTAAAGATCGAGATGAATTTTCTGCCGGATGTATATGTGCCCTGCGAGGTATGCGGCGGAAAACGCTATAACAGAGAAACGTTGGATGTTTACTATAAAGGGAAGAATATCTACGATGTGCTGGATATGACCGTGGAGGAGGCGCTGTCCTTTTTTGAAAATGTCCCCTCCATTCGCCGTAAGATCGAGACTTTGAATGATGTAGGTCTTTCCTATATCAAGCTGGGACAGCCCTCCACAGAGTTGTCCGGCGGTGAGGCGCAGCGGATCAAGCTGGCGACAGAGCTTTCGAGACGTGCCACAGGCAAGACCATCTATATTCTGGATGAGCCTACGACCGGCCTTCATTTTGCGGATGTGCAGAAATTGATCGAGATTCTGCGTCGCCTTGCGGATGGCGGAAATACGGTCGTTGTGATCGAACACAATCTGGATGTGATCAAAACGGCGGACTATATCATCGATATGGGGCCGGAAGGAGGAGAAGGGGGCGGTACCGTGATCGCCCGCGGCACGCCGGAACAGCTGATCAAGAAGAAAAACAGTTATACCGGGCAGTTTTTGGCGCCCTATCTGAGAAAAGACTGACCGGATCAGTCTTTTCTTTAAATAATATCGCGCTATACTTGAAAAAACGGAAGGTTTGTATATAATAGAGTATGCGTATTACTGCGCTTGTGTATAAAGAATAATGCTAAGGTCACAGTGTCACTTCGTGACATGTGACTTTTGATCTTAGCAATATAACGAAATCAGAAGGGGAACCAATTATGCTCGGGACAGATATCGGGATTGATCTCGGAACGGCAAGCATTTTAGTATATATCAGAGGGAAGGGAGTTGTGCTGAAAGAGCCCTCTGTGGTTGCGTTTGATGTAGATACCAACAAGATCAAAGCGATCGGTGAAGAAGCCAGACTCATGCTGGGACGTACTCCCGGCAACATCGTTGCGGTACGTCCGCTTCGTCAGGGCGTGATCTCGGATTATACCGTTACCGAAAAGATGATCAAGTATTTTATCCAGAAAGCAACCGGAAAGAAGTCCTTCCGGAAGCCTAGAATCAGTGTCTGCGTGCCCAGCGGCGTCACTGAGGTGGAGAAAAAGGCTGTGGAGGATGCGGCATATTCCGCCGGCGCCAGGGAGGTCGCGATCATTGAAGAGCCCATCGCAGCGGCGATCGGAGCCGGAATCGATATTGCGCGTCCTTGTGGCAACATGATCGTGGATATCGGCGGCGGCACGGCAGATATTGCCGTGATTTCCCTTGGCGGATCTGTGGTCAGCACTTCGGTCAAGATTGCCGGAGATGACTTTGATGAAGCCATTGTCCGCTATATGAGAAAGAAACATAACCTGCTGATCGGTGAACGGACAGCAGAGGATGTAAAGATTAAGATCGGAACCTGCTTCCCGCTTGCGGAGTCTGAAACCATGGAGGTGCGTGGGCGCAATCTCGTGACCGGCCTTCCGAGAACGGTCAATGTTTCTTCGGAGGAGATGGAGGAGGCTCTGCGCGAGCCGACCCTTCAAATCGTGGAAGCGGTTCACAGCGTTCTGGAAAAAACACCGCCGGAATTGGCGGCAGATGTCTCAAACCGCGGGATCGTGCTGACCGGCGGCGGTGCTCTGCTCCGCGGTCTGGAAGAGCTTCTGGAAGAAAAAACCGGAATCAACACCATGACAGCGGAAGAGCCGATGACCTGTGTTGCGATCGGAACCGGTAAATATGTGGAGTTTCTTGCCGGGAAGCGGGACGACGAATAAAAAATAAAAAATAGTAATGAACTCTAAAGTATCGGAAAAGAATGCCGATATAAACATTGAGTTATCATAATGTCACATCTCAGAGCTTTTCACGGATGAAATCTCGGGGTAACAGTCAAAGGAGAAAACCTATGGTTAAAGGTTTATACACTGCTTACACCGGAATGGTCATTGAGCAAAAAAAGATGGATAAGCTCTCTAATAATATGGCAAACGCTGACACCAACGGCTATAAAAAGCAGGGGATGGCAGCGACTTCTTTTGCGGATCAACTTGCATTTCGCATCAAGGATACTTCTTCTTATAATCTTCCCCGCAGCATGGGGGATATCACTTTTGGCGCAAAAGTCGGTGAAACTTATATGGACTGGTCTGCAGGCGATATGAGGGTGACCGACAATACGGATGACTTTGCGATCGACGGAAAGGGCTTCTTCGCGGTCAATATGGGACAGGACGGTGGCGGAAGAGCGGTGAATCTCACACGGGACGGCGCTTTTGTCGTGGACCGGGAAGGGTATCTCGTGACAAAAGAAGGGGAGCATGTCCTGACGCGCGCCGGCGGACAAAACGGCGGCATGGCCGAAGGAGACTGGGTCAAGATTAATCCGGAACTTCCGTATATCGTGGATGAGCGCGGCGATATTTACCAGAATAATCAGGTGGTATCCAATATCGGCGTGTTTGATGTAGAAGATTACAGCAGCCTTCGGGAATTTGCTAATAATATGTTTGTTCCGGAGGATGGCATCATCGCTTCGGATTCCTCGATTTTGCAGGGAGTCCTGGAAGGTTCCAACATCAACGTCGTAGACGAGATGGTCGAGATGATCACGGTGACAAGAGCCTACGAAGCAAATCAGAAGTTGATTCAGACCATCGATGGAGATCTGGAGAAAGCAGTCACCCAGGTCGGCCGCGTTGGATGATCATGAGAAACGTAGTTAAGGTCAAAAGTGCCATGCGATGAAATCGCATGTGCACTTTGCACGGGAAGGCGTTTCGACCTGCTAGCACGTCAGAACGCCTCGCCGTGCAAAGGTCACAATGTCACTTCGTGACATGTGACTTTTGACCTTAACACGTTCAGAAGTACTCAACAACCAACAGGGAGGGTTATCCTATGATGAGATCACTCTGGTCTGCAGCTTCGGGCATGAAAGCCCAGCAGACAAATACTGACGTCATTGCCAACAACCTGGCAAATGTGAACACTGTCGGATTCAAGACATCCAAAGCGGAGTTTAAGACCCTGCTTTCCCAGACCGTTCAGCAGAGGGCCGCAAGATCAGCGGTCGATCCGGAAAATGATCCGGTCAATGTGACGACCAGACCGGCGCCGGCGCAGGTGGGTCTGGGTACCAGAGTGTCCTCTACCGCAGCGCATTTCACGCAGGGATCTCTGGAAGCCAGCGATTTAACTTCCAGCTTCGCCATTGAGGGAAAAGGCTTTTTCCA
>JAFRKV010000025.1 GCA_017431515.1 Lachnospiraceae bacterium
ATCTGTGATCCACGCGATTAGACGGTAGAGCTCACGGCGGACCATTGACCTGTCGGTAACCAATCCACGTATATCAGAGTGGCCAATGCCGGGAACTGATACCCGAGGCTCTTTCCAGATGCCTTCAGCAACAATTTAATACGTTTGTGGTGATCTCTGAAATTTTGTTCTTGACAGGAGGTCATTACATATCAGTTGTATTCTCAGACAAGATTATCAGTAAAGAGATTTCTGAAAAGGTAGGGAGGATGCTTATGCTTACGAAAGTGGAAAAATGGATGTATAACGAAATAGAAGGGAAGGTCAGGAAAGATATTACAGAGAGAGTAACACAGGACGTGACAGAGAGAGTAACGCAGGATGTCACAGAAAGAGTAACACAGGACGTCACAGAAAGAGTAACACAGGACGTGACAGAGAGAGTAACGCAGGATGTCACAGAAAGAGTAACACAGGACGTCACAGAAAGAGTAACACAGGACGTCACAGAAAGAGTAACACAGGACGTCACAGAAAAGATGGAGAAGGAATACGAAGAACGGGAAAAGAAGCTGAAGGAAGATCAGAAATTATTTGCCGATAAAGAAAAACAGTTTCAGAAGCAACTAGAGGAAAGGGAACAGCAGAATCGTCTGAGTATTGCAAACAACCTGTTAAAGAATGGTGTTTCGATTGATCAGGTGACCATGGGGACAGGACTCTTACGAAAAGAGGTAGAGGATCTCTATCAGGCAATACAAGCATAGAAATATCGAAAACGCTGTTTACAACGAAAATTAGCAAACTTGGGAGGGGCAGATCATGGCAAAGGCAAAGGTTTATTTTACTGATTTCCGGACACAGCTGGATGTCAGTCTGACGGTGAAGCTGCAGAAGCTCATCAGAAAAGCAGGGATCGGCAAGATCGACATGGACGGGAAATTCGTGGCAATCAAGATGCATTTCGGGGAGCTTGGCAATCTCGCTTACCTGCGCCCGAACTACGCGAAGGCTGTGGCGGACGTGGTAAAGGAACAGAACGGAAAACCGTTCCTCACGGACTGCAACACGCTGTATCCCGGGTCGAGAAAGCATGCGTTGGAGCATTTGGACTGCGCCAATATCAACGGATTCAATACCGTGACCACGGGCTGCCAGATCATCATCGGGGACGGCCTCAGAGGGACGGATGATATCGCAGTTCCGGTGCCCAACGGGGAATACTGTACGGAAGCCTACATCGGTCGCGCCATCATGGACGCGGATGTTTTCATCAGCCTGAATCACTTTAAAGGGCATGAGATGACCGGATTCGGCGGTGCAATCAAGAATATCGGCATGGGCTGCGGAAGCCGGGCCGGAAAGATGCACCAGCACAACTCCGGGACGCCTGTGGTATCGGAGAAGCTCTGCCGCGGCTGCAAGCGCTGCGCGAAAGAATGCGGATCCGACGCGATCTATTACAAAGAGAACGGAAAAGCGCATATCGACGAGAAGCTTTGCAAGGGCTGCGGCCGCTGCATCGGCACCTGCGCCTTTGACGCGATCTCCAACAAAAACTGGAATGCCAATGAGCTGCTCTGCTGCAAAATGGCAGAATACTCGGCCGCGGTCTGCGCGGGGAGACCGAACTTCCATATCACGCTGGTACAGGACATTTCGCCGAACTGTGACTGCCATGGGGAAAATGACGCGCCGATCCTGCCGGATGTGGGCATGTTTGCCTCCTTTGATCCGGTGGCGCTGGATCAGGCCTGCGTGGATGCCTGCATGAAGACGGCCCCGCTGCCCAACAGCCAGCTGTCCGACAACCTGAATCAGGAGGGATGGCAGCATCATCATGACCATTTCAAGGACAGCAACCCCAACATTCGCTGGAAGGAAACCCTGGAGCACGCGGAGAAGATCGGCCACGGCACGCGTGAGTATGAACTGATTGTGATGTAAACCATGCCGGAGCAATCTTACTTTCAAAAAGCATTACAGAATTTTACACAAGATGCCGCAAGCCTTGACGCTGTGCGGCATCTTGCGGATCTGGGCATGACAGTGAAGGAGATCGAAGGGGAGCTGCCCTACCCGACGCCCCATGAATTGGTGCAAAAGACGGTCTGGGAGCGGCTGGTGGAAAACGGGACGATCCTTTTGGAAAAACCTTCGGGCCCGGGGACGTTGGAGAAGGCAGAATTTGTCAGAGAATACAATGCCTACGGCAAAGCCTCCTTCCGGCGGGTCGTGAAAAAGTCGGAGATCGAGCGGGATCCGGCAGAATACGTCCCCTGCGATTTCGGGAACGAGACAGCGGAGCATCTGAAGAAGCGTCTGCAGGCAGCCGGCGTCGATGAGAAGGATGCAGAGTATGCCCTGGGGCTGCCATGGGAACGGGGCATCGTCTATCATAAAAAGACGGATCGGATCTGCCGGATTTTACGGAAGCTGTCAGACGAGAAGTGATTGCAACTTCCGCGATGGTGGCTTATAATGATGGTAGTGTTTTTTGGGGAGGAGCAACCTTATGGAACAGAAAAATGAAAAAAAACTGGGATTCCTGACACCGCTGATCATCGGCGCTTCCATGATCGCCTGCTGTGCGGTATTGGTGGGAGGATTCCTCGCTTACAAGCAGCAGGTCGGCCATTCCATCAGCGCCACAGGCTCCGCCAGCGTGGATTTTGAATCAGATCTGGTGGTCTGGAGAGGGTATTTCACCAGCGAAGCCATGACCAGCAAGGCGGCTTACGACAAGATCAAAAAGGAAGCGGCGCTTGTCAACGATTACCTGACGGCAAACGGTATCGCGTCGGAGGATATCGTGTTTAATTCCGTGGATATCACGGAGGAATATGATTATTATTATGATGATTACGGCAACCTGATCAGCAAATCTCTGGAAGGCTACCGTTTGGAGCAGGGGGTGGTGGTCACCTCCGAAAATCTGGACGCGGTGGAGAAGATCTCCCGCGATATCTCAAGCCTCCTGGATTCCGGTGTGGAATTTACGTCCTATTCCCCGGAGTATTATTGCACGAAGCTTGACGATGTGAAGTTGGAACTGATCGAAAAGGCGACCGAAAACTCCAGAATGCGGATCAGGATCATCGCGTCACAATCCGGCGCCAAAGTCGGGAAGCTGATCAGCAGCAACCTCGGAGTGTTCCAGATCACCGCGGCAAATACCGGTACTGCGAATTATTCCTATGACGGCTATTATGACACCAGCTCCCGTGAAAAGACCGCAACGATTACGGTGCGCCTGGAGTACGGGCTGCGCTGAGGAAAGGCTTTCTTTCGCGCCTTTCATGAGGCGGTTGGCACAGGAAAAGCAAAACGGCATCGCGACGTAAGAGCGCTTACGTTGCGGTGCTGTATTTTTAGGGGGAACAGGTCATGTCCCGGTTACAATTCATCTGTGGCTGCGCAGGCAGCGGAAAATCCACCTGGGCTTATGAACATGTGATTAGACAGTCGGAGAAGACGCCGGAAAAAAACTTTCTGATCATCGTGCCCGAGCAGTTTACGATGGAAACCCAGAAAGCGCTGGTGAGCCGCTTCCCGGGTAATTCCATCATGAACATCGATGTCTTAAGCTTTGACCGGCTGGCGTTTCGGGTGTTTGACGATCTGGGGATCACGGATTTTCAGATTCTGGAGGAGACCGGAAAAAACCTGGTGCTCCGGAAGGTGGCGCAGGAAAAGGCGGAGGAGCTGACGATGCTGAAGGGCAATCTCCGCGGGATGGGGACGCTGACGGAGCTGAAATCCCTGATTTCCGAGTTTATGCAGTATCAGGTGACGCCTGAGGTACTGGAAAAGCTCCTGGAAACAGGAAAAGGGACACCGGCGTTTTCCTATAAGCTGCGGGATATTCTGACGGTCTATCAGGGCTTTCAGGATTACCTGAAGGGTGTGTATATCACGGCGGAGGAGGTGCTGGGGCTCCTCATTGAAAAGGCGGAGGAATCTGCCCTGATCAGGGACAGCGTGATCGTGCTGGACGGATTTACCGGCTTTACGCCGATCCAGAATCAGCTTCTGGAACGGATTTTTCCGCTTGTTTCGGAGGTTTTTGTGACCGTCACGGCGGATCGGGAGACACGTCTTTTTCAGAAACCGGTGCTTTCGGATCTGTTTTATCTGAGCGAAAAGACGGTTTCCGCCCTGCTTCGGATCGCGGAGGATACGGATACGGAGGTGGCAGAGCCGCTCTGGCTTTCAGGCACGGAGGGGAAACGGTTTCAAAACGCACCGGAGCTTCTTTTCTTAGAGCAGCACCTGTTTCGGAAACGGGCGGTTTATACGCCCTCGCCGGAGTCTGCGGATAACCATCAGATCCGGCTCTGCGCCCTTTCCAATCCGAAGGAGGAGCTGACCTTTGCGGTATCCGAGATTCATCGGATGGTGCGGACGGAGGGATTTCGGTATCGTGACTTTGCGATCATATCAGGGGATCTGCCGACATATGCGACTTATGCGGAGGAGGTTTTCCGGCGTTTTTCGGTGCCGGTGTTCCTGGATCAGAAACGGTCGATCCTGTTTTCCCCTCTGACGGAGATGTTGCGCGGTGTCCTTTCGATCCTGCGGACGGCCTATGCGCCGGAAAGCGTCTTTCATTATCTCAGGACGGAGCTGTCCGGGATTCCGAGGGATGAGGTGGATGCGCTGGAGACGTATGTGCTGGCGCGGGGCATCCGCGGAAATCTCTGGAAACGACGCTGGGTCCGGCTGCCGGAAAAGGGAGAGGAAGCGGATCTGGAGAAACTGAATCTGCTGCGGGAGAGAGTGGTATCTGACCTGGAGCCGCTGGAAGCGGCATTTTCGAGGGAGAACCGGAACGCGGAGAAGGAATGCCGTGCGATCTATGATTTTCTGCTGGCCCATCAGATCGAGGAGCAGATGCTCTCCGCATCGGAACAATACCTTTCAGGGAACAAACCGGAAAAAGCCAGAGAATACGAGCGCATTTACGGGATCGTGATCGATCTTCTGGATAAGATCGCGACTCTTCTCACCGATGAGCCTCTGTCACCGGAGGAATTTTCGGAGATCTTTGATGCGGGGCTGGAGGAAGCGGACGTCGGTCTGATCCCGCCGGGGTATGATCGCGTGACCCTCGGTGATATGGAGCGCACCAGGCTTTCTCAAATCAAGATTTTATTTTTTCTCGGCATGAATGACGGTATCATTCCGAAGGCAGATCCGGCCGGCGGGATGATTTCGGAGCTGGAACGGGCATACTTTGAAGAGGCAGGGATCGCGCTGGCGCCCTCCCCGAAGGAGCGCGCATTTATTCAACGGTTTTATCTGTATGCGAACCTGACGAAGCCTTCGCAGCAGCTGATCCTGACCTGTCAGAAAATTGATGCCGAAGGAAAAACAAAGCGCCCGTCCTATCTGATCGGGATGCTGAAAAAGCTTTTTCCCTCGCTTTCCGTGGAAGAACCGAAGTGCGCGGACTATCTGATGGAAACGCCGGAAAGCGCTGAAAGGCTTCTACTGTCCGGGCTTGAAGGACTCCGGGAGGGAAAGCCCTCGGCCTCGTTTGTCACATTATACCGGTGGTTTCTGAGCAACGGAGCAGATCCTGCCTATCCGACACGGATGCTGCAGGCCGCCTTTGCCTCCGGCTTGCCGGAACGAATCGACAGGGAGAATGCAAAAGCGCTTTATGGGGAGGTGCTGCAGGGGACGGCGACCAGAATGGAGCGTTACGCCGCCTGCGCCTTCAGCTATTTTATGCGGTACGGCCTGAAACTGACGGAGCGGGATCTCCATGATCTGGGAGCGCCGGACATCGGGAATGTATATCATCTGGCGTTGGAAACCTACGGGAAGCTGCTGAAGAAGCAGAAAAAAGACTGGACGGATCTGTCGGAGGAGGAGAGTGCCCGCCTTGTGGAAGAAGCCCTTTCCGAAGCGGTTTTGTCCCTGGAAAAAGGAGATTTTTACGCAGATGCCAAAGGGAAATACGATCTCGCGAGAACCGGACGGATCCTGCAGAGATCGGTCCGCACCCTTACCGCGCAGCTGCGCGCCGGGCGGTTTGCCCCCGAATTATATGAGGCGGTATTCGGTCCGGAGAGCGATCTGGCGGCAGCAACCTTTGCGCTGGATGAAGACAAAAGGCTCGTCCTTTCCGGCAGGATAGACCGGCTGGATACCTATGCTGACGCGGAGGATTTGTATGTGAAGGTGGTGGATTACAAATCCGGCAGTGCGTCCTATTCCCTCCCTGAAATCTATGAGGGCCTGCAGCTGCAGCTGGTGCTTTACCTGGCGGCAGCGGAGGAACTGATGCAAAAACGCCATCCCGGGAAGCGGATTCATCCGGCGGGGATGTTTTTCTGCCATCTGGAGGATCCCGTGTTGAAGGTGGAGCAGCCCCTCTCGGACGAAGAGGTGGAGCGAAAGCTCCTGCAGGAGATGCGGCCGGACGGCATGGTAAACGCCGCACCGAATGTGGTCGCGGCATTGGATCGGATCTTTGCGGAGGAAGGCGCTGTCGCCGGATCGGATGTGATCAGGGTGAGCAAAAAAAAGGACGGGGCCTATACCGCCAGATCCGCAGTCATGGAGGAAGCGGATTTCCACACAGTGGAACGGTTTACGAGAGAGCGGATCACGGCGTTTGCGCGTGAGATCCTCTCGGGAAACATTGCGGCGTCCCCCTGCCTCTCCAAGGGCAAAAACCCTTGTGATTACTGCACCTATCATGCGATCTGCGGGAGGATGCCCGGAACGGAAACCGGAAGCAGGGAGACGATTTCGGCAGAGGATCAGGAAATTCTCGCCCGTATGCGTGAGGAATTGACCTGACACACCCCGTTAAACTGCCGTATAGTGAGAGATGCTATGAGTGAAGAAAGAACGTGGACAACAGAACAGGCGCGGGTGATTGAGAGCCGGAATAAAAATCTCCTGGTGAGCGCAGCAGCAGGCTCCGGAAAGACCGCCGTTTTGACCGCGCGGATCGTCGGACGGCTGCTGGATACAACGCATCCGGTGGAGATCGACCGTCTTTTGGTGCTGACTTTTACCAATGCGGCGGCGGCAGAGATGCGGGAGCGGATCCAGAGCGCGATCGAGGCAGCGCTGGAAAAAGACTCGGACAACGCGCATCTGAAGAAGCAGGAGACGCTGCTGCATCATGCCCAGATCACGACCTATGACAGCTTCTGTCTGTTCCTGGTGCGGAACTATTTTCATAAGGTGGAGCTGTCGCCGGCCATGCGGGTGGCGGACCCCGGGGAAACCCTGCTGATTGCAGAGGAGGTGCTGGACGAGGTCTTCGCGGACTTTTACGAGGAGGACGCGGAAGACTTTTCCCTTCTGCTGGAGAGCTACAGCAGGAAGCGGAATGACCATGAAGTGAAGGACATGGTGCGCAGGCTGTCGACTTTTGCGCAGAGCCATCCCGCACCGCTTCAGTGGCTTGGAAAGTGCAGAGAGACCTATCAGGATCCCGACGGGGAGACGTTTATGAAATCCCCACTGTTTTCGGCATGGTTTGACATGATCCGGACGAAGCTTTCTGACTTCGCGGAGGAGTTGTCTCTTTGTGAGAAAATCGCCGCTGCACCGGACGGGCCGAATGTCTATGTCGACGCGCTCCATAAGGAAGCGGAAGAGATGAAGCGGCTTTCGGAAGCCGGGGGATATCCGGAACTGGCAAAAGAAGCGGCGGCATTTTCCTTCCGTTCTTTGCCAGCGGCGCGGAACTATACGGGAGATCCGCTGAAAAAGGACAGTATTACAAAGAAAAGAGATAATATTAAAAAAGAATTTAATAATGTCCTTCGCCTGCTGCAGCAGGATATGACGGGGTTTACGGGAGCGGCGGAGTTGACCGGACAGACTGCAGGGGCGATGATCCGGCTGACAGAAGCGTTCTTATCCCGGCTCAGGGCAAGGAAAAAAGAGAAGAATGTGCTGGATTTTTCCGACATGGAGGCGTATGCACTCGAGATCCTGACAGACCCTGCCACCGGAGGACCGTCGGATGTGGCAAAGAGCTACCGGGATCATTTTGAAGAGATCATGGTGGATGAATATCAGGACAGCAACGCGCTGCAGGAGGCCATCCTTTCCCGGATCGCGCGGACGGAGAACGGAAGGAAGAATCTGTTCTTTGTGGGCGATGTGAAGCAGAGCATATACCGGTTTCGCCTGGCAAGGCCGGAGCTTTTTATGGATCGTTACCGCGCGTATCCTGTTGACGGCGCCTATGAAGAACGGATTGATCTCCACAAGAATTTTCGCAGCAGACCGGAGGTGCTATCCGCCGTGAACGACATCTGCTACCGGCTCATGGAGAAGGACATCGGTATGGTGTCATATGATGCGGAAGTGGCACTCTATCCCGGCGCGGTTTTTCCGGAAACAACGGAGAGCGCAGTCCGGATGCTCCTTGCGGAAACAGGCGCAGAAGCCCTTGCGGAGGCGGGGATCAAAGACCCGGTGGAAGCAGAGGCGCGCATGATTGCATCGGAGATCAAACGGCTCCGGCGGGAAGAACATGTGACGGATGCAAAGACCGGAGAACTGCGTGAAATCGCCTATGGAGATATCGTGATCCTGCTTCGGAGTCCCGGCACCACGGGGGATGCCTTGGCAAAGGTCTTTGCATCGGAGGGGATTCCGGCCCAGGTGGGTACCACCACTGGCTATTTTGACGCACCCGAGGTCCAGACGATGCTGTCCTTCCTGTCGATTCTGGACAATCCTATGCAGGACATCCCCATGGCTGCCGTGCTGCGTTCCCCTATCGGCGGTTTTTCGGATGACGATCTGGCTGCGATCCGGAGCGAGGATCCGGAGGCCTTTTTCTACGTCTGCGCGCAAAAGAGCCCAAGGACCCGGGACTTTTTCGGGATGGTGGAGGGGTTTCGTGACCGTGCCAAGGATACGCCGATTCATGAACTGATTACGGAAATCCTGCGGGAAACAGGGTATCTCGATGATGTGACTGCGCAGCCGGGAGGAGAACGGAAACGCGCAAACCTGGAGATGCTGGTGGAAAAGGCCGTTGCATACGAGAAGACCAGTTATCACGGGTTGTATCATTTTGTGCGCTATATCGAAAAACTGCGGAAATACGAGGTGGAAGCCGGCGGCGCGGAGCTGACCGCAGATCTTGCCGATGCGGTGCGGATCATGAGCATTCATAAGAGCAAGGGGCTGGAATTTCCGGTTGTATTTGTGAGCCTCCTGGGGAAGCAGTTTAATCGGAATGACGAAAAAAACGCGCTGCTGATCCATCCGGAGTACGGGCTTGGCCTGCAGGAGGTAGACGTCAGACGGCATACGCGCCGCACCACAATGCTGGGAGAAGCCATTGCGCAGATCAGCCGTGCCGAGAACATGGGAGAAGAACTGCGGGTGCTCTATGTGGCGATGACAAGAGCGAAGGAGAAACTGATCTTCACTGCCGGCGCCAAGGATGCCGCGACCTTAATAGAAACGGAGCGCGCCGCGTTTTCGGAAATGCCCCTGCCGGAGGGAGCGAGGCTTCCTTTTTCCAAGCGGTTTTCGGCAGGAAGCTTCCTGGCGCTTTTGCTTCCGGCCTGCTTTTCTTATCCCGGCCGGTATGAAGTGCGCCTCGTCACGCCGGAGATGCTTGCGGCGGCTGAGACAAGGGAAACCGTGGTACATGCCATCCGCCGGGAAGCCGCGGAGGAACTGCTTTCGAACGCGGACGATGCGGGGGCGGAGCAGCTTTCCCATCTGACCTACCTCTATCCCTATGAAGGGGAGCAGGATATCCGGACGAAGGTGTCCGTTTCCGAACTGAAGCATCAGGCCATGCTTTTCGCGGAAGGGGAAGCGGAGGAACTGGACTGGGTAAAGAAAACGGAACACCCGCACTATGTCCCGTCCTTCGCGTCGGACGGGAGCGAGGAAAACAAGGGAGCGCTGCGGGGTAGCGCCGTGCACCGCGTGATGGAATGCCTAGACTTTACAAAGATCGGCGGATTCTTATCCTGGGACCGGGCGAAAAAGAAGGCATGGGTGGAGACAGCTTTGGAAGAAATGCGCTCGGACGGCAGGATCACGGCGGAGATGAAAGCACTTGTTTCTCCCCAGGCGATTCAGCGGTTTCTGGAATCGGAACTCGCCGCCCGGATGCACGAGGCCGCAAAGAAAGGCGTCCTGTACAAAGAAAAACCGTTTGTCCTTGGTCTTCCCGCTTCGGAAGTCTACCATAAGGAGAGTGACGAGACCGTCCTGGTACAGGGGATCATCGATGTCTTCTTTGCGGAAGAGGGGCAATATGTTATTATGGATTACAAGACGGATCGTGTTGCCCATGGACAGCAGCTGATCGACCGGTACCAGACACAACTGGATCTGTACGCGGACGCCGTTAGCCGCAACCGCCGCGCACCGGTGAAGGAGAAACTGATCTATTCCTTCCATCTTGGAGAAACGGTGGCGCTGTGATTTCCGGCTAAATGGAGGCTTCACTGACATCCCGCGGCCGACCGTGGGGGTGGGCAGTTATACTTCCGTTGGAAAGACCACATGGAGGTGAAAAGGATGCAGATCATCTTGGCCTCGGGATCGCCGAGGAGAAAAGAAATCTTATCCCAGATCGGGGTTACGTTTTCCGTGCAGCCCGCGCAGGGAGAAGAGCGGATTACAAAACAGATTCCGGAGGAGGTCGTGGCGAACCTTTCCGCCCAGAAGGCGCTGGAGGTGGCGGCGACTGCGGGGGAGGATGCTCTGGTGATCGGGGCGGACACCATTGTGGCGATGGACGGCGAGATCCTCGGGAAGCCGAAGGACACGGAAGAAGCTGTGCAGATGCTCTCAAAGCTTGCAGGCCGCACCCATCAGGTGTATACCGGAGTGACTTACTGCTGCCCGGGAGCAGGTGCAAAGAAGACGAAAACCTTCACGGACTGCACCGAGGTGGAGATCTATCCGATGACAGAAGAGGAGATCCGCACTTATGTGGCCACCGGCGAGCCTATGGATAAGGCCGGTGCTTACGCGGTGCAGGGTCTGTTCGCGGCGTTTGTGAAACGCCTTTCCGGAGATTTTTACAATGTGATGGGACTGCCCGTCGCAAGGCTCTGTCAGGAGCTGAAGGCGGACGGGATCTCGATCGTTTGACGGAGGAAGAATCATGACATATGACAAGGCAGTGCTTCGCTGTTTTCTGGAAAACCAGGGCCGCCTTTTTCCGGAGCCTGTGGCGGAGACGGAGGAAGAGGCGGATGTATTTTTAACAGACTGCATGGCGGTGGTATGTGGTAATTTAAAGGAAGTCCGTGATGTTTTGGATGAAAGCGGGATGGATGTCTGCGGATTGTCGGACGAGGATCTGCTTTCGGAGGCAGAGGTGTTTCAGCTGCCGGACAAACGGTTTTTGATCGTGGAAGGATGAAGCGCATGAAGAAAAAGCCGATCATCTGCATGCTGCTATTTGTGATGCTGGCGGTGCTGACGCTTTCCGGCTGTCAGGGGAAAGAGGAGCAGCAAAGTGATACTGTCGTGCGTTTTTCTACGGGAGAGGAAGAACTCCTGTCCATCGGCGCGACGAAATGTCCGGTCAGTTATGCCAAGGTGCTGCTCTGTAATTATCAGAATCTCTACGGACGCGCCTTTGGCGTGGATCTGTGGGCGCATGATTTCGGGGAGCAGGATCTGTACAGCTATGTGAAGGAGGTTTCCCTGACGGAACTGGCCAGACTCATTACCATGGAGTCGCTGGCGGAATCGAGGGGACTGAGCCTGAGCGCGAAGGAGATTGAGAGTGCCCAGACGGCGGCGCAAACCTATTATGCCTCCCTCAGTGACGCGGAAAAGGAATACATGGGGATCAACGAGGAAGGGCTGGCGGCGCTGTACCGGGATTATGCGCTGGCGAAAAAGCTGTACAGCCAGCTGACAGCGGGCGTGAACTATGAGGTCAGCGAGGATGAAGCCCGGGTGATGACCGTGCAGGAGATTCTGGTCACAGAGGATACGCAGGCGATGGAGATCCAAAACGCCCTGGCCAACGATACGGATTTTGCCACCCTTGCCGCGCAGTACACCGAGGGAGAGCAGATCGAGAAAAACATCAAGCGCGGGGATCTGGCCCTGCCCGTCGAGAACGCCGCGTATGCGCTGGACACAGGGGAAATCTCCGAAGCGGTGAAGGCCGATGACGGGTGGCATTTCATCAAGTGCATCAATAAAAACGTGGAAGACCTTACTGCGGAGAATAAGCTGGTGATCGGGCAGAAACGGGAAAAAGAAGCCTCCGATGATATCTACGAGGCTTATGTCAAGGATCTGCCCTCGACCCTCAATCAGGACCTTTGGGATGCGGTGGATCTGAAGACGGACGGCTCCATCACGACGGATTCGTTTTTCTCCGTTTATGAACAGTGTTTTTGACAGGAAAGGAAGCGGAAAATGACCGGCTATGACTATCCGAGACCGCAGCTTACGCGGGATCGATGGGTGTCTTTGGACGGCGCTTGGGAAATGAACGGCGAAGAGATCATTGTCCCTTATTCGCCGCAGTCGAAGTGCTCCGGATATGAAAAGGATCCCGGAGACACGCTGCTCTACAAGCATTCTTTCCGTTTGCCCGAGACCTTTGATCAGCCTGTGGTGCTTCTCCATTTCGGGGCAGTGGATCAGATTGCGGAGGTCTTTTTGAATGGGGAAAAAGCGGGGGGGCATCATGGCGGTTATCTGCCCTTTTCTTTTGATGTGACTGCGCTGGTCCGACGTGACGGGGAAAATGAGTTGATCGTCAAGGCGACGGATACGCTGTCCGCGGATCTTCCTTATGGAAAACAGCGTAAAAAGCGGGGCGGGATGTGGTATACGCCTGTGAGCGGCATCTGGAACAGCGTATGGCTGGAAAATGTGCCGGCGCGCTACCTGACCGGGCTCAAGCTGACGCCGGATCTTGCCGGCGTGAATGTGGAACTGTTCTGGAATCAACCGGAAGCGTCATGCGAAGTCAAAGTCAGAGTCTGTACAGATGAGGCGCAACAGCAGTGGGAGAGCCGCACATTTCAAGAAAATAAATTCAGAATTAATATTTCAGACCCTATCCATTGGACGCCGGATCGGCCGTTTCTCTACCGGATGGAGCTGACGGCGGGAGAGGACCGGGTCGGCTCTTATTTTGCGCTGCGCACCATCGGGATCGAAGAGATCGACGGGATCAACCGGGTCTGTCTGAACGGAGAGCCGGTGTTTTTGCATGGTCTGCTGGACCAGGGCTATTTTGCAGACGGGATCTATACGCCGGGAGACTGGAAGGAATATGAGCGGGACATCCTGCGCGCGAAGGACCTGGGCTTCAATATGCTGCGGAAGCATATCAAGATCGAGCCGGAGCAGTTTTACGAGGCTTGTGACAGGCTGGGCATGCTTGTAATCCAGGACATGGTCAATAACGGCGTCTACAGCTTTTTCTACGACACCTTTCTGCCGAACTTCATTTTCTGGATGAAGTCGGACAAAAAGCATCCGGAGATCGATATTCACAGGAAGCGGATCTTTATCGGTCATATGATTGAGACGATGGAGAAACTGCATAACCATCCCTGCATCGTGGCGTATACGATTTTTAATGAGGGCTGGGGGCAGTTTGAGGCGGACCGGCTCTACGGGATCGCGAAGGAAACGGATGACACGCGGCTCATCGATTCCACCTCCGGCTGGTTCGCGCAACACTTGTCTGACTTTGACAGCAAGCATATCTATTTTCACAGCATCCCGCTCCGCCCGAAGAAACGGCCGATGCTTCTTTCGGAATGCGGCGGCTTTTCGCTGGAGGTCAAGGAGCATTTGTTTTCCCATATCCAATCCATCTTCGGCTACGGGAAATGCCACGATGAGGAGGAACTGACGGACGCGATTTCGCATATGTACGAAGTCATGGTGCTGCCGGCGATCCAGAGCGGGCTCTGCGGGTGCGTTTACACCCAGCTTTCCGATGTGGAGGATGAGATCAACGGCATCTACACTTACGACCGGCAGGTCTGCAAGGTGCAGAAGAACCGGCTGCGCGCCCTGGCCAAAAAGATTTATTACACTCTGGAACTGGCGGTCACGGGAAAACGGGACTGAACAGGTACTTCACCAGGTGACGGCCAAATACGACTTACTAGCACTCGTTTAAAATGAGTGCTAATTTTTTGTTGACTTTTGCGGGAGGCTGTCTTATGATTATCGAGATGAGAAAATTTGAGCCGGCAACGGTTTGTTATTTTGAAAAGGAGTGAGTGGAACAATGGCAGAAAAACATGGAACCCTGTCCATCGACAGCGAAAATCTGTTTCCGATCATCAAGAAATGGCTGTATTCGGATCATGACATTTTTTATCGCGAGCTGATCAGCAACGGCTGTGACGCGATTACCAAGCTGAAGAAACTGGATATGATGGGTGAGTATGCCCTTCCGGCGGATTACAAGGCAAAGATTGAGATCGTGGTAAGTCCGGAGGATAAGACGATCAAGGTGATCGATAACGGCCTCGGCATGACCGCGGACGAGGTGGAGGAATACATCAACCGCATCGCTTTTTCCGGCGCGACGGATTTCATCGAGAAGTATAAGGACAAAGGAACGGATGACCAGATCATCGGCCATTTCGGACTTGGTTTTTATTCCGCGTTTATGGTGGCGGATGAGGTAACGATCGATTCCCTTTCCTATCAGGAAGGCGCAAAGGCCGTGCATTGGTCCTGTGACGGCGGCACGGAATTTGACATGACAGACGGCAACAAGGATACCGTCGGTACCGAGATCACCCTGTTTTTGAATGAGGATTGTCTGGAATTCGCCAATGAATACCGGGCGCGGGAGGTCATTGAGAAATACTGTTCCTTCATGCCCACCGAGATCTATCTTCGGAAAGCGAATGCCGAAACCGAGTATGAGACCATCGACGCAGCGGACAAGCGGGATACCGACACCGTGATCGAGGAGATCCACGAGGAAGCCAAGACCGAGGAGAAGGAAAACGACAAGGGTGAAAAGGAGATCGTAGAGGTCAGCCCTGCCAAGGAAAAGCTGAAGATCGTGAAGCGCCCCGTGCCGTTAAATGACACCACACCGCTATGGACGAAAAATGCATCGGAATGCACGGATGAGGATTACAAGACCTTCTACCGCAAGGTTTTCCAGGATTTCAAGGAGCCGCTGTTCTGGATTCATCTGAATATGGACTATCCCTTCAACCTCAAGGGCATCCTGTATTTCCCGAAGATCAACACGGAATACGATTCCATTGAGGGCATGATCAAGCTTTATAACAACCAGGTCTTCATCGCGGACAACATCAAGGAGGTGATCCCGGAGTTTTTGATGCTCCTGAAGGGCGTCATCGACTGCCCGGATCTGCCGCTGAATGTTTCCCGTTCCGCGCTGCAGAATGACGGTTTCGTGACGAAGATTTCCGAGTTTATCACAAAGAAGGTGGCGGATAAGCTCACCGGCATGTGCAAGACCGAGAAGGAAAATTACGAGAAATTCTGGGATGATATCAGTCCGTTCATCAAGTATGGCTGCCTGAAGGATGATAAGTTCTGCGACAAGATGAACGACTACATCCTTTTCAAGGATCTGGATCACAAGTATCTCACCCTTCCGGAGCTGCTGAAGAAGGAAGAAGAGACCAAAGAGGCGGCAGAAGAGAAGGAGAAAGAGAAGGAGCCCGAGATCCTGGATGCGGACGGCAACCCCATTAAGAAGGACGAAGATGCCTCCGATGAGGCGAAAGATGCAGACGGCAAGGGCGAAGGCGAAGAGGAAGACACCAGAAAGACCGTCTACTATGTGACCGATGAGAAGCAGCAGGGGCAGTATATCGCGATGTTTAAGGAAAACGGCATGCAGGCCGTGATCCTGGACCGTATGATCGATACTTCCTTTATTTCGCAGCTGGAGCAGCGGAACGAGCATTACAAGTTTATGCGGATCGATTCTGACCTGACGGATGCCATGAAGGAGGAGGACGGCGAGACCAGCAAAGAGGTGGTGGATGACCTGACCGGGATTTTCCGGAAAGCGCTTTCCAATGACAAGCTGAATATCCGTGTTGAAAAATTAAAAGACGATAATATTTCTTCTGTTCTTACTGTATCTGAGGAAGGTCGGAGAATGCAGGACATGATGAAAATGTATGCGGTGGGTGGCATGGATATGTCCATGTTTGGCGGCGCGCAGGACGAGACGCTGATCCTGAACGAGAAGAACGCCCTTGTGAAATTTATTCTGGAGCATCGCCGCAGCAAGCATGTGCCCATGTTCTGCGAGCAGCTCTATGATCTGGCAAAGATCAGCAACCAGCCGCTGGAGCCGGCTGCCATGAGCAAGTTCATCAGCCGCAGCAACGAGATTATGCTGGCATTGGCAAAATAAGGACGTATGAAGCGCATTTCTTTGCGAAAAATCAGTACAATCCTGATCGCGGCACTTGTTCTGGCGATGCTGACTGACTGTGGCGCAGGAACCGTAAGCACAGAGTCGGCTGTCGCCAAACAAACCATGCCTACAGAGGCAGCGGCAATGCCCTCCGGTATGGAGAAGATCGCTGCTGGTGAGACGACAAAAGACACGCAAGCGACAGACACGGAAACGGCCGACGTAAAGCAAGAGACAGCTACTGAGCAGAAAACAGAGACGTCTTCAGAACCAGACACGGTCGTCTATGCCCGGCCCTCCGTCAACGGGCAGCTGGCGGAAAGCGGCGGGAAGCTGGTGGATGAGAAGGGGACGCCGGTGCTGCTGCACGGTGTCAGTACCCATGGCATCACCTGGTTTCCGGATCTGATCGATGAGAATCTGTTTCATGAGTTATCCGCCGATTGGGACAGCAATCTGATCCGGCTGGCGGTGTATTCCACGGAATATGCCAACGGGGACAAGCAGGCGTGCCTTGACCTGACCAGAAAAGGCATCGAGGCGGCCATCGCCTGCGACCAATATGTGATTGTGGACTGGCATGTGCTGGAGGAACACGATCCCAACGTCTATCTGACCCAGGCGGAAGAGTTTTTTGATACGATCTGCGAGGAGTACGCAGACACTCCCAATCTGATTTTTGAGATCTGCAATGAGCCGAACGGGGAGACCACCTGGGACGATATTCAGACCTATGCGAACAAGGTCATTCCGGGGATCCGGAAAAAATGCCCCGATTCCCTCATCCTCGTGGGGACGCCGGATTATGACAAGAACCTGACCAGCGCGAGGCGGAATCCGCTTCATTACAGCAATGTCATGTATGTGCTGCATTTTTACGCCTCCACCCATGGCAAGGATCTGATGAAAGAGCTGCAAAGCGCTTTGATCGCAGGGTTTCCTGTGTTTGTCAGCGAGTGCGGGCTTTCGGAGTCCACCGGAGACGGCAAGATCGATTATCGGGCGTGCACCGAATGGTTTTCGCTGCTCCGGTCCTATGATGTGAGCTTTGCGGTCTGGAGTTTTTCCAACAAAGACGAATCCTCGGCGCTGCTCTCACCCTCCTTTGACGCCTCAAAACCCCTGGCGGGTGACAATCTGACCCAGGGCGGACAGTGGGTGCGCGAATTGATACAGGGGGAGGCCCCCATAGAGATACCGGTTCCTACGGGAAGCAGTGCGGCTAAAGGCACGCTTCCCGCTTTTTTTTGCCTCGCTGGATTTTTCCAACTTTGCCCATGCAAAGGCCTGGCCGTTGATGGCGCTGCAGGTGCTCATTGGGCTGGCTTTCGTGGTGGTGCTGCTGTGCATACTGGAAGCGGTGCTGAGAAGAAAGCATCTGACCTATGATGCGTTGTATGACGAAGCGCAAAATGACCGGAGGGAGACAAAGGAACGGGTGAAGCAGTTGTTTGCCCGGGTGCTGCTGCTGGCCAGCGTATTTGTCACGTTGCTCTATATCTACTGGCGCGTGGCCTATTCGATCCCGGTAAAGAGCGGCGTCATCGCCATTGTATGTAATCTCCTCCTTCTCGCCGTAGAGGCGCTGGGCTTTGTGGAATCGCTGGCGCTTTATGCGAATCTGGTGCGAAAGAAAAATCATCCCCTGCCGAAGATCGCCGATGAGGAATATCCGGAGGTGGATGTTTTTATCGCGACCTACAATGAGCCCGCAGAACTTCTTCGGAGGACGATCAACGGCTGTGTTCATATGAAATATCCGGATCGATCCAAGGTGCATATCTGGCTCTGTGATGACAACCGTAGAAGCGAGATGCGCGCTCTGGCGGAAGAAATGGGTGTCGGCTATTTTGACCGCCCGGATAACGAGGGCGCCAAGGCAGGCAATCTCAACCATGCGCTGGGGCTGACAAGCGCGCCCTACGTGGTGACGCCGCATACCTACAGGGAGCACATCCAGCAGCGTTCCCGCTGGGGGAGAGGCGTGATCAGCACCGCAAAAAGCTTAAAGCTTTTCCGCAGAAAGGGACTGTCACTGGCGCAGAAATTCAGCTATTGGAGCTCCGTGATCTATTGATATTCCCCGCTGAAAAACCTGATCTATCTGTTGTCGCCCCTGATGTTTGCGGTATTTGCGATCCCAGTGTTTGCATGCAGCTGGATGGATCTGCTGTTGTTCTGGCTGCCCATGTTCCTGATGCAGGAGATCTGCCTCAGAGCCTTCAGTAAAAACAGCATCTCTCTCAAATGGAGCGGGATTTACGAGACCAGCGTGATGCCCTTCCTCCTGATGCCGATCCTCAGGGAAACCTTCGGTGCCACCTCCAAGGTGTTTGCCGTGACGGATAAATCTCAACGGAGCCGCAAACGGAAAGTGGATCGCAAAGCAATGATCCCGTTTTTGATCTTGATCGGCCTTTCGGTCTTCGGAATCATCCGCTCGTTTTACGTGCTGGGGTCGATCCGGGCGTTGGGCGTCCTGATCCTGCTTTTCTGGCTGCTTCGGAATCTGTATTTCCTGCTGATGTCCCTCTTCCTGGTAGACGGACGGGACAGCAACAGCGAACCGGTGACGGTGATTGATGCGGAGACGGTCACATTGGAAAAAGAAGATGGGGCTGCGTTCTATGGTGTGACGACGCGCATGAATGAACATGCGGCAAAGGTGTTTTTGGATGAGGCGGAGGATCTTGCGGTGGGAGATATCGTTACGATCTCCATAGAAAAAGAAGAGGATACCGCCAAAATGCGCGGTATCCTGACAGAACTGCTTTATCCGAGAAGCGGGATCGGTTGTGTCTGCGCTGTGGAGATCATCGATTTCTGCGGACAGAAGAACGAATATCTGGAGATCCTTTATAACCGGATCCCGTCGCTTCCGCAGTCACTGCACCGCGATATCGGCTTCCTGCGGCAGCTGATCATCAACATCGCACATCGCGTGCTGAAAGAATAAGAGAAGAAATCAGGCGCTTGTGGCGATGTGTTCCTCCGGCTTGTCTGTGTCCGCGGCCAGATTTTTCTGAGCCGTGGAGAGCATCAGTTTGATGCGGTTCAGCTGGTTCACCTCGGAGGCACCGGGATCGTAGTCGATGGCGACGATATTTGCCGTGGGGTTCTCGTGCCGGATCTTCTTGATGACGCCTTTCCCCACGATATGGTTGGGAAGACAGCCGAAGGGCTGCGTGCAGACGATGTTGTGGACGTCCGCGTGGATGAGCTCCATCATCTCTCCGGTCAAAAACCATCCTTCGCCGGTCTGATTGCCGACTGACACGATGGGATCGGCATATTTGGCAAGGTCTTCGATATGAGCAGGCGGCTCGAAATGCCTGCTCTTTTTGAATTCATCCACTGCAGCGCTGCGCAGTCGTTCGATGGCGCGGATGCCAAGCTGGTTGTAGAATTTGGTCTTCTTGCTGAAGCCGAACTCGTCCGCCTTGATGATGGCGTTGTAGCAGCAGTACAGGATGAAATCCGTCAGATCCGGGACCACAGCCTCCGCCCCCTCGGACTCCAACAGCTCCGCCAGATGGTTATTGCCCACCGGGTGGAACTTGACGAGGATCTCCCCGACGATGCCGACCCGGGGCTTCCTTTCGTTTGTAATCTCGATATTGTCAAAGTCATGGATGATGCTGCGGCACAGTTTTTTGTAATAGGAATGGGAGAGCATCTTGTCCTGGGTTAAGAAGGCAATGGCGCGCCTCTTCCATTTCCTGTGCAGTGCATCGGTGGTGCCGGGCACCTTTTCATAGGGACGCATGCGGTAAACGCAGCGCAAAAAGATGTCGCCGATGATGAGGGCGTACAGACCGCGCTGCACGAATTTCGGCGTAAACTTGAAGCCCGGATTTTTCTCCAGACCCACCATATTTAAGGAAATGACCGGCACATCCGGGTAGCCGGCGCGGCGAAGCGCACGGCGGATGAAGCCGATATAGTTGCTGGCGCGGCAGCCACCGCCGGTCTGCGTGATCAGGACGGCGGTTTTCGTCATGTCGTAGCGGTCGGTCTGGATCGCATGCATGATCTGTCCCACCACGATCAGGGAGGGATAGCAGGCGTCGTTGTTGACGTATTTCAGACCGGAATTGATGAGATCCTTTTGCTCCACCTCCGGGATCACCAGATTGTAGCCCACCGAACGGAAGGCGGGCACCAGGATCTCGAAATGGATGGGAGACATCTGGGGGCAGAGGATCGTATAGTTCTGCTGCATCTCCTCGGTGAAAAGCACGCGCTCGTACTTGGCGGAGACGATCCGGCGGGGCTTGTTTTCCTTTTCGCGCACGCGGATCGCCGCCAGGAGCGAACGGATCCGGATGCGGGCCGCGCCGAGATTATTGACTTCGTCAATCTTTAGGCAGGTATAGATCTTGCCGGAATCCGTGAGAATGTCACTGACCTCGTCTGTCGTGACGGCATCCAGACCGCACCCGAAGGAATTGAGCTGAATCAGATCCAGATTGTCTTTGGTTTTGACATAATTGGCCGCCGCATAGAGTCTGGAGTGGTACATCCACTGATCCATGACGATAAGGGGCGCCTCCGGCGGATTCAGATGGGAGACGGCGTCTTCGGTCAGAACCGCAACCCCGTAAGAGGTGATGAGCTCCGGAATCCCGTGATGGATCTCGGGATCACAGTGATAGGGGCGTCCGGCCAGGACGATGCCGCGTTTACCGGTTCTGTCCAGTTCCGCGATGATCTCTTCGCCTTTCTGCCGGATCTCCTCCCGGACGGCTTCCTGCTCGGCGTAGGCCGATTTTACGGCTTCGGCGACTTCTGATGCGGAAATGCCAAACTCCAACCCGAAAACTTCCTGCAATTTGCTTGTCAAACGGTCATAATTTCCGAAATTTAAAAATGGATTTAAGAAACGAACATGACCGCTGGTGATCTCGTCCACGTTGTTTTTGATGTTTTCGGAATAGGACGTAACGATGGGACAGTTGTAGTGGTTGTTGGTGTCGGGGAATTCATTCCGCTCGTAGGGGATCGCCGGATAAAAGACGAAATCCACGTTTCCTTCCCGGATCAGCCAGGTAATATGCCCGTGAGCCAGTTTGGCCGGGTAGCATTCCGACTCGCTGGGGATGGATTCGATGCCCATCTCATACAGCTTCCGGGTGGAGTCCGGGGAGAGCACGATACGGAATTTGAGCTCCCGGAAAAAGACCGCCCAGAAGGGGTAGTTTTCATAAAGGTTCAGCACCCGCGGAATCCCGACGGTGCCGCGGAAGGCCTCCGCTTCGGACAGCGGCTCGTAATCAAAGATCCGGTTGTATTTATAGGCGAAAAGATTCGGCACTTCTTCTTTTTTCTTTTCGATGCCAAGGCCCTTCTCGCAGCGGTTGCCTGTGACGTAACGCCGGTTGCCGGAGAAGAGGTTGATGGTCAACAGGCAGTGATTCGTACAGCCCTGGCAGCGGACAAGCTTCGTATCGTAGGTCAGGGCGCGGATCTCCTCAATGCTCAGCATCGAGCTTTCCTCCCCCTTCACATGGCGTTCTCTGGCGATCAGCGCGGCGCCGAAGGCGCCCATGATGCCGGCGATGTCCGGACGGACGGCTTTGCAGCCGGAGATGCGTTCAAAGCTCCGTAATACTGCATCATTATAGAAGGTGCCGCCTTGTACCACCACATGGGTACCCAGGTCGGAAGCATCGGTGAGCTTGATGACCTTAAAGAGGGCGTTTTTGATGACGGAATAAGCAAGGCCGGCGCTGATGTCCGCCACGGAAGCGCCTTCCTTCTGGGCCTGCTTGACCTTGGAATTCATAAAGACCGTGCAGCGGGTGCCAAGATCAATGGGGTGCTGCGCGAACAGGGCTTCCTTGGCGAAGTCCTGCACCTTGTAATTCAAGGATTTGGCAAAGGTCTCGATAAAGGAACCGCAGCCGGAGGAGCAGGCTTCGTTGAGCTGCACGGAATCCACGGCGCCGTTTTTGATCTTGATGCATTTCATGTCCTGACCGCCGATGTCTAAGATGCAGTCCACCTTCGGGTCAAAAAACGCTGCCGCGTAATAGTGGGAGACCGTCTCCACTTCGCCGTCGTCCAGCTTCAGTGCGGCTTTTAAGAGCGCCTCCCCGTAACCCGTGGAGCAGGAATGGACGATCTTCGCGTCTTTGGGGAGTTTTTCAAAGATTTCTTTTAAGGAGGTAATGGCCGCCGCAAGGGGAGAGCCGTTGTTATTCGTATAATAGGAATAGAGGAGATGACCGTCCTCGCCCACCAGAGCCACCTTTGTGGTGGTAGAGCCGGCATCGATGCCGAGATAACAGTCTCCGTGGTACTGCGTCAGGTCGCGGATCTCCACATGGCTTTTTTGATGCCGCTTGGAAAAAACGTCGTATTCCGCCTGGTCTGCAAAAAGCGGCTCCATGCGCGCGACTTCAAATTCCATATGGATCTCGCCGGAAAGCTTTTCCATCAGGGCGGAAAGAGAGGAGGTCTGGTCCTCCTTATAGTTCAGCGCGGAACCGATGGCAGCGAACAGATGGGAATTCTCCGGCGTGATGGCATGCTCATCGTCGAGCTTCAAAGTGCGGATGAATGCAACCTTCAGCTCGGACAGGAAGTGGAGCGGACCGCCGAGGAACGCCACATGGCCGCGGATCGGCTTGCCGCAGGCAAGGCCGGAGATGGTCTGGTTCACCACCGCCTGAAAAATGGAAGCCGAAAGATCCGGCTTCGTGGCCCCCTCGTTGATCAGGGGCTGGATGTCGGTCTTGGCAAATACGCCGCAGCGTGCGGCGATGGGATAGAGCTCCTTATAGTCCTTGGCATATTCATTGAGGCCGGATGCATCGGTCTGGAGGAGGGAGGCCATCTGGTCGATAAAAGAGCCGGTGCCCCCGGCGCAGATGCCGTTCATCCGCTGCTCCACATTGCCGCCCTCAAAATAAATGATCTTGGCATCCTCACCGCCAAGCTCGATGGCTACATCCGTCTGAGGCGCATAGTCTTTTAACGCGGTGGCGACAGAGATCACCTCCTGCACAAAGGGAACCCCTAAGTGCTTTGCGAGGGTGAGGCCGCCGGAGCCGGTGATCATCGGCGCGACAGCAAGATCTCCCAGCGCGTCATAGGCTTTTTTGATCAGGTCGGAGAGGGTTTCTCTGATATTGGCGAAATGCCGTTCGTAATCGGAAAACAGAAGGTTGTTCTGCTGATCCAATACGGCGATCTTCACGGTAGTGGAACCGATGTCAATGCCGAGTTTTGTGAGAGTTTGATTCATAATACATTCCTTTTCATTCGCAACTCTTGAAATTATACGCCACCGTTTTTTAAAAAACAACGGATAGCGTCTTTATTTTATAAAAATTTTAGAAATAGGAATTTGGCGCCCGTCCGGCCAGCTGCTCCCGGAAGCCGC
>JAFRKV010000026.1 GCA_017431515.1 Lachnospiraceae bacterium
GCGGAAGAAATGAATGTGGATGTCCATCTTGTCGGGTTCAAACTGCAGTGCCTGCGGTCGAAAGGGCTGGAACTGCCGAATGTGCCGGAAACAAGATCCGACTTTTTGAAAAGCTGGCAGAAAAGACAGGATTAGTACGCTCCGAAACAGGCAAAGCGTTTGATGAGAAATTTGAAAATACAGTTTTGAGAAGGAGGAGGCAGGGCCATGGGTGCGTTTATCGCTATCGATATGAAAGCTTTTTACGCGTCCGTGGAATGCGTCTACCGTGACCTCGATCCGCTGAAGGCAAACCTGCTTGTGGCAGACGAGACACGCACGGATCAGACGATCTGCCTTGCGGTAAGTCCCAGTCTAAAGGCAAAGGGTGTTCCGGGAAGGCCGAGGCTGTTCGAAGCGAAGCAGGCCATCAGCCGGTGGGAAAGTCAAAACCGGCAGACCCTTTCCTACCTGATCGCTCTTCCCAGGATGGCGGAATATGAAAGGGTCTCGGCGCTGATCTACAGCGTGATACTGAAATATGTGGCTCCGGAGGATGTCCATGTGTACAGCATCGACGAGTCCTTCATTGACTGCGGTCCATATCTTCATCTCTATAAGAAAGAAGCCAGGAAAAGCGGTGTCGAGCCGGCAAGGCTCATGGCCATAGAGATAGTGCGGGACATTTTGCGGACGACAGGAATCACCGCGACAGTCGGCATTGGAACCAACATGTACCTGGCAAAGGTCTGTATGGATATCGTCGCCAAAAAGATGCCTGCGGATAAGGATGGCGTCCGGATCGCAGAGCTGAATGAGGAAAGCTACTGTTATCTGCTCTGGAGCCACAAGCCGCTGACTGATTTCTGGATGGTGGGACCCGGAAAAGCAAAAAGGCTGGAGAATGCCTACCTCTTTACCATGGGCGATATTGCCAGGAAGAGCCAGTACGATGAAGAGTGGTTTTATAAAACATTCGGAATCGACGGAGAGATCCTGATCGATCATGCCTGGGGGCGGGAACCCGTAACCATGCGGGATATCAAAAGCTACCGCACGGACAGCCACAGCCTTTCAAACGGGCAGGTGCTGCCAAGGCCTTATGAGTATGAGGAAGCAAAGAATGTCTTTAGTGAAATGATCGATGTTCTCTGCGGCAGGATGTTCGCGAAACATCTCCAGGCTTCGACTTTCACCTGGTGGGTGAGTTATGACTGGAAGTCTCTTGAGAAGGATCCCTATTACAGCGGTCCGGTGGCCGTGGATTTTTACGGACGCCTGCATCCGAAACACAATAACGGGACTGTAAGAATGAGGTCTCGGACCAGCAGTCCGAAGGATGTCCGGGAAGCCTTGCTGCCATCCTTAGAACAGAAGACAGATCATCATCTGTTGTTTCGCAGGCTTGGTGTCTGCGCGAACGATGTGACGGATGACAGCGGCGCATGGCAAGCCGATTTCTTTACTGATAATGACGCTCTGGAAAAGGAGAGAAAACTCCAGGGCGCGATGCTTGAAATACGCTCTAAATTTGGTGCAAACGCTCTTTTCACCGGAAAAAACATGATAAAAGGCGCGACAACGCTTGAACGGAATATGCAGATCGGCGGTCATCGTGCCTGATTTCTGATCAGCCCTTCACCTGCTTTTCCGTTCAGGTGAACAGGGAACAAA
>JAFRKV010000027.1 GCA_017431515.1 Lachnospiraceae bacterium
ATGAAAGCCAGCATTTCATAATAGCACTATCAAAAGGGTGGAATGTACCAGCACCCCGTGCGGCATTCTCGTTATAGCCAAACTTGCCACTCTGATAATCAAAGTAAAAGTTCTTTCCGTTTGCATTTAAACTGCTGTTTAGAAAACAAAAATCGCGGCTCACGCGGGAGCCGCGAAAGAATCCTCAGGCAGGTTACGCAAGCGCAGCCGTGATGATGGCCATGGAATAGACTTCGCCTGCGTTGCAGCCGCGGGACAGGTCATTGATCGGAGCATTGAGACCCAGCAGGATCGGACCGTACGCATCAAAGCGCCCGAGCCGCTGCGCGATCTTGTATCCGATATTGCCGGCATTGATGTCCGGGAAGATGAAGGTATTGGCGCGGCCTTCTGTAGCGCTCTCCGGGCATTTCTGCTTTGCGACCCGCGGGGAAACCGCCGCGTCAAACTGCAATTCGCCGTCGATGATGAGATCCGGATATTTCTCTTTTGCCTTCTTTGCCGCGTTGTGCATCTTGTCCACGTCCTCACCGGAACCGGAGCCCCAGGTGGAGTAGCTTAAGAATGCGATCCGCGGATCGATTCCGAAAATCCTGGCGCAGTTGGCTGCCTCGTAAGAGATCTCCACGAGTTCATCTTCTGTGGGTTTGATATTGATGGCACAGTCACCCATCGCCAGCACTTCGTTTTCTCCGGATGCGCCGGGACGCACCAGAATAAAGACCGAAGACACGATGGAATTGCCCGGCTTCGTCTTGATAAGCTGCAATGCCGGACGCACCGTATCCGCCGTGGAATAGGTCGCTCCGCCCAGCAGCGCGTCGCCGATCCCCATCTTTACCAGCATCGTGCCGAAATAGTTCGCCGCCTTCAGGGTCTCTCTCGCCTGCT
The DNA here is from genome assembly GCA_017431515.1 of Lachnospiraceae bacterium. GTDB lineage: Bacteria > Bacillota > Clostridia > Lachnospirales > Lachnospiraceae > RUG12461. The sequence goes on from JAFRKV010000027.1 coordinate 892, forward strand.
CCGGCGTCACGCCTTTCTTCTTGCGCAGTTCGCAGAAAAGCTCCACCATTTCATCCATCCGGTCAAAATTGGCGGGATCGATAATCCTGGCACCGCGGATATTGAACGCTGATTCCTCTGCAGCTTTTGCGACTTCGTCCGGATTGCCCACCAGGATCGGGCTCAAAAAAGTACCAGCGAGAAGTCTGGAAGCTGCCTCCAGCACACGCGGATCTGTCCCCTCCGTAAAAACGATCTTCTTCGGATTTTTACGCAGCATATCAATCAACTGACCAAAACCAAAGCTTGCCATTTCAACTATCACTCCTTTTCTAAAAAATCTTCTATCATTCTACATCTTCCGCATGCTTTTTTCAAGGCGTGTCATCGTCTCCGGCGGGCTCTTTCTCCCGCAGTTTTTCAAGGAAATCCGCGGCATCGTCCGGCACCTTGTCCAGATCGTCTTCGCCCACATCGACCACCTTCGGCTGCTTCCGATAGAAAATGTCATACAGCACCGGTTCGACAAACAACGTCATCAACGTCGCATAGAGAAGCCCCACTGCCACCACGATTGCCATATCCTTGCTCATTTCCATGCCCGCGTCCGGATTGAAAAACATGGCCATCATCGCAAGGATCGTGGTCAACGCCGTCATCAGGATCGGGCGCATTCTGGTCTTCCCTGCCGCCACCAGCGACAATCTTTTCTCCAGACCACCGAGACGCAGCTGGTTCACATAGTCCACAAAGACGATGCCGTTGTTCACCACCGTACCCATGAGGACCAAAAATCCCATCAGAGAAACCAGGGACATCTGCGTGCCCGTGATCAGCATGCCGATCAACCCGCCCGTAAACGCCAACGGCACGGTAAAGATCACGATAAATGGTGAGAGGAGGCTCTGGAACTGTGCCACCATGACAAGATAGATCAGTACGGCGCCGACGATCATCAGGAGTCCCATTTGTTGCAGCATATCGTAAATGTTTTCCATTTCACCGCCGAACGCATAGGAATACCCGCTTGGCATGGAATAGGCATTCAGCTTCGCTTCCACCTGACGGTTCAAAAGCGTCAGATTGTAACCATCCTCCACCTCCGCGGATACCGTGATCTTGCGCGTCCCGTTTTCGCGATGAATCTCGGAAACCGTATCGTTGTACTCTACAGTGGCCACCTCGGAGAGTTTATGGGTCTCAGTCACCATCTCTCCGTTTTCACCCGTTTTCGTCGTTTCAAAAGTCAGATCCAGAAGGTTTTGATCCGTCAGCGGATCCAGCTCATCCTCCACCGTGATGTCCATTTCCCTCTGATCTACCGTAATGGAAGTGGGGGTTTTTTCGGTCTGCATTTCTGCTGCGATCAGCTGGTAAAGCTCTGCCTCCGTGATCCCGAGCCTCATCGCCTCGTCTTTGTCGATGAGAAGATGCACTTCGGTCTCCGGTGTCCCGATGCCATTAGACACATTCGTGAATCCCTGCACGGAAGAAACAATGTCCATCACATCCCCGGAGATGGAAATCAGTTCGTCGTAATCATTTCCGAAGACGTCGATTTCCAGTCCCTCACCCAGAAGTGCCGTCATTTCTCCCATCATGGAATTCGTCACCGTAACCTCACCGTCGATGCCGGCAACTGCGGCATTGAGCCTCGCGCAGAGGTCATCCAGTTCGGTCGTCGTATCCATCCCATCCTCCGGAATGATGTAGCCGGAGAAAGCATGCGCATCCAGCGTTTCACCGGAAAGCGCAGCCCCGTTGATCCCGGAGGCGCTGTTGCCGTCCATCAGACCAAGCACCTTAACCCCCGGTTCCGCAATCACGGCATCCATGATCTGATCCGCGATCTCATAGCATTCTTCCTGTGTCAGTTCCTCATCCAGCTTCGCCTCCAAGGTGATCTGATCCGAGCCTGCATCCGGCAGCAGGACGATCCCCATCCGCAGTACTTCCACGACGCAGAACGCCAGCAGTCCCGCCGCCACACCGAGGGGAATGATCTTTACTTTTAAGAAGAAGGAAAGGATCACACCGTAGAGATCCTGGATCTTGTCAAAGACTTTATGCTGCCGCGGCGTCGTCTTTTTCAGCAGCGCCGATCCCATCACCGGCACCACTGTCATTGCCACAAGCAAAGACGCCAGCAGTGCAAAGACAATGGAAAGGGAGAAGGGCAGCATCAACTGACGCACCAGTCCGCTTGTAAACACGATGGGGAAAAACACACAGATTGTCGTCAGGGTCGAGCTGATGATCGCGCCTGACACCTGACGGGCACCCTGGACTGCTGCCCGGGGCGCGGACAGCCCGCGGAACCGCAGACGATAGATATTCTCGATCACGACGATGGAGTTGTCCACCAGCATCCCTACCGCAAGAGACAGTCCGAACAGGGACATCAGATTGATGGAGATGCCCGTGAAATACATAATGACGATGGCCGTCAGGATACTGAAGGGAATGCTGAACGCCACCACAAGAGTCGGCCGGATATCCAGCAGGAAGATGGCCAGGATCACGATGGCCAGCAACGCGCCGATCAGCATACTGACCACGATGCTGTGGATGACCATATCGATAAAAGCGCCCTGATCCACCAGCGGGACGATATGCAATCCTTCGTAGCTATCTTCCAGTTCGCCGATGGCTTTTTTGATCTCACTGCTGACGGCACTGGTGCCGGCAGTGCTGCCCTTGAAAACGGAAAGCAGAATCCCCTGCTCGCCGTTGACTTTTGAATAGGCGTCTTCCGCATGGTCGATCACCGTAATGTCCGCCACGTCGGAAAGAAGGATATCCTCATCCGCAACTGACGTCAGCACCATGGCCGAAAGTTCCTCCGGAGAAGTATAGTTTTCTCCAACCTTCAGGATCCACTGATGATCGTCTTCACTGTCCAGATACCCTGCCGGCATGGCAAAGTTCTGGGCATAAATAATCTGGCTGATGGTATCCAGATTCACAAGCTGATCCACGTTGGCAGCTGCTTCCGCTTCCTCTTTTGCTGCGGCCAGCTGTTCCTCTGCTGCCGCCAGCTCTTTTTTCCCTTCCGCGATCTCCCGCTTGCCGCCTGCGATCTGGGCTTTTGCATTGGAAAGGCCCGCTGCTTCGATCATCTCCGGTGTCATGGCAGAGACGGCCTGTTTGTACTCCTTTTCCTTGGAAGCCAGTGTCTTCTCCGCAGCCGCAAGGTCGTCCTTTGCTTTCTGCAGTTCCTCTTCTGCTTCTTTGAATCCGTCCGTGACCTGTTTCTTGATGCGTCTGTTCACGTCGTCGATCTTATCCTCAGAAAGACGAACCTCCAAAATCTGATCCACCAGACCCGCGGCATTCACACTGGCAACACCGTTCTGACGCTCGAGATACGGTATGACAACGTCCTCCGTAAAATCGGAAAGGTCATAGATATCCATGCCATCATAGCTGACGCTGCAATACAGCGTCGCCATCATGTCCATGCTGATCTCCATGATGTTGGGCGTACCGCATTCCTCAGGGAGCATTCCTTCGATCTGATTCACTGCCGAGCTGACCTTCACCATGGCGGAATCCATTTCGGTTCCGTCTGTGAATTCCAGCGTGATCATGCTGTAGTTTTCACCACTGACACTCATCACCGACTCCACCCCGGACACCGTGCCGAGCGCACTCTCCATGGGTTTCGTCAGGTTCTCCTCGACTTTTTCCGGGCTGGCGCCCGGATAGGTTGTGATCACCGCCATATACGGCAGATCCATATCCGGCAGCAGGCTTGTCTCCATGCGCAGCATTGCCACCGCACCGATCAGCATGATGATAATGACGCCGACCAGCACCACAAACGGTTTCTTGACACTTAGTTTTATCATAAGCCCTCTTTCATCTGTTCTCTCTTCCTAGCCCTGGGGTTCTCCCTTTCTAGCGTTCCATCTTCCAGAATTGCACTGAGTAACCGGGGAGCACCGACCCGCCGCCGAAATCGTGAAGCGTTCCCGTGATCAGTTCTTCCGCCTGTCCGCATCCCGCATCAAAATGCGCCGTGTAATCATTTTCATCGATATTGATCGCAATCATCATCCGCTCATGCTCGCTTTTCCGCTCCAGGATGCACTGGCGGTTTGTCAGCACCACCTGCCGGATGCCGCCGTAATTCAACGCTTCGGACTCCCTCTTGATCTTTGTCAGTTTTGCGATCAGTTCCGTGAGTTCATTCCACTCCGGTTCCTTCACCTCCGGCCGCAGCGCCGGATCGCCGTCGCTTTTCTTCCCGGTGATCCCCCACTCACTGCCGTAGTATATGATCGGAATCCCCGGCATCGCAAACAGCATCCCGTAGATTAACGGCAGGTGCTTCGGATTTTCCAGGATGGAGGCCACCCGCGTCACATCGTGATTGTCAACGAAGGACAAAAGATGCATCCCGCGGCAAAGGCACCACTGCTCCGGACCGAACAGCCGCAGCAGCGAATGCACGATCTCAAACAGGTTATAGCTGTTCATGGAGGAATAGAGGCCTTTGTAGCACTCATAATTCGTCACGGAGTGAAGCATGCCGTCGTTGATATACTCATAATAATTGCCGTGCACCATCTCCCCTACCAGGAAGAAATCGGAAGAAATGCCGTTGCAGTGCTCTCTCAGGCGGTGCAGAAAGCCCCTGTCCAGACAATACGCCACATCAAGCCGCAGACCGTCGATGTCAAATTCCTTTTTCCAGAAATCCACGGCCTCGAAAATATGCTGCACCACATCTTCGTTATGGAGATTCAGCTTTACCAGATCGAAGTTGCCTTCCCAGCCCTCGTACCAGAACCCGTCGTTGTAGTTGGAATTGCCGTCAAAGCTGATGTGAAACCAGTCTTTATAAGGGCTGTCCCAGCGTTTTTCCTGCACATCGCGGAATGCAAAAAAGCCGCGTCCGACATGATTGAACACAGCATCAATAATCACACGGATCCCGGCCTCGTGGAATTTTTTCACCAGGTCTTTGAAATCCTCATTTGTCCCGAGACGGGTGTCGATCTTCTTGTAATCCCTGGTATTATAGCCATGGGTATCCGACTCGAAAATCGGAGAAAAATATACCGCACCAACGTTGCATTTCGTCAGGTGCGGCAGAAAAGTCTCGATTTGTCGGATCCGGTGCGTCAGCACCCCGTCATTCTCAAATGGCGCACCGGTCATCCCCAACGGGTAGAACTGGTAAAATACGGTTTCATTTGCCCACATGTTTTGTCTCTCCCTCCTTATTTCTATAGTCCTCTCAAGGTCTTGATCGCATCTCCCTTCAGGATCTTCTCGCCGTGCTCGTCCAGATAAGCAAGCAGGGCTGTATCAGAATAGATCGCATTCGAAAAATCCAGCGCCGCCGAAAGCAAACGGCACATCTGGTCGTCATTCAGCTTGCCCTTCTGGATCACCAGATAGTATTTGTTGTTTCTCGGCAGGCGGTAAATCACATTCCCCACCGGAACCGACAGATAAGTCCCCTGGGCATAATGCAGGATATGGTCAAAGGTTTCAAACTCGATCTGGTAAGCATTCTTGACAGCACTCTTGGTGTCGGCATCATCCCCATGGGTTCCGATCCGTTCTCTCGCATCGGTGGCTCCCATCGCCTCCAGAATCTCCCGGAAAGCCTTCGTATCGTCATCCCGCACCGCATCCGAAATTTTGGTCAGGGCGTTTTTCAGATTCTTCAGGATATCCAGAATGCCGTTCTGTTTCTCGGACAGAGTCAGAGAAAGGATGTGGTTCGGAAGGATCGAAGCCTGTACGGAAAGGGATCCGCCGGGCACCTTGTAGCCCACCTCCTCTTCCGCCATCATGATGATCTTGCGCAGGAAATCCTCGGTCTTCTCTCCGCTTTTCAAAAAATCATCCATATCCAGTCCGTTCTCCTGAAGCTCTGCTTCCGAGATCAGACATCTTACGGTTTCCAGATCAATTCGTTTAAACTTCATATGCATTCCCCCGTGGCACAACAGTCCTCATCTTTTATATCGGCAACCCTATTTGACACTTTATAGTTACCACATTAAATCGCACGGTTCGGATACTCCTTCTGCGTGCTCTGAATGATTCCTTCATGGATCAGATCGATCATCGTCGGCACCATAACAGGATCAAACTGCGTCCCGGCATGCTCCCTCAGCTCATTGATCAGCTGATCCTCCGGCAGCCGGTCGCGGTAACACCGGTTTGTGCTCATGGCATCCACGGCATCCGCGATACAGATGATCCGAGCCACGTAAGGGATTTCCTCTCCCTTGAGGCCCTCCGGATAACCGGTGCCGTCGTATCGTTCATGATGGTAATGGGCGCCGTCGCTGATCCCGGGGATGGATGTAAAATGCGTCAACAGATGATTCCCGACAGTGGCATGAGCCTGGATCAGCCGGAACTCATCATCCGTCAGCTTCCCGGGCTTCTTCAGCACCGCATCCGGCACGCCCACCTTGCCGCAGTCATGCATCAATGCGATATAGTAAAAGTTCTTTCTTTCCTCTTCCGGGACGCCGAGGCGTTCCGCCAGCTGCCGCGAATAGACCGCCACACGGCTGGAATGTCCTTTGGTATAGCTGTCCTTGGCATCAATGAAATCCGTCATCGTCAGCATGGCCTGCCGTATCATCTCGTCATCCTTTTTTATCTGTCTCCGGTACTTTTCGGTCCGGTACCACAGCATCAGATTTAAAAGAATGATAAACAAAACGACCACCGTCGCGCCCACAAGCGCCCAGAACACCGGCATTTTCAGCACATCCATATGCCAGTATCCGGTCAGAATCGCCCTCTCCGGGATCATCGCCTGTGATGTGTAGATGACAGCGCCGAATCCTCTGGTGGAATGTCCATGCACAACGGTAAGATCCATATCATCGTTGCGTTCGGGGATAAAGGTCATCACATCCCCCGACACGGAAAACGCTCCGTTCCACGAGCTGTTGACCTGAAGCGCCCCCGGGAAAACCACGTCCACGGTCCAATTGCGGAATTCCACGCCGGTGTAATTAACCAGTTTCCAATCATACTGTGCGCCGGCCGGCAGTCCCTGGTACATGGAATAATCCATCCATGGCGTGCCCCGCTCCACGACCAGCTCCAGACCGTCGTGCACCACGCCGCCTTGCAGATTGTCATACTCCATGGTGCGAATGATCTTGCTCTGATAGTCGCAATAGATAATCATGCCGATCATGCCGAGCGCCAGTGCGCCGATGATCATCAGCAGAATATAAAATCTTCTTCGATGTATGAAGTCCTTCATGCAGTAAAGTATCTCACTCCCGATTCAAAAATTTTCATATCCTGTTCGCCGTAAATATTCTTTGCCACGGAACGTCCGATCCGCTCCGCATGCGCCATCTTTCCGAAAACCCTTCCGTCCGGGCTCGTGATGCCCTCGATGGATGCGTAGGATCCGTTGACATTCCACGTCGGATCCATGGAAACCACGCCCTCGGGATCCGCATACTGCGTCGCGATCTGTCCGTTCTTCCGGAGCTTTTCGATCCATTCCTCCGAAGCGACAAACCGCCCCTCCCCGTGGGATGCGGGGATAACATAGGTTTTGCCAAGTTCCGCAAGAGAAAGCCACGGACTCTTATTGGAAACCACCTTGGTATAGACCATATGGGAAATATGCCGCCCGATGGTATTGTACGTCAGTGTCGGAGAATCCTGCTTTTGCTCCAGAATCTCTCCGTAAGGCACGAGGCCCAGCTTGATCAGGGCCTGAAAGCCGTTGCAGATTCCCAGCATCAGCCCGTCTCTCTCTGTCAAAAGCCGCATCACAGCCGCCTTCACCTTTTCATGCCGGAAGACATTTGCAAAAAACTTCGCGCTTCCCTCCGGCTCGTCACCTGCGGAAAAACCGCCCGGGAACATAATGATCTGCGCCGCGTCCACTGCCTTTGCAAAGGCTTCTGCGGATTCCCGGATCGCTTCTCCGGTCAGGTTTTGGAACACAAGGGTATTGGTCACGGCGCCTGCTTTTTCGAACGCGTTCGCACTGTCATACTCACAGTTGGTGCCGGGGAAAACCGGGATAAACACCGTGGGCTTTGCGCATTTGTGTTTACAGACATAGAACTCCTTTTCCGTCGCGCGGTAAAGGTCGGACGGCACCTTCGTCTCTTTGGCGATGCCCTCCGGCAGAGTCCCTTTGGAGGGGAAGACCTTATCCAGCGTCTGCTCCCACGCCGCCTCTGCTTCGGAAAGAGAAAGCTCCCATTTGCCGTTTACCGTAAAGACCGGCGCCTCTGTCACTTCACCGATCGTCTTCACCATGTCACCCGCTTCGGCAGTCAGCTTTTCGTACTGCTCTTTCGGGATCTCCGCCAGGATCGCACCCACATTGTTTCCGAAGAGGAGTTCATCGGAAAGAGGCGCAAACCGGATACCGTATCTTTGTCCGAAGGCCATCTTGGCCGCTGCCGCAAACACACCTTTGGTATCAAGCGCATACGCCGAAACGATCCATCCTTTTTGGATCATCCCGTGAATGTTTTGATAAAGGTTCAGAACCTTTGCAAAACCATCATTCCGATCCTTGCCGTCGCCCGGGAGGGAGAACCGGTCTCTGCTCGGCAAAAACAGCACAAGCCTGTTTCCGGGGGCTTTTAGTTCGGGCGTCAGGATATCCTTCTCCCTCGCCACATCCACCGCAAACGACACCAGCGTCGGCGGCACATCAATGTCGTTAAAGGTGCCGGACATGGAATCCTTTCCGCCGATAGAGGGCAGGCCGTAACCGATCTGCGCGGAAAAAGCGCCGAGCAGTGCCGCAAAGGGCTGGCTCCAGCGGGAGGGATCCTCGCTCATGCGCCGGAAATACTCCTGATAGGTCATGCGGATCTTTGTCGGATCTCCGCCGGCTGCCGTGATCCTGGCAATCGATTCCGTCACGGCGTACACCGCCCCGTGGAACGGGCTCCAGCCGGAAAGGAAGGGATCAAAACCATATGCCATCATCGTCACCGTATCGCAGTCATGTCCTTTTGCCACGGGAAGCTTCGCCACCATGGCCTGGGTCTCGGTGGACTGGTATTTTCCGCCGTATGGCATCAGGACAGATCCCGCACCGATGGACCCGTCAAACATTTCCACAAGGCCTTTCTGCGAGCAGACATTGAGATCTTTTAATGTCGCAAGGCAGGCCGCTTTCGTGTCACCGGCCTTGATCGCTTTTGCCGCTTCCGGCAGCGCATACGACTCAAAGGGATTATCTTTCTCGTCCGGAAGGGAAACGGACACATCCGTCTCCTGATGGGCACCGTTGGTGTCGAGAAAGGCTCTCGAGAGATCCACGATCTTTTTGCCGCGCCACATCAGCACCAGTCTCGGCTCCTCCGTCACCACGGCAACCTCTGTCGCTTCCAGGTTTTCTTCTGCCGCGTAGGATAAGAACTGCTGCACATCCTTCGGATCCACGACCACCGCCATCCGCTCCTGGGATTCTGAGATCGCAAGCTCCGTCCCGTCTAACCCTGCGTACTTTTTCGGCACGCGATCCAGCTGCACGGTCAGACCCGCCGCCAGCTCTCCGATGGCCACGGAGACACCGCCGGCGCCAAAGTCGTTACATTTTTTGATGATATGGCTGACCTCTTCCCGCCGGAACAGTCTCTGCAGTTTCCGCTCCGTGGGAGCATTTCCTTTTTGCACCTCCGCGCCGCAGACATCGATGGACTGCGTCGTATGTGCTTTGGAAGAGCCTGTCGCGCCGCCGATCCCGTCACGTCCGGTACGACCGCCCAGAAGAATGATCACATCCCCCGGATCGCTCGTCAGCCGCTGCACCGCACGCCGCGGCGCTGCACCCATCACGGCGCCGATCTCCATCCGCTTCGCCACATAATCCGGATGGTAGATCTCTTTCACATAACCTGTCGCAAGGCCAATCTGATTGCCATAAGAGCTGTAGCCTTTTGCCGCCTGCCGCACCAGTTTCTTCTGCGGAAGCTTGCCGGGCATCGTTGCAGAATTCGGCGCTGTGGGATCTGCCGCCCCCGTCACGCGCATGGCCTGATACACATACGTCCGCCCGGAAAGCGGATCCCGGATCGCGCCGCCGAGACACGTGGCCGCGCCACCGAAGGGCTCGATCTCCGTCGGGTGATTATGGGTCTCATTCTTAAAATTCACCAGCCATTCTTCCGTCTGGCCGTCCACCTCCACAGGCACCACGATGGAGCAGGCGTTGATCTCCTCCGACTCCTCCTGATCAGCAAGTTTCCCTTCTGCCTTCAGACGCTTCATGCCCATCAGCGCGATATCCATGAGGCAGACATATTTATCCTTGCGGTCACGGTAAAGCCTGTCAAAGCTTTCCCGATACTCCCGGTAAGCATCCTCGATGGGCGCGCGGTAGAAACCGTCTGCAAAGGAGATGTTTTTCAGCTCCGTGGAAAAGGTGGTATGACGGCAATGATCCGACCAGTAGGTATCCAGCACCCGGATCTCCGTCACCGTCGGATCGCGACGCTCCTCGTCCCGGAAATAGTTCTGGATATGCAAAAAATCGCGGAAAGTCATCGCCAGTCCCAAGGAATCATAAAGGGCTTTCAGTTCCGTCTCCGCCATCCCCGTGAAGCCGTCAAACGTGGCAATGTCCGCCGGCTCCTCAAACTGCTGGATCAAAGTCTGCGGCTTTTCCTCTCCGGTCTCTCTGGAGTCCACCGGGTTGATGCAGTGATTTTTGATGGCGGTCATCGCAGTCTCATCCACATCGCCGTAAATCACATACGTCGTCGCGGAACGGATCACGGGATCCTCATCGCTCCCGAGCAGCTTCGCGCACTGCTCCGCGGAATCCGCCCTCTGGTCAAACTGCCCCGGCAGATACTCCACGGAAAAGACCTGTCCTCCCTGCGGGTCAAAGGTCTCCTCGTAAATCTCATCCACCGGCGGCTCCGAAAACACCGTATAAAGCGCTTTCCGATACGTCTCCTCCGACAGATTCTCAATATCATAGCGGATCAGGATCCGGACTGCCGTGATCCCTTCTGCTCCGAGATTGTGCTTCGCCTCATGCCTGAGCTCTTCCGCTGCAACGGCAAACCCTTTCTTTTTCTCCACATAAACCCTGCGGACACTCATGCTCTCTCTCCTCCAAGATCGCGTTTCCTGCCATTCGCCGACAGTTCACGCAAAGTATACTATAGTATACCACGAAGTGTTCTCCTTTTGCACGCTTTTTCGCTTGCAATTCGCAAAAAATAATACTATAATATCCACGTTGTGAATGGCGATACTTACGACGCCGGGAAGCCCGCTTCACGGCGGAGAGGAGCAACAGCGGAGCGCCAGTCCGAGGCAAGCCTGCGAGGCTCGGACGAAAGCGTAGCTTGTTGCGACGAGGGATCGTAGCTCAGTTGGGGCTGCGAGGCTCCAGTGGAGCCTCTCTTGCAGCCGACCGGAGCAGAGCGGAGAAGCGCGCGTAGCAGCGCAAAAACAAAATACGGGATCGTAGCTCAGTTGGGAGAGCGCTGCGTTCGCAACGCAGAGGTCGAGGGTTCGAATCCCTTCGGTTCCATAGAGGAAAACAGTCGGATGCAATCCGGCTGTTTTTCTCTATAAAAACAGAGATATTCAGCCTTTGGCTCGAGGCATTCGACGCAACGCAGAGGGCTCTTTTACCGCTTTTAGCACGGCAAATCAAAAAAATGGCGCAGCCCCCGCACATATCCAATGCAGGTCTGCGCCTTGTAAGCAGCCAATCTGCTTCCTATATTGCCCACGGTCTGGAATCATCCGGATTGGAATCATCATCCAGGAAGTTCTGGGCGTAAGTAGGCGTGAGGTCATAGCGGCGGATGATCAGTTCTTTGATTTGATCTTCACTTATTTCAGCATATCTGGCGAAACTGATATCCTCTTTAATCTTTTCTGTTCTCTCAGCTGCCTGTTTGATATATTCCGGGCTTAAAATCGTCATCATAATCTTTTCCTTCTACGCTGCCGCTCCGGTCCGCGCAAAGCAGACGTCCACCGGACGTCTTGCGCCCTCCGATCTATGTCCGTTCAGATATACGGATAGATAACCCTTCTCTATGCAGATATCAATCGTATCGACAACGGCCTGCTGCTTTTCTTCCCGGTGTAGATTACAAAAGCTTCCACATCCGGAATATCCACCTTGACAGAGCTGTGAATGTCAGCTTTTTTGTACTGGAGGTAGCTCATGACTGTATCAAAGTAGTATTCCGCCAGACGAAAAATGATGTTTACGCTCCAAGTGGACTGTGCTTCAGCCAGCACGATAAGCCTGTCTCTTACCAGAAGTCCGAGATCGTTATACGGATGGATCGCAAGGACATTTTCGATCGTGACCATTTCAACATCTTTTTCTGTAACGGTCGTATCCTCCGGGAAAAGCTCCTGATAAAGCATGAGTTGGTATTCCTTCCTGGACTGTATGTGAGCTTCTTTTCTTCTGCCAAGCGATATGCCTCCCTGAGATTCGTCAGTGATGGTTGTTTTTCTATGTTAAGAATATCATTTTTAGCTTTTTTTTCAATGAGAAAGGTCTTTATGACGGTGTCCTTAAAAATTAACAAAGGCTTAACGTCAGGAGTATGGACAGCATACCAAAATCAAGGTATGATGTTTCAAAGCAAGATAGGAAATTTTCGATTGTTGTAGGAGAAACGCCTTTGTCAATGTCAATCAGCGGGGCATACAGCCCATATGTAGCATACAACTATTCCCCTCCGCAACCGCCGGATTTTTCAGACATCCCCGATGAGGGAATGGATTTTGGCGTGGAGGATATGGCGCCTGCGGATCATGTGGCACAGGTGCTGCCTGTTCAAAATCAGGAGCAAATGGCAGCTGTGCAGCCGACAGAGAATGCCAGAGGAAGCGACCAGGACAGCTTTCGAAGGGAGCACTCTACGACACAGCGGGATCTCAGGGAAATCCAGGCTGTGATGATGGGATTTTCCACGAAACGTGCCTTAGAACTTCAAAACGGATTCATAGCAAGCGAAATTTAAAATTTCGCTTGCTATAATGCTCCGCAAGGATGCGTAACCACCTCCGTAACCATTACGGAGGTTTTTTACCGCGATAACAGCAGGATTGGAGGCCTGGGATGATTTATATTTTGGAAGATGATAAAAATATCCGAAAGCTGCTGCAGTATTCGCTTTCTCACGAAGGTTTTGAAACGAAGGAATTTTCGGAAGCAAAATCTTTCTATGAAGAGGCGTCTCGCCGGGTGCCCTCCCTGGTGCTTCTGGATGTTATGCTGCCGGGAGAGGATGGTTTTACGGTCTTAAAGAAGATCAGAGAGGATCAAAAGCTTCAAAGGCTTCCGGTCATCATGCTGACGGCAAAGACCAGCGAAATAGACAAGCTGCAGGGATTAAACGGCGGCGCTGACGATTATGTGACAAAACCCTTCCGTGTTGCGGAGCTGACGGCTCGAATCCGCGCGGTTTTGAGACGCTGTGAGGACATAGAGGGAAAAAACAGGTATCAATATGGATCTATGACGGTGGATGATGAAAAACATCTGGTGACGTTAGAAGGCAGCCCGGTTTCTCTGTCGCAGAAGGAGTACGGAGTTTTACGGATGCTGCTTCGCGCAAAAGGGAAGGTATGCACCAGAGAAGAGCTTCTTGCCGAGGTGTGGGGTGAAAACTACGGAGAGTCAAGAACCCTGGATGTTCATATCAGAAAACTCAGGATGAAGCTCCTTTCCATCGGGGATCGGATAGAGACGGTAAAGGGAGTGGGTTATCGGCTGGCGGAGGAATGATATGAAACGCAGGATCTTTTATTCTTCTCTTTTGGTCACAACACTGACGGCTCTGATCACAATTCTGTCGGTTTTGTTTATTTTCTTTCCGTTTATGGAAACGGAGCTGCTCCAGGAAATGCAAAAAGAGGTGGATCTGATCGAGGAGGGAATGGACGGGTCAGATCCCGCTTTTCTCGCGAAGGTCGCGGACAAGGACAGACGCCTTTCTCTGATTGATAAGGAGGGGAATGTGCTGTTTGACAGTGATTCCGATGTGGAATCGCTGGATAATCACGCGGACAGAGAGGAAATCCTTCAGGCGGAAAAGAATGGCAACGGAAGCAGCATTCGGTTTTCCAGGACTCTGACGGTTCGAACCATCAACTATGCCAAAAAGCTGAAGGATGGTAATTTTTTACGCATGACGATCAGCCAGAACTATGTGATTACCCTGCTTGCATGGCTGTTTCCTCCCATCGCCATCATCATAGCAGTGGCCGTATTTCTCTCTGTGCTTATTTCCGCAAAGGTTTCGAACAGCATTTTAAAGCCTCTTTACGAGCTGGATTTGGAGCATCCCGAGGAAAACGAGATCTATGAAGAGATCAGACCGCTGACCGAAAGGATTGTGGATCAGAACCGAAGGATCAAGGAAAAAATCTATATGGAGATGGATCAGAAGTCAAAAAAACGCCATGAATTTACGACGAACCTGACCCATGAATTAAAGACTCCCCTCACCTCGATCTCGGGCTTTGCGGAACTGATGATGAATGAGAAGGTGGATGAGGAGACGGTAAAGGATTTTTCCAGATCCATTTATGACGAAGCAGGCCGTCTGATCCATTTGGTAGGCGACATCATAAAGGTCGGGGAGCTGGATGAAAAAAGAGGCAGCTATGATTTTCGGCCGGTCGATCTGAAAGCGGTCGCGGAGGATGTATGCAAGCGGCTGGAGATGACAGCGTCAAAACGGAATATCAGGGTGGAAACACCAAAGGACCCGGCAAAAATCAATGGCGTGGAAAACATCCTCTATGAGATGATCTATAATCTTTGCGACAACGCCATTAAATACAACAAAGAGGGCGGAATGGTCAGAGTAAGCGTTTTCTCGGATCAACAGAACGCGAAAATTACGGTGGAGGACAGTGGGATTGGGATTCCAAAGGAGGAGCAGTCCCGTATTTTTGACCGGTTTTACAGAGTGGACAAGAGCCATTCCAGGGAGCTGGGAGGAACCGGTCTCGGGCTTTCCATCGTCCGGCAGGGAGCGGATCTTCATGGCGCGGAGATTCAGATCGACAGCAGCGAAGGCAAGGGGACTGCGGTCACACTGATCTTTTCAAACAGCAGAAATTCAGATTCCGAGAACGGGATAGAGGAAGGGTAAATGGAGCTGCAGAATATAACCGGAGTGATCGGAGGACTGGCTTTCTTCCTTTTTGGAATGACGGTTCTTTCCTCCGGACTGAAAAACGTAACAGGCGACAGGCTTGAAAAAGTGCTGCAGAAAATGACAGACCACCCCTTGAAGGGGCTGTTTTTAGGTGCGGTTATTACGATAGCGATGCAGTCCTCGTCGGCTTTGACGGTTATGCTGGTCGGACTCGTAAATTCCGGTATCATGACGCTTTCCCAGACAGTGGGCGTTATCATGGGATCGAACATCGGCACGACCCTCACTGCGTGGATTTTGAGTCTGAGCGGCGTAAAAACGGATAATGTGATTTTGTCTCTGATGAAGCCGGAGCATTTCGCACCGATCCTGGCGCTGGGCGGGGTGATTCTGCTGATGGCGGCGAAGAAAAAGAAGCTGCGGGAGCTCGGCTTTGTGCTGGTCGG
Organism: Lachnospiraceae bacterium; assembly: GCA_017431515.1. Taxonomy (GTDB): domain Bacteria; phylum Bacillota; class Clostridia; order Lachnospirales; family Lachnospiraceae; genus RUG12461. The sequence continues at coordinate 16,448 of JAFRKV010000027.1, forward strand.
CTTTGCCGTGCTGATGCAGGGAATGGAAATGATGTCGAATTCCCTGGCGCCTCTTGCCGAAATGCCGGAGTTTGCGAGTCTTTTAACCGCGTTTTCAAATCCGCTGCTTGGGGTTTTGATCGGAATGCTTTTTACAGGGGTCATACAGTCATCGGCCGCTTCCGTTGGCGTTTTGCAGTCCTTAAGTCTGACCGGTCAGGTTTCCTATGGCGTAGCCATTCCCATTATTATGGGCCAGAACATCGGAACCTGTGTTACGGCCCTTATTTCTTCGATCGGCGTAAGCAAAAACGCGAAACGGGTTTCGGTGATCCATGTGAGCTTTAATGTGATCGGAACGCTGATAGGTCTTGGAATCTATTTCCTGTGCAAATGGGGATTTCGGCTGGCGCTTCTGGACGAAATGATCACGCCCTTCGCGATCGCGCTGTTCCACTCCATTTTCAATGTTGCTACGACTTTGATCCTTTTGCCGTTTTCCAAAATTCTGGTTCGCATCGCGGAAAGAATCATAAAGGAGGATGGCGCCGGGAAGGCGTTTCTGGATGACAGACTGCTTCTGTCGCCGGCTTTTGCGGCCGCGGAATGCAGAAGGAAGACCTGCGTCATTCTCGAAAAAGCAGGCAGCAGCTTTTGTATGGCAATGAATTTGCAGAAAGACAGCGATTCGAATCTCCGGGAACAGCTGAATCAGTCGGAAGAGGAGGTGGACGAAATGGTGGCAGTCTGCAACCGCTTCCTGGTCCGTCTGTCGGAAGAGGATGTTTCCTCCAAAGAGAGCTCGATGATCGCCGATATGATCCATAATCTCGGGGATATGGAAAGAATCAGCGATTATTCTCTGGCTCTGTCCGGGGCGGTCAGAAAAATGCATAAAAACGAGGCTTCGGATCATGAGAGGGTAAAAGAGATCCTGGAGCCCATCAACAGAAAGCTGGGAGAGATTCTTCTGTCCCTGACGAAAACCTATGAGAACCAGGAGCAGGAAACGGCGAATGACCTTTTGGTGGAAGCGGCGAATCTGGTGACCCAGATCAAGAGAATCAAAAAGAAAAACCTTCGCATGCTCAGAGAACGAAAGGTACGGGCAGAGAGCAGCGTTTATTTATCGGATTATCTGACGATCTGCCGCCGTGTATCGGAACACTGCGCGAATATAGCGGAATCCCTGTGTGTCAGGGACGTGCTGCCGGGTGGGACTCTTCCGGGGCCTGCGGCGGCTCGCTAAGAAGCAGCTAAGAAAAGGCGCTTCTTTGTTAAAACCGCGCTAATTATGAGGAAAAGCCGTAGATATTGCAGAAACACTCTGCTATTCTCTGATTTGATTTCAGGAGGTAGCAAAGATGTTTGTACAAATCATATTGATGATTTTTCTTATTGTTTTTGGATTACTGCCGTTTGTATTTCTAGCGGGATCCATACCGGTGGTGATCGTCTGGAAGATTTACCGGCGGATCCGGTACGGGATCCGGATAACCGAATGATCGCCCTGTATATCATCCTCCTGACAGCAGGATTCGTGGGTCTGGTAAAGGGAGCGGATTTGTTTGTGGACGGCAGCTCCGGACTGGCCAGACATTTCAGAGTTCCGGGAATCATCATCGGACTTACCATCGTGGCCTTCGGAACCAGCGCGCCGGAACTGGCGGTCAGCACCTCCGCGGCAATTCAGGGGTCGAACGAGATCGCGCTGTCGAATGTGGTGGGTTCGAACATCTTCAATCTTCTGATGGTGCTTGGGGTCTGCGCCGTGATTTACCCGGTGCCGGTGGACCGCGTTGTTCTGAAACGGGATTTTCCGGTTTCGATTATCGTGACGGCGGCCGTCCTTATCTTGAGCTGTCTCGCGGATGCTCTGTCCTCAAATATCTTCCGAAAGGAAATGAAGGATACGGCCGGAATCGTGAGCAGATGGGAAGGCATCCTTTTACTCGTCCTCTTTTTTATCTATCTGTTTCTTTTGATCCGGCAGGCCAGAAAGCATCCGGAAAAGGAGAGAGAAGAAACGGGAAAAAGTGCTGCCTTATGCGTCGTCCTGATTGTAATCGGGCTGGCACTTATTATCGGCGGAGGGCAGGCGGTGGTATATGGCGCGAAGGAGATTGCCCGCGCCGCAGGACTTTCAGAGACTCTGATCGGACTGACGATCGTTGCTGTCGGGACCTCTCTTCCGGAGCTTGTAACCTCGATTGTGGCGGCGAAAAAGGGAGAGACCGCTCTTGCGGTCGGAAATGTCATTGGCTCCAATCTCTTTAATATGATGTTTATTCTTGGCTTGTCCGCCGCGATCCATCCGGTTGCCGTAAACGCGGCATCCTTCTATGATATGCTCATTCTGATTGTGGTCAGTCTCATAACCCTTCTGTTTTCCGTTACAAAGAAAAGGATCAGCAGGACGGAAGGAATTCTTATGATTTGCCTTTATGGGGCGGATATGGTATTTGTGGCTGTAAGATAGAAACGAAAAAACGTTCACGTCGACGCGGGAAGCAGGGAACCCCTTACTTCCCGCCTTTATCCATATAAATGGAAAAGATGATGGCAGCGATCAGAATGATCACACCGATTACGTCAAAGACTCTTGTACCGATCAGCAATTCTTTTTTCCTCCTGTTTTTTTCTGTTCCCATTCTAATCCAACCCTCTGTTAAGAAAGCGCTAAGACCGACGGGCACTCTGTTAATAATCCGTCAATTTTGTGTACAATAGAGGTGGGAGGCGGAGAAAGTGAAAAAGAGCTTCTTTGTTACGGCCGGAATTCTCGGCATCGCAGCCGCAGTTTGCTTTCTGCTGCAGCAGTTTGTGAGCACGGACACCCATGTGCCGCTGATCTTTGTCATGGCGGTGCTTTGTATTTCCGGATTTACCGAAGGGTATCTCTGGGGTGTGGGTGCCTCGATTGTTGCGGTGTTTGCGGTGAACTATGCGTTCACCTACCCTTATTTCCGGCTGAATTTTACGCTTACCGGCTATCCTCTGACCTTTATAGTGATGCTTACGGTCTCCATCAGCGTTAGCACCCTGACTACCCGGATCAAAAAGCAGGAGCAGATCCGGATCGAGATCGAAAGGGAGAAGACCCGTTCCAATCTGCTTCGCGCCCTGTCCCATGACATCCGTACACCGCTGACCTCGATCATAGGAGATTCCTCTGTCCTGCTGGAACAGAATGCCGATCTTCGGGAGGAAGAGAAAATCATGCTTTTGTCGGATATCAGGCAGGAGGCGGAATGGCTGAATTGAATGGTGGAGAATCTCCTTTCCGTTACCAGAATTGACAGAGATGGCGGGGCGATAAAAAGGACGGATGAGCTGCTGGAGGAAGTGATCGGAAGCGCGGTTTCAAGATTTGAAAAAAACCATGGGGATGTAAGGATTTCCATAGATATCCCGGACAAGCCCCTGCTTATTTCCGTGGACCCGATTTTGATTGAGCAGGTGCTTTTGAACCTGATGGACAACTGCGTGTTTCACGGAGAGGGGCTTACGGAGATCCGGATCTCCGTGAAGGTTTTGGAAAAAGAGATCGAAGTCGGAGTCTTTGACGATGGATGCGGCTTCCCCGAGGATGTGCTGCCGCATCTGTTTGACGGCACCCTACCGTTTTTGAAGACGGATCAGCATGCGAGGTCCGGAATGCGGATCGGGCTTTCCGTTTGCCGGTCGATTGTCAGGGCGCATGGGGGGATTCTATTCGCGGAAAACAGAAAAACAGGAGGTGCCGGGGTGATCTTTACGATCCCTCTTTCGGAGCATGGAAATTAAAGACCGGATTCTCATTGTGGAGGATGACAAAAGCATCGTGAACCTTCTCGTAACGGTGCTGAAGGCAAATCATTACGAGGTTTACAGCGCGTCACGGGCAAGCGAGGCGAAAAGCATCGTCTCGTCCCAGTGTCCCGATGTGGTTTTGCTGGATCTGGGTCTGCCGGACGCGGATGGAATGAGCGTGATCGAATACGTGAGATCTTATTCTCAGATGCCGATTATCGTGCTTTCCGCAAGAGGCCATGAACAGGATAAGGTACGGGCGCTGGATCTTGGAGCGGATGACTATATGGTGAAGCCCTTCAGCGCACCGGAGCTTCTTGCCCGCATCCGCACCGCGCTGCGGCACTACAAGCCGGCAGGGACACCCTCCGTGGTTTCGGATGAGGTGACCCTTCTGAACGGAAGGCTTGTGGTCAGCTATAAAAAGCATCGGGTTTTTGTCGAAGGAACGGACGTGAAGCTCACGCAGAATGAATACCGGATTGTGGCGCTTCTGGCCCGGTTCTCGGGAAGAGTCCTGACCTATGATTACATTCTGAAGGAAATCTGGGGCCCTCATATGAAGGATGACAATAAGATTCTGCGGGTCAATATGGCAAATATCCGAAGAAAGATCGAGAAAAATCCGGCCCGTCCGGAGTTCATATTCACCGAAGCCGGAGTCGGCTACCGGATGACGGAATAGGGGGAACGCCGGCGTCACCGGTCTATGGATTTCACATGCTCCCCCACGATTTCGGTTCCGTCCAGAACGCCCCCTCCCCGAAGCACCAGATCGACTCCGGCGACCTTGTATTTTGCGTGAATCAGCCTGCAGCCTGCTTTTCCAGTTTTTTCAGCTCTTCTTCTGTCATATCGAGTTCCATGTTTTTTGAAGTATAGTGTTTGATCTTCGAAAAACCGCCGAGATACCGCACCGTAGCAAGCTTATTGTCCCTGATCTGTTCCACCATGACGCCGGTGAAATTGATGGGATCAACGGCAGGAGGATTTTCCTCCTTCTTCTTCCATTCGGTAAGCTCTTTCGTCAAAAGCTCCCGGTATAAAGAGATCCACTGCTTTTCCTGCTCAGGAGTCAGCTGTTCATCTTTTTTCAGACCCAGAGCGCGAAAATCCTTGATGGCCTTATCCAGAGTTCTTGCGGTTTCCCCATACACATATTCCCCGTTTTCCTTCTTTTTGAGAAGCTCCGGAAAATGAGGGCTGGCATTTATATAACTTTGTACGTAGTATTGATCCTCCCGGATTTTTAAGAAGGGCGAAAACATTTCCCTGATCGTCCGCATGGAGAGCTGGTTTTGCTTGTGATCACCTTCCACTGGTCAAGAATCTCGGAGTAATTTCTCCCAAGCCGGTCAATGCTTTTGATATATATCAGATCATCCGGCTTCACCCGGCGAAGTAGCTTTTTATACTGTGGTCTGTTAAAGTCCTTGCCTGACTGCTTGTCAACGTAAATGTTCTGTTCCGGTACTCCCATTTCTTGAAGTGCCACAATCTGCCTCTCCTCATTCTGATCCCTTGAGGATACCCTTGCGTATCCAAATGTGTTGTTTCCCATACTTTTTGTACCTCCATTCTTTGATAATCCCTAAAAATGGGCATAATAAAACCGTCAATCATCAGACTGACGGTTTATATCCGCGGAACCATATAGATTTTGCAACAGGTTGTTGCAAAAATAATTATTTTATGTGCTATACAGCATCAGCAGTATTAGTATAAAGACTATATTAGCCCTCATCATCCGCATCAAGGAGTTTCTTAAGAGTCTCTATATCCGGAAGCGCTTTTTTAAGTTCATCCGACATATCCTTTGCTGTTTTATATGTTGCGACACCCATAGGTTTCGCATAATCCTGTATTACATAATCGACATAGGATTTGTTCATATCCTTGCATAGAATAAGACCAATTGAAGGATTCTCATGAGGTCTCTTTTCAAAGCCATCTAACACGCTAAGATAGCTTTGCAGTTCTCCAAGATATGAGGGCTTAAATTTCCCCTTTTTCAGTTCAACAGCAACCAAGCAGTTCAAATTACGATTGAAAAACAATAGGTCAACATATTGATCCTCCCCGAACGCCTCCAGATGATACTGGTTGCTGATAAAGGAAAATCCATTTCCAAAGGTCATTATGAGCTTCTTTACATTGTGGACTATGGAGTTTTCCACAACCTTCTCGTCAATATCGTTCTTATCACGTTCAGCGATCTCCTCAACATTGATGAAATCCAAGAGGTACTCATCCTTGAATGTATTTACTGCACGAAAAGCCTGCTCTGCCGCCGGAAGGGTATTGAAAAAATTGTTTGGCAGATTTGCCTGATGGCGATAATCATCCCCTGCGATGCTTCTTTTCAAGGCCTCAACCGTATAATGCTCAGATGCGCATCTTCTGATGTAATATATTCGTTCATCAATCTCCTTTATCTTACCCAGTATGATGCTATGATGCGTAAATCCAATGTGCATGAACTCCTCTATTGGAAAATCCGATAAATTTGGAAATTGCGATTTCCAAATTGACATCACACCCTGAGAATCTATTTTGGAAGTTACAATTTCCAAATTAGAATCCTCTATCTCATCAACAGCAGGGCGGTTGGTGTCCAACATCGACCACTCTTCATAAAAGGTGCGCATATATCTGAGATTACGTGATGTAAACCCGCGCAGCCCCGGCATCTCCATTCGCAGTAAGCTTACCTGTACGGATCCCGAGGGATACAACCTTCTGATTTACTTCTTCATGCATCTTTGTCTCCTTTCCGAGCATAGCCCTGTATTTGCTGTTGTGTCAGGGAGGCACCACCAGCCTGTGCAGATATTTTTCCATCATTCTCCTCCTAGCAATACTGATACTTGTGCATAAACCTCGGTTTCTCTTTCAAGAGATTGTTACGCCACAGGATCTCGCAGATTACTTCATCGTCCACTGCATTAAGCTGTGCAAGAATCGGTATCATCCTTTTTCCGCAACCGTTTCTCCTGAATCTGTGGCATATTTCGCTCTCGGTCATTTCAAGTTCCAATGCTTCCTCCTCTCCACTTTTGGTCCGTCAGTCCAAAGGTTACTGAAATTAAAAAAGCGCAGGAATAAGATTTCTCCTAAACCTGCGCCTATCGCTATTCATTATTCATTTTGTATCCTTATTTCAATAGATATATCGTATACAACTTTGCTTCATACAGTCTGTCCACCAGATGGATGTCATCAACGAGCATACACTGGAAAATGACTGCTCTTATATCCAGAAGATGATATATCTGCTTCTGAATATCCGACTCCAGATAAAATGGGGCGTCCTGCATGGCAAGATTCTTCCGGTTCATGATACTTAGCAGATACAAGCCATTGATGATATGTTTTCCAGACAAAGGGAACGCATATGTTTCCATACCCTCATATATAAAGCGGTACTTCTCACTCTCCGCTTCCGGGAAAGAAAAGAAGCACGGCACTGTTTCCACATATGTCTTACCTTCATACACCGGCTTAAGCCTTTTGGCATAAGTAATCACATTCAGATAGTTGGCATTACGTTCCATCACATTATTCCACCTATGAAAACTATCACCCCGGATAAGATGGTTTTCCGTATAAACATTGTTCCGCGTCATATCATTTGCCAGATTCTCATACTCCGCTATCCGAAACAAATATACAAGCACCCGCTTAAGATCCGATTCCGACTGTATCTCATGCAACGCATCAGCCTGTAGTCAATATGATCGAAGGTCAGCGGTGCACTTCCCTTTTTGATTTCCCTTTCGATCAGTCGCCTGATATCCCTTGTCGATTCCATTTATTCTCTCCTTCTTTCATTTCCTTTCACCTCGCAACATTGGAATTTTCCCGACAAAAATGCGAGCCTAGGATTATCCCTAAACTCGCACCTGTCGCTGTTATTCTTATTCACTTACTTCAGATATTCATCGCAAAACTCTTTTGCAGTGATTATGCGGATTCCATCATATTCCTTGATATCCAGCAGATCATTGTCTCCGCTGACAATATATAATGCTTTTGCATCCACCGCACATTTTATAAACTTGTTATCATCAGGATCCCGGCAAACATCTATATTTGTCTCGGTTTCGATGATCTTCATCGCAGAAAACAATGGAGACAGAATACTCTGGTTTATCCTTCCCTGCTTCCGCTCAATCATGGAATCTATGATTCCCGTGTATTCATCAATGATCTCCGTTGTGGCATATGCATCAATAGAGCCGGCAGCAACAGCTTCAACAATCTTTCGGGGATTGCCGCCAAAGAAGATGCCGGAGATCACGACATTTGTATCAACAACTATTTTCATGATCTCTTACTCTTCCTATATGATTTTACAATATCATCCACGTCGCTTTCCTTATATCCGACATCCTCGGCCCATGATGCAAATTGATCCAGGCTCGCCTTGAAATCATTTTCAGTCGGAATATCAATGGGTTTAAGCATGATCATATCACCAAGCGCATATGCTGCCAGCTTGGCTCCTGCCTCTATAGACATCTTTTTCCTCATTTCCATGGGAAGAACGATCTGCCCCTTTGAAGAAACCGAAAGCACATCTACTGCCATATTATCACCTCCGTAAGAATGTAAGCATTTCTTACTGATAATATACCATATTGAAAGCCACTGTGCAAGATATCATTCCATATTTGATCATCTTCCATGACATTTTTTATACTTATCATTTTCCTAAATCCTTCTGGTTTTTGTGTCAAACCGTTTTCAGCCGGTTCAACAATTCTGCTACAACCCCCGGATCATCTATTAAGGAAATGCCAAAACATTTCTTCCCAGCATCCTTAATGGAAGCCTCTATATGATACGCCGTCTTCCCGTCTAAAATTATAAACCTGTCGTGGAATACCTGCGTCTTCTTCACCGTCAATGTCGGATATTGTGCATTGAAATTCGCCGCATCCCTGTTCGTAAGCTGTGCGCTCGCATATGTATAAATCTTCACATCAACACCGGCATTCTTCTTTGCCAGGATGTTCAGCGTATCCACATCGACATATCCATCAATCAGGATTATCTCCTTCTGCGCTTTCTGGATGATGGATGTAATCAGACTGAACGCATCATAAATCTGACCATCGAAAAAAATCTTCTGCTCCGATTCTGCGTGATCCTCAATGTACTGAAACACCTTGTCAAACTTCTCATCCGTGCTTTTCTGATATTCCAGCTGTTTCAGTTCTATATCACTAACCTTCTCGAAGAGAAGTGCATTGTTGGCAATAAAACGACGCATCTCAACAAAAGTGCGCATGATATTTATGCTCACTTGAACAGCAACCTTGCTATGCAGAACACTTGCAAGCATGCTTATTCCCTGCTCCGTATAGGCATAAGGATAATATCTGCGGCCACCGCGACCGCCTTGCTCTTCGTTTGAGGTTCCAGATTGG
>JAFRKV010000028.1 GCA_017431515.1 Lachnospiraceae bacterium
CGTCAGGCCACGATTTCGCTATCCCTTCTTCTCGCCTGTTCCTCACGGTTCAAACCTTGGGAGTCGCTATCGAGTTCGTTGGCAACTACGCCCCTTGGGACTTTCACCCAAGGTTTGGGACATGCCCGTCACACTAAGAAAAGAGCGCAGCCTATCGGCTACGCTCAATCCTTTGAGTTGAATACGTTGGGTTTATGCAAGTACAGGGATCTTATACCCGTTATCTTGCATTGCACGTTCGAAGTCGGCAAGATCCATGTTGAGCTCTTCCGCGCCATCTTCAACTGATAGTTTGTCTTTTTGAACAAGATCAAAGATGGTAAATGCACGAGCGTCGTCTTTAACAACCTGCTCAAACTTCTTTTCGTCAAACTCGGTTAAACACATATCCCTTACCTCCCTTCTGTGCTTTTGCAGGAACTCAGAAAGAGTTCCTTCTTTGATACAATCGTCTACCGCCTTGCTGACAGCCTCGTCGAAATCCGCTTCTTTCTTCTGATATTCCCTGATCAGGAAGATCAATCTTGAATACTCTCGAAGGGTTTCACATTTCTCTATAAGCTTTGCATTGTGCCCATAGTTAATGTTGAGCATCGTTGCTGTCCACTCATAGTCGCTCCCAGCGCTAGGATCCTCAAATGCAGACGAAAGTTTCAATACTTCACGATCTTTTGCGTCCCTCTCTCCATTGTAGAACACGACATACTTCGGAGTTGCGATCTTCATGAGTTGCTGGCTATACAGCTTCTCTGACACTGGAATCAACTGCCGGTAGAGATCTGCAAAATACAGAAGTCCTCTTAGTGGCATATTCGGATTATAGGTGCTCTGATGCTCGTACAGATTCAACGATCTCGTGAATGCAAACGAAACATCGTTCTTCACTTTCATCCAAATAACATCCTCTAACGTCGTAAATTCCAGATCCTCTGGATTGGGATGAGACGTACCGTTTACGGCATTATAGAGGCTCAGCGCCGTTGCTTTGTCTTCACCAAACAGCTTACGAAAGAGTGTATCCTTCAATTTTCTGTTGGTCGAAACACCGTCGTTTGCTTTCATCATTCATTCCTCCCTTTTGCAATCCACATTATGATAAAACGTCATATATGTAAACAGGGAGGCTATTAGGCTCCCTGATAAAAAAGATATTACAGAGAACCATTGGTTCCTCTACAACAACGTATTCAGCTGTTTACTTTCTCCTCTTTCTCTCAAGAAATACTTAATCATCTATTAGGATGAATGATTGAAAGAGAAATAAAACCTCATCAGCCGCGGGCTGATCTCCGGCAGTCCTGCCGGGAAATAATGTTCCTCTGACCATGCGCCATTGGAACTTTCTTCTGGATATCCTCTTGCGTTAGAATATCCCCTCCTGCCCTGTCAAAGCAAAGACCATGTGTTTAAGTCAAAGCCTCGTAATTTTGCCATGATCATAGCCTGCCGAACAGTAAACATATGACCATGAATACAGACCGGTAATCCGTTCTTTGGATGTAGAATTCTTGGCAAGTAAGCTCTTCATCCGAATTACCGTATTAAGCAGAATATATTTTTAAGATGATTCAATTATAGCATGGATTTTTGCTGGATTCAACAGGGTTTACACGGCATTGCCGCTTGGAGATACTATTGCCAGAGAAAGGTCATCGCATCTCGCTATTCTCAGATATAGATACGATGTTCCTTTTGATTTTTTTCACTCTCAGTTTTACATCATTCTTATACCATAAGGCAGAGCATCAGGCAAATGTCTTTATAAGGATTTCTCACATATCTTGCGATACCATTTCAAACGATCCCGTACTTCCTTATCCTCATCCCGAATAGCGTAATCAAGAGCAGCATTTACAAGAGTTTTTGCTGTTTTACCATTCATAGCCGCCTCTTTTGCAGCAAAGAAGGCTGCCCACAAAACATCGCGTTTCACTGCGGATTCGTCGGTATTCATATATTCAAGAAAGAATCTTGTTTCCTCATCGATCTTTTCTGCTGAAGGCTTTGGTTCGGGCTCAATATCTGCATTGGAGGTAATAACTGGCCTATCAACCTCAATCATTTCCCACCTTCCTTTTTCGTGACTATACTCCAGATTAGGTTTCGGGGGAATATACTCGTTGATATCTTGCACCTGCTCGACATTTTCATCCTTTTTAGTGGCATAGCGTACCAGTTCCTCAAACAGCACATTTATCGAAATGGCCTTATCTCCAGGGATACGTTCTGCATCGAATTGTTCAACATATTCCTTCATGTCAAAGCCGCAGACAACGCTGATGTATGCCATGGTCGAGGCATTTATGTCCACTTTCCCGTGTTCGTATTTATTAACAACGGACTCATCTACACCTATTTCCTCTGCCAGCGCCCTTTGACTCCACCCGCACCTTGTTCTGGCGCGCCTAATAACTTTTCCAATGATTGATAGAAATGCTTCTTTAATAACGTCTTTACTTGCCTGATTCATTTTTCCTACAATTTCTGCATGATATGCAGACTTTTTGTTAATACTGATGATGTTTTCGGACACTGTTTACCGAAAAAGCGTATATTACCAAAAATCCTGCATGACATGCATGATGTTTATGAAACCTTCCGAATTCAAAATTTACAAAGTATTCGTTAAAATGGTTTTGTTACGAAGGAAAAAGCACCAGTCCTTCATGTTTGGCGACCTGAAAACTGATGCTCCCCACAGTGACGCGCATGGCGTCCGTCTTTCTTATTGACTACTTTAACATATCATTTTCTGTGTTGAAAATCAATAGGAATTTGGCGGGATTATTAAAGTCACCTTGTTGTGCGCGTCGCAGAAAGGAGGCTCCATGCCAAAAAGACTATCTGGATCACATCTCACATCAGGAGACCGTAGAGCGATCGACACATTTCTGAGAGAAGGCCGGTCGATCCGTTACATCGCAACGGCGCTTGATTGTTCACCTTCCACCATTTCAAGGGAAATTACGAAACATTCCACGAAAAAGAAATCTTACAACTGCGACTGCGTGCTATTCCGTACCTGTGGGCACAAGGATCTCTGCAAAAAGAACAGCCATAAATGCAAGAAAACCTGCCGGAACTGTTCTTATGCTAAGAATATATGTCCGGACTATTCAAAATCATACTGCGATGAGGCATTGGCGAACCGCACAGGAGTCTGTAACTTTTGCTATAAACGATCAAGAAATTGCGGATTTGATAAGTATATCTATGATCCTATCCATGCGCAGAAGATGGCAGATGTGGCACTGCACGATACGAGATCCGGACGCAACATATCTGATGAACACATCGAGAAGATAGACCGTATCACATCACCGCTCATTAAAAAAGGACAGTCTATTTATCATATCATCCAAGAACACGGCCGGGAACTTGGGATCAGCGAATCAACGCTTCGACGTATGGTAAATGACTGTCAGTTGGAAGCGCGGGCACTGGATCTCCGAGATGCAGTAAAAAGAAAACCTCGCAGGAAGCACGGTGATAACAGCTACAAGACGATGAAGCAGATCAAGGAAGGTAGAACCTATGCGGACTATCTCGACTTCATCGCAAAGAACGACATACGCACAGTGCAAATGGACTGTGTGGAAGGTGTCAAAGAAGATTCAGCAGCTTTATTGACACTCCATTTCAGGGAACCTCATCTTCAGATCGCACTTATCATGGACGTACAGGATTCAGCAAATGTCGTAGCCATGCTCGATAAATTGGAAACACAACTCGGATCAGAACTATTTACAGAATGCTTTCCATTGATCTTAACCGATAACGGCCATGAGTTTGCTGACATTGACGGGATGGAACGCTCGATTTCCGGCGGCAAAAGAACGATGATATTCTTCTGCGAGCCGAACAGATCTGATGAAAAAGGGGCTTGCGAAAATAACCATAAGTATATCCGCTATATAATCCCAAAAGGTACTTCCCTGGAGTCGTATCATCAAGGGCATATCAATTTCATGATGGATCATATCAACAGTTTCAAAAGGAAGTCCCTGAATGGGAACACTCCATATCAAGTCGGTAAGGTATTCTTGCCAGAGGATTTCTACACATTGATGGGGCTGACCGAGATTCCGGCAGATGAAGTGGAGCTGACACCACGACTGTTGAAATATTATTATTCAGACTAACTGCAACGTTTTTGATGTTGCTTTTACTGTGAAAAGCCCCAATACGTGCTTGGTTTGCGTGTCACGAAACATATAAAAATCGTTCAAAAAGCCGTTCAAAGGTTGTTATTTATGCGAAAATAGCCGCCCAGATATCGCCAAAAATGACGTATCTGAGCGGCTTTGCTTTACTTTTCTACGATGTTGCGTTTACCCTGAAAATCTTGCGTCGCTCCTGCGGTTTTTTCACCGGCTAATCCCGCCGTCTGCCGCTGCTTCCTCTCGCAAGCAAAATCAGCCGCGCCAGCTGCAGGATCGACGTAAACAGGGCCGCCACATACGTCATCGCCGCAGCCAGAAGCACCTTTTTCGCTCCTTCAAACTCCTCGCCCTCCAGCATATGGTCGCTTTTTAAGATCTTCAGGGCGCGCCTGGAAGCGTCGAACTCCACCGGCAGCGTGATCAGCTGAAATGCGACGACGAACATGAAAAGAAAGATGCCGACCCGGAGCATACCGGTCCATCCGAACAAAAGTCCCAGCAGGATCACCGGCCAGGAAAGATAGGATCCGAACTTCGCGATGGGCACTGCCGCCGACCGAAGATGCAGCATCGCATATCCGGTCTTATGCTGCACCGCATGTCCGCATTCATGGGCCGCCACTCCGATGGCTGCAACAGACGAAGACCCGTAAACGCTGTCAGACAGCCGCAGCACCTTTTCCTTCGGGGAATAATGATCCGACAGATTGCCGCCGATCCGCTCAATCCCCACATCGTGAATGCCTGCGCTCTCCAAAATCCGCTGCGCCGCGTCCTGCGACGTCAGCCCGAGATGCTGCATCACCTTGCTGTATTTGTTATAAGTCATATGCACGTTCAGCGATGCGATCCCGCTGATGACCGCGCCGATCAAAACCAGGATGTACGTCCAGTCAAAATAATACCCGTAGAAATACATGTTGTTCCTCCTTATGGTGATAAACACGCCAAAAGCGGCATGTGACTTTTGGCGCGTTATTTTTTTCCAACAACAATGATTTTAGCAGATATGGATCGTTTCCGCACACAGATTTTATCATATATAGAAAAACTTCTTCTGGCAATTCCTCTCCGTCTGCATTATAATACAAGAAAGGCAAAGGCGCCCAATCATGGAGCTTTTGCTTTTTTGCGTTTTTACGGAGAAAGGGAAGAAATCGTGAGCGTCTATGATGTCTCGGAGCTGGATTTCAGACTTTGCAATGATATGAAAAACGAACGGATCCTGTGCTTCAAAGCAGGTGCTCCCGCATGAACTCTGCCGTGATCGTCGACGTACGCCGTGCATGCTCTGCGGCCGTCATTTCATCCGGTTTAAAATCCCGTCCGTATTGATCCCCGGATGGGTCGTGTAAATCTGCAGGATCTCTTCCACCAGTTCCTGCTCCACCCTGTTCCGCTCCGAGATCTCAGGCACCGGAAGATTCGCGTTCATATCTTTGATGATGTGTTTGATCAAAACATCCATCTCCTGTTTCGGCGGCCGCTTCATACTGCGCCGCAGGACCGGTGACAGATCGATCTTCTCGATGGTGACGGCGCCGTCCTCCGTGATCGTCAGCACCATCATCGTAACCGGCTGCGTGAAACGTCTCGGTCCGCAGCTGCCGGGATTCAGACAGGTGACCGTCCCATCCTTCCGCTCCTCATATTTATGGGAATGTCCGTATACGAAAAAGTCGACGCCCGTCAGATCTTTTCTTGCATGGCTTCGGTTATGCACCATGTAAAAACGATATCCCGAAAGCGCGATCTCTGCTTCTGCCGGCATTCCTTCCGCCCATTCCTTGTCTGCATTGCCCCGCACAAAATGCACCGGCACCATCAGATTTCGGATCTGTTCATAGGTTTCTGGCGACGCGATATCACCGGCGTGCAGCACATGATCGCTTTCTCTGATAATCTCCGCGACCTCCGGCCGCAGGAGGGAATGGGTATCTGAAATGATCGCGATTTTCATTGCGGTTGTACCTCATCTTCTTTTGACTTCCCGGGTGTGTCTTGCTGCTCTGACATCTCAGATCAGATCGTTCTGAAATCTCGACAGATGCTCATACGGCAGGATCAGCCGGCCACGGTACAAACCGCATCCGTCATTCACGAGATTGTTGTCTGCCGCGCCGAACATATTGACATCCACCGCAGCAAGATCCAGATTTTGAAGCCGTATCCCTCTTTCATATGCATCATCAAAATACAGATTTTCTCCGGGCGGGATCTCTTCTCTCCGCGCGCGTTCACGCTCCTGCCTATTCTCACCCGGATTTTGATGACATTTCGGCAAAGAGATCACGATGCGGTAAGCGATGAGATCCTGCCCTTGAAGGTAAACGCCAGAAACGGATACTTCTCCGCCATGTATTTATAAAACTCTCTGATCTTCTGCGACTGGGTTGTCAGGAAATCATTATGCTCCAGCAGGTCGATCATCAAAAGCAGACAGTTGCTGTGTACAAGGTCAATTCCGTTATTCTTTTCAATGGCGTCTGCCTTCAGATCCTGCAAATAACTGTGCAGGATCTTCACCACCGTATCGCCGTTGTATAAGTAGTCGTTGAGCGTACGCATGGCTGTCATCTCCTGCTTTCTATCTTATTCCTGCACAGGGACATTCGCAACGGAAATCTTGCCAGCAAACAAAAACTCATCACACCGCAGGAGATCACGGACTTTAGCAAATTTGCTTCGGAGCTCGGCCTCGTGTTTGAGTTTATACAGAAATCTGATGACAAAGAGCGACTGCGTGATATAATACCATCACAAGAGAAGTATCATCACATCGACGTAACAACCGTTGATTTGATTAATACCTATACCGCAACCCATATTTCTACAGAAACCTCGGAAGGAGGAAAAGTAGAATTCCCGCCGCAGACCACTGTTCCGCTTTCGAAAAAAAACGAACTGACCAGGCATAGGCACTCCCCAGAAATACCGCAACCGGCTCAAAAGAGCCGGTTGTTTTCATGTGCAATTCACTCCAGAAAAACGTGGCCAAATCTATTAATTATCATTCATACCAAATTTCGTGCTTAACAGTTTATCCTTCCATAGGCTTTCGATGTGGATGACTTCTTCATCTGTTATGGTTTTCGGAAGGATCTGCAGTATTGAAAATTGAAACGCATGGTATCTTTCCGGATAGTTACAAATCACTCGTTTCATTTCCTTGTTATTTCCATGACGAGTCTGAACATATACCGCCCATCTCCCTAACACCCCATCTTTTCCATATGCTGATCCCACATATTGCTTTCCCGTTTCCGTGTCAACTATCAGGTATATCGCATATACTGAGGAGAGTGCTGTATGCCACGCTTCATATACTTCACGGTTCTCAATTATCTCCTTTAGTTCATCATATGTCTTCACAAGGTTTTCAAAACCGGTGAATACCTTCTTTTCATCTGGAAGAATATAGACAACAGGCTTTTCAGTTGTGCCTTTCTGATGCCACATTCTGGTCGAATTGCCCCAGTCGATGGTCAATTTCCCTTCCATTTCTGCAAGTGCATCAACCCTTGTCAGATCATAAATTGCATACTCGCCTTGGTAATTTAATGCCTCTTTTTCCGGAACCCCTTCTGGAATATTATCTTTTGTATCCGGCTTACTGGATCCTACCTTATAGATCGAATAAAATTTCGCTAGTGTTCCTGACCCACTGATAAATACCGCCCAGTATTCATAATCCCTGCTGAAATCTTTTTTCTGATGACATGTGTATTCGTATACCTTTCCTTTGTCATAGCATTCCTTGAAAAGTTTATCGGTAAGACTGTGTCGTATCAGTTTCACGTTTTTAGGATCAATCCCCGCCTTTTTAATTACATCCGAAAAAAACAATATAGACATTCTGATTCTTCTCCATCCTTGTTACTATTAATTGTCAACTATTTGGCTTCGTTTTTTCCAAAACGCCCTTCTCAACCAAGTACTCTTCTATAGTCTTTGTAAAGATCTCCGCCTGTGCGATTTGTCTTTCCGCCTCTTTTCTTGATGCAACAAAAAAATCAAGATAATCTGCCTTTTCTCTATTTTCTGCTGCGGACTGGATTATTTTGGACATTTCCTTGGAAAAAAAACCTGTTTTCACATAATTTCGATTAAAGAACGAAATTACGCCGCTATGCTTGCTGCTGTCAAACCCGGCCAATGCAATCACTGCGCGTATTGCGTGGAAAATCGAGTAATATGCACGGTTCAACGTGTTCTTATATCTGCCATTCTCAAACATGATTCTTGCATCAGTAAGAATCTCCTGGCTCTCTTCAAATCGATATCTGGACAAATCCTTTATGCTGCCTGCCAAAGCACGATCCCCTCTTTCTCGATATTCTTGTAAAAAGGCAACACCTTGTTCCATTCAAGATAATTTGTATACTCTATGGGAACAACCGACATCGTCACCTCCAAGTCCAATTCATAATCCACTACGATATCCAGCAGATCATCATGCATCTTCTCCGTATTGCGGCCCTTCAAAATCACAGCTATATCAACATCGGACTCCTCCGTCTGCTCACCTCGTGCGTAAGAGCCATATAGAATTACTCTATCCAGCGATGCACCATACACTGCACAAAGTCTTTCGCTCATTTCTTTCAGCGAAGACAAAAGGTTCGGATATGCTTGATTGATGGATGCCCGCTTTCTCCAGTTTCTATAACTACCGTTCTTCACACGATTATCCTCCGGATAGGTAGCATCTTTCGGAATGATCCACTGTTTACCCAGCTTATCTCCTTTAATCACCCCATTAATGAGCATCCGGCGAATGTTCCCCGGATCCTTTCCATATAACTCTGCAAATTCTGTAACTGTATAGTATTCCGACATGGCTTTTCCCTCTTCTCAAACATTAACACGGTTTCGTGTAAATGTCAACTATGCGGATGTGCAAAAAAGAAAGAGCCTATATAATTCTTTGGCTCTTTCTTTAATGATCTACAAAACTGGATCCATTCTTCAACAATCAACTATGATTATAATAATCTTCATGTGAATCGTAAATGTTGGTACTTGAGATGCTATTCTTATGTCCACATTCTGTACATTCCCATATGTACTTGTGATCATCAAAGTCTTCCTGTTCATTCAGATATGCTCCTCATCTATCGCACCACCAATCAACATCCGGAAACCTGTCACTCATTGAACATTCCCTCCTCCCCAAAAATAGAGTGCATCATTCCTGCAGTTCCGATACGATAATGGCACCTCCATAACATACATACATTGACACATTCAATTTGTTAAACCCGCACTTTTTCTCATGGATTAATCATCATCACTGTAATCGGTGTTTTTGCAACCACAATGCGGACAAATTACATATCCATGTGCGTTGTCGCCATCTTCCCATGGAGAAACATATTCTCCACCTTGCAAACTGCCTTGGCAATTGATGCATTCAGTTGGCATACTTCTCACCTCCTTTCCGACGGACATTTACCATCAAATATTCTCATTCTTCCATGCTTATCGTATTCGACTATCATTATTTGTTCTTTTTTGATTCCAATTTCAATTTTTCTTTTAACAGGTTAGAAAGTTCTTCCCTCATTGCGCCAGACTCTAGTTCCTTCTGAGTTATCTCTCCTGAAAACACTTTATTCATGACAACAATATAAGCACTCCCAAGCGCTGTTGTTAGCAGCGCCGCCATACTTCCACTTATTGTGCCCCCCACCGCTGATCCTGCTACTGGAATCAGCTTTAGAATATTAGCTACAAGAATCCTCCCTGCAAACGTTGTTGCAGTTGTGCCGACAAGAGATGATACAATCCCTGTCAAATAGGATTGCGATAATTGAAGTCCATAAATTGCAGTAATAGCTGCAATCATCCCTATTTGTGTAGGAACCAACGCAACACAATCAGAAAAAGGGAGCGGCATATACCCCTCTCCAAAACTAGCAGTCGCTGTTGCAATTACAACGGCTCTTGCTCTCTCTTGCTTAATTTTTAACGATGCTTTTTGAACATTAGCCCACGCCTTTTGAGCAGATTGCGGTAGAATTGCGTATGTGTGCTCTACCAATTCCACGACCCCAAACGCCTGTAATTCTTTCCCGTCATCATCAAAATAAGGTTTGGCTCTTACAATAAAAACATTGCTTGCCATAGTATTTCTTTTCTCTATTTCGCTCTTCAACTCCTCTGCTATGCTCTTAATAATACATTGTGTCAGTACAATAATCACTGGCATTTCCTTTGAAACCTCATTGATAAATGCCTCTTCGTATGGCTCGAATCGCGCACAATTGCCGTGCACGCAATACCACATCGCATGAATCATTTCTTCCTTATTTCCAGTTTCTTTTTTCGCATCACATAGCTTTTTGATTTGTCCAACAGCATACTCCTGCCTATCTAAACTAAGCTCCAACCCCATCGTATCATATATCCTAAGTGGGTATTTTTCTTTACTATACATTCTGATTTCCTCAGTAACCGGCTCCCCTACACCAGTTTCTGCTATGTCCTCGCGAAAGGAAGCGTTTACAAGCGTGCTTTTACCGACACCAGTTTTCCCAGCAATAACGAGGTTAACATGGCCCATATTTACGATTTCCTCATTGAATTTGTTGATATACTCCGCAAAAAAGTTTTCTTGATCCTTATTCCCCATTTTTTCCTCCCCTATACTTTTTTGACTTCCAATAAGAACTCCAATCGGCAAAAATAGTTGGCAAATAATAGAACGTAATCGTTATGAGAAGAACAAGTAATATCCCGACGATACAAACTGTTTCCTCTTCGTGTTTTTATTAACCATTTTGATTTTCCTCAAAATTAAACAATAGAGTTCATATAAATTAAACATCCTCATCAGAAAGCATTTCTATCTCTTCTTGCAAAGCTATTCATGAATTCCTTTGCTGAGTTCCAAAAAGCAAATCATAGCCTTTCATCCGTCAGTCACAACTTCTTTATGGTATTTCGGCATGGAAGAATGTCATACACAGCTCGGAAGACTCTTTGCTAAACTTATGTACCATCAGTTCAGTTATGCCAACACCATCTCTTTACTCCAAGGTCTTCATTTACCAATCTATTTCCACTTCTTCTCCGTCTCGTTTTATGAGCCAAATCCGACTGGGTATATTATTGGCAGAAAGAATAATATCGGCAAATCCAGATGTTTCACATTCTTCAGAATAGTTCTCCTCTTTAACGAATTTAATCGTGGAGGTAATACTCCCGTTTTTTTGATATACAGGTTTATCTTGCACATGCAGCCTTCGCACATACATCGGCTGCTCTGATCCAAATTGAATTTTAAATTTTGCAACACTCCTAGGCAATTCAATTAAACGTCTATAGATCAACACAAAACTACTGTCTATAATTCCCAATGTCTCAAAATCGGACTCGTCAGAATCGGTCATCCTGCAGCCTCCAAGTAGTATATACAAAACGAGGTGAGCATCATGACGTATGCACTCAACATCCTCAAATGATTCAATATTGTCTTTGTGAGAATGATCATTCCGACATTCTTTTGCAAATCTTTTTAAAAGAACATGTGCCGTTTCCGTCCCCGAATCTGAAAGGAAATAGAACTTATTATCGTATAAGCACCACAGTAGGGGCACAAGCGTTATGTCAAAAAATTTTTTATTTTGCCTAACAAACTTTACTTGCGGGCTATTTGTCTTAGGATTATTACGCGACATACTTTTATTATTGCCTTTATACCTACCACTTATCCAGAAGTCATCAGTTTCTTTTGCCCGAGGCAAATTAGCGCACATGATAGTATACGTCAACTGCTCAACAGCCTTAAAATACCCAGATACAACCGAAGTATAATCAAGGTTATTACCAGATTTTATTATTTGATAAAGGTACTCCGCTGTGATAAAGCTCTTTGCGAAATCCCTATCCCCAACAAGCGCAGATTTTCGTTTAAAAAAATTACGGTTCAAGCTTTCATAATCTGCTTCCGAAAATGAGCGCCTACTATATTTTTCTGCTTCATGTTTATTCTGTTTAAGAACCTGATATCTAAATTCTGTGTAATTGTTTGAGGCGAGTTGATGTGATACATCAATCTTAAAACTCGAAAGATAACGCAGAGAGAGTCGAGGAATTGTCTGGAATCCGATAATATCATTAGCTAGTGCTACTGCCTGCTGCGTTTTAGACAGGAATAATGGATACAGTTCGACTGAGAAAATTTCGTCAAAAAACTGCTTTATGGAGATATGTCTTATCTCAAGATCCTCATTTTGATTCCTCTTGGAAATCACTTTTTTCCAATCAAGTTCCACGACCTGATCTAATCCTGCCGCATTCAGTAAATCATGAAGTGTCTCATCCTCATATAGATCAACAGGAGAATATCGATATCCGATCTCTTTTCCATTCTTCTTTATACTAAATTGGCAGAAATACTTGTCCTCAATTGACTCATTAGAGGCATTAACATATATTCTACCCTCGCGATCCGGCCAAAACGCTGAAATTCCATATAATTGAAATAGATCTGACAGCACTGGATTTACGAGTAATTCTCTTATGATAGATTCCAAAGTTCTTTCGTAATAGGCATACTGATAGAATTCTTCATTCCCCGGTCCCAATACTTGAAAATTAGGTATTTGTTTACGAATGCTTTTATGAGCACTAATCTCAGAAAGAAAATCTATTTGCTCAAGAAACATCGTAATATGGGTATCAAGTATTTCTTCTGCTCGTTTTAAATTGCTATCCATACAATACCTCCAAAAAAGCACATGGCCAAAGCCATGTGCTTTGGTGCTCTTACTGAGCGTTAGGTGCGGCATTTATTACCGCAATCCTAATCTCCTTATAGGCAAGAACAACCGTAGTCGCCAAACCTATAAGTGCCAGTACGACTTTTTCATAAGCATCCATACTTATACCTCCTTAAAGGTGTACAGTTTTGAGGCTACAAATGAGTCGCTGCACCTTTTTAAGAATAACACAGAACTTATCCTCTTTCAATTAGAACCACGTCATTTGTAAACATATATGACCAAACGTATGAACATGAAAAATAGGACTCTCCTTAACAGAGGATTATTGTGTAGAACCAATCTATTCCTCTTTCCTAATTAACTCCTCATCTATTTCCAACGAGTCCTTTGGAATATCCGCATCTTGATATATTTGATATTTTAGATGTCTCGTTGCCGTCTCTATATCCCAAGCCCGTGTTTCATGTCTATCAACCTTTCCTACATATTCACCATTTCTATATACCGGACCTTCGTATGAAAACAAAAATGCCATGTTTTCTTCCTCCTTTGTATGATTGGTAATTATTCTAATATGGGTTGTCGTATCCATTATACTTCTATCTGCAGATAGAGCTAAATTATAATATGTCACGCCCTTTCATGATTTCTTTTTTTAGACTATCAATCGTATCTCGCGTTAATTCTTTTTTAGTGTACTGTTTAGAAACCGCCCGAACACCGTGCCGGACAGCAACATCTCTACGCTTCATTAGGGTTCCCGTGGTGTTGAAAGAATACCCTCCAATATATTTACAGAGATACATGATAATCCGGCGTGCCTTTACAACATCCTTTTTCCTTGTTCTGGAGAGTACCTGTTCTTTCGTCACATGGAAGTAATCGCAAACCGCATTCATAATTTGTTCCATGCTCACTTCCTTGGGAGCAGATTCATCAAATGTCTGTGTTAATTCTTCTCTCATGTCACGTCCCTCGCTTGGGCTCACTGGAATCTTGTCAACAAAATCCACGATTGTGTCATCCATGCTCTCTAAAAATTCAGCCATGCCGATGTGGCTGTCAGCTCTTTGTAGGAACCGTTCATTGTCAAGTACTGCAACCTTTACTTTCTCGTGCTGCATGGCATCGATGCATTCTTGTGCCATCTCGTTCCTTATCTTCGCTTCAAACAGAAACGGTTTTATCGCAAAAACGACTGTCTCGATCCCCATCTCCGTTGCTATCTTGTTGATCTCCGGACCGGCACCAGTTCCTGTGCCGCCACCAGCACTAAATAATATGATTGCTGCCGTATGTCCGTCCATCGCTTTTTCGATATCGCACTTACTCTCTACCGCAGAATCCTTCCCCTTTTGAACAGATCTGCCCGTCCCTGTTCCATGGCATGTGGATTCCCCAATCAGGATTTTCCTCCCTCTTGGTACAGCATCAAGACACTTCTTGTCCGTATCAAATGTCAGATAATCAATCCCCTCTCTTTTCACATTCATTTGCAAATGCCTCGTCATATTACAACCTGCGCCACCGACGCCACAGATAAGCAGCCGATTACACTTGGGTTCGTTTTGGTTACATTCATCATAGTGAAATACAGTCTCCGCCCCACAGTTTTCATATTTATTTTTCATGTTTCATCACTCCTTTTACGGTTTTTAGAATACGTGAACAGCGCAATATATCCGCCGATCAGAATGCCCCAGATCCCATTGATAGATACAATGCAGATCAGAGATCCTATGAGCACAAACGCCAGAGCAATCCCATAGGCAATCATCTTTGTTTTACGCTCATGCGTTTTTTCTTTTTCCTCCAGTTCCAGTTCGCGAAGCCGTACAATCCGTTCCGTTTCGGATTCCTTGATCCTCGCCTCATCAATGTTACGGTAGATATGTTCGTTCTCATCCTTGATCATCACTTTTGTACCGCAATAGGTACAAAATGCAAAGGGTCTGCCCTCCTCAATCGAAAGGTCTGCCTCACACTGCGGACATTTCACTGCAATAAACCTGATAGACATATTCCCACCCCTTTCCCATCAGTTCCTTAGAATCGTTACTCCAACGCCGTCATCGCTTCCACGATCGCATTGGTAAGCGTCTCCTGCTGTGATGCTTTTAGATCATTTGAGGTACGGATCAGCATCGTGCCCAGCACCGTATGCGACCCGGAAGCAAGAATACTGCCGTCAAAGCCGCCAAGATAGGAATTCCTCGACTGGGCATCTTCCTCCGTTGCATAGGTTTCAATGGCGCCGCCGGCGGTGGTTCCCTCCTCGATCAGCGCATCCCCGGTCAGGTTCTCCGTGCCGAGCAGCGATGTGCCGAAGTAGACCGTAGAGGTATATCCGCCGGGTTTGTTCAGGTTTCCGTTGGGATCATGTTCTTCAGTCACGGGTGCGATGTTCGCGATATCAGATACTTGTCCCAGCCGCGTGATCACCCAGTCTTCCGCCGGCGCCGTGATCTGTTTTTGAATGGCATAGCTGTCTTCCAAATCTTTGCTCTGCGCCGCAAGCGTGTTGAGGCAGTCTGTATAATCCGGAATGCTTAAGCTGTCCATTTCTGTCGTCGCCTTTTGCGCCAGCTGATTGTTTATTTCATCATCGGAAACGAGCGCTGCAGTCGCTGCTTCGATATCGGATTTCCCTGCCTTTTCCAGTTCCGGATCCGCCGGACTCTCCGGAATGATTTCTATGAGTTCCGGGGTTGCGGTTTCATTGTTTCTGGCATCCTTGATGCTGTTGCTGAGAGTCGTGATCTTGGCGCCCTCATACGGAGTTTCCCCACAGTCCACAAGCGCCTGTGCCGACGTAATCATCTCTTCGAGTTCATCATTTGCCGCGATCACTTCTTTCGCTTTCTCGTTATATTGTGCAATCGCTTCATTACAACTCTTCGCGGTTTCCTCATGGGTCTGCACTTCCGTCAGGTACGCCTGGTATGCCTTGTCGCGTGGCACTTTCACGCCAAAATATAAAGCGCATATCACAATAACAACAGCCGCAACGGCTCCCGCGGCGCCGATCATGATTCTTTTTTTCTTCATCTCCGGCGTAACGGCTTTCCTTGCTTCCTCCTGCTTCTGCCGTTTCACCTCTGCCGCCAGCTCTTTTGCCTTTTTCTCCTCTTCCTTTGCTTTCTGTTTCTCCTGCTGCGCCGCCTCGATCTCGCCGAGTTTTGCCCGGATATCCTCGATCGGGCACCCGCAATTCGGACAATTCGACGCCTTGTCGCTCATTTCCCTGCCACATTCCGTACATTTGATCATTGCCATGTGATTACTCCTCCTTCTGGTTGTCCGGACTGATCACCTTGTAGCCGTATGACTCCAGCATGGCGATCACTTCCGGTGTAATGTTGACCTGCAAGTTCCTCTTGTTTGTGTCTTCATGCTCGATGACCTGATGCAGATCATCCACGGAGACATTCATCGCTTCGGACAGTTTTCGCAGATTATTGCGATCCGGCAGTCCGCCGCCCGTTTCCCATTTTGCGATGGCGGATTTGGATACGCCCATTTTGTCCGCCAGTTCCGCCTGGGTGAGCTGCAGATGCCTTCGTCTGATTGCGATGAAGCGTCCGAAGGTTACTTCACTTCCCATCACACCACTCCTTCTGATTACGCTGCGTAAGATATTTCTGAATTCTTCTCTATCGTAGCAGGAGGACAACAAAAAAATTCCCACCAAAATGGTGGGAATTTTTTACGCTCCGTATTATTTCTTTTCATCTTCTGTGAGTTTTTGGAACCCTCGTTGCATCAACATTTCATCGATCTCACTCATATCATAGATCCGGTTGTTAATCGCGACGATGATGCAGGCATCTCTTTCATTCTTCGCATACAACTCGTTCATTCCATACAGTTTCAGCGCCCGGTTGGTTTCATCCCAACTGAAATGGCCTGCGATGCATAAACGAATAATCTTATCTCGGTCTTTGGTAGGCTTCTCCATCCTAAGGATCTGACCGCCATACGATTCCGTAAAGCCGGCAAAGGAGTAGGCATCTTTCAGCTTGATGTTCTTTTCACACAGAACATCCTTCATGTAGTAGTAAAAGCCTTTTTGAGGGTCTGCCATGTATTTCTTATTTTCCTTGAAATACTGATCCAACTGATCCGGTTTTGCTTTCCCCAGAATGTTGTTCAATTCGGTGGTTGGTTTCTTCTGCATCACACTTCCTCAATCGCTGTCAATGCTTGCAGTAGTTCTTCTGCGGTATATCTGTCCTCGGCGTTCAGGCTGATGCATCGTTCGATGATCCCCCAGATTTTACCTTCTGCTTTTTCTTCCTTCGGAAACTTTCCGGTTATCATCACGTTCATCAACATCCCCAGCGCGTAGATATCCGATTTGGCGGAAGATGCCTTCAGGCCGTACCCCACCTGCTCCGGAGCCGCAAAATGAGGCGTGCCCAGATAGTTGGTATCATCGGTTTTCTTCGGATCGTACCATTTTGCCACATTCATGTCCAATAGAAACACCTCGCCATCCGGTGTGATCATGACATTTGATGGCTTAATGTCTCTGTGTATGATAGGGGTGGGAAGTGTATGGAGTTCCTGAAGAATAGAGCAGATGCTTTTCGCGATCCGTACAGAATCATCAATCGTTAACGTGCCTTCATCCAATCGTTCTACAATCGTTTTCCCTGCAATGCACTCCTCTATGATGACAAGACAGTTGCTCCCTTCATACACGCCGATAATCTCTGGCATATAGGCGACGGGATGGATTTTCAGATATTCATAAATGCTTTTCTCATAAGTGCGCAACAGCTTCTTGACATACAGAATTCCGGATTCCCGGTGTTTTACGAGAACGATGTCCTCTCTGCCCGCAACGTTCTCCAGATCCAGATACATAGAGAGCGCCAGGGCGTCATCGTCCGCAAGGCCTTTATAAGGATCATGCACGGATGCCTGAAATTCATCCTCCGTTTGATATAACTCACTCTGAGCGATCTTGTTGACGAATCCGCATTCCGTACATGCCCATTCCCCGCGTTGCTGCCGGAATCCCTCCTGAATATTCAGCATCGCGCCACACTGATCGCAGATCCATGCGACATCATCTTCGGCGTCTACTTCAGGATTGATGAGCATTTCCCCGCAACCTTTACAGATCCAGTAAGGAAGATCATTGCTGTACCCTTTCTGCAATGTTAGGTTTGCATTGCAGCGTGGACAGAATTCGTATGAAAGATCGTCAAGCGCATCTTCTTTATCCCTATTCATTCTCTTATCTGCAGGTCAGCGCAAGGTTGATCGTTCTTTCGTCCACGCCGCTTTTTTTGATATCTTTAGGGGACTCACCGTTCCTAAGACGTTGGATTGTGGATACCAAGAGTTCTTGTCCTTGTTCCAGTCCTTGTTCCAGCCCTTGTTGCCGACCTTCCGCTCGCCCCTGAGCAAACCTTTGCTCCCGAGCGAGTTTTCGAGCCTTTTTCATCTCACTCTTCCAGAATTCTTTTTCATCCTTTTTTGTCCACGAAGTAAATAAACCCATTTTCATTCCGGATTGCATCAATCATCTCCCGATTTGATGATACCGCGTTCGGATGGTTTGTCAAACACTTTTCTCACCACAGAAATCACCCCTTGCGTCAGGAAGATCACAGCCACGGCCACTCCGGCATATGCCAAAAGATACCACTTTTCTCCGAATGCCCGGAAGAGCGTCTCCAACGGCGTGCCCGGCACAGGCTGCAGCAAAAACCAATAGTTGCAGGATGTGGCTCTGTCAAACAGATACACCGGAATCGCAAAGGCCGCCAGCATCAGAATACTCTTCCACACATCCCGAAATGCCGGGCAGAGTTCTCCCGCGATCAGCATGCATAACGGGAGCATCAGTTGCAATGCATGCCATGAGAAACTCATAAGGCTCATCACGCCCATAATCGGATACATCGTCCAGTCCGGAAACAGCAGCGCGGCAATCGTCGCAGGAAGCAGCACGATGCAACAGAATCCGCCGATCACATTCCGGGTTTTTCCTTGCTTCAAAAGGGCAGCCACTGGATAAAGATATATCGCAAGGCTGCAAAGATGCAGGGGAAGGTATCCGATCCCCATTAGCCCCCACCGAATGAGCAGGAGGATTTTCACGGTTTCCAGTATCGGCAGGAGAAATGCGATCACAAGGAGCATCCCATGCCTGAGTTTCTGATGGCGCGCATAGATCACGACCACAGACGCCGTCAACGCAGCGATCAGAGTCAGCATTGCGATATGCTCTTTTCCGAACAGTTGAAAACCCATTCATTCCACCCAGAACAGCTCATCCAGCGTTTTACCGAGGGCTTTGCAGATGCTGATGCATAGATTGATGGTCGGGTTGTAGTCTCCCTTTTCCACCGCGCTGATGGTCTGGCGGGAGACGCCCACCATTTTCGCCAGATCATCTTGGGACAAATCAAGCCCCGCTCGGGCGGCTTTCAGTTTCAGATTCTTCATGCCTCATCACGCTCCCCCCTGTTGTTCATCATCTTCTTCACAAGGAGTTCCACTGCTATGATCAGGAACAGAATCCCGCACAGCAGATTCAAGAACTGCGGTCTCAGTATTCCGCCTTCCGTCAATCCGATCCGCCCGAAGGAAATGAGAGCGAAAGCGAAATTAAACACTGCGATCCCGGTCATGATCCCCACAAATCGCGGCATGCTCGTATTCAGTCCTTCATAGGCATCGTGGAAAATGCTGTAGCTGATCTGTGCGATGATACCGGCAAAAATCGGCAAAAACCATGTCGTCAGACCGAGTGTCGAAAGATCGACTTCAAAGATCTGTAGCGTGAGCAAAAGCACACAAGCGATCATCATTGTGTAGAAGCCGTATTTGTATGCCTTTCCTCTCTCGATCTGCTGTCTTTCATCATAATCCGTTTTGGCCTTGCCGTTTTTGTTGATCGCCTTGAGAAGTATCACCACCAAAACGATTCCAACCAGTATCCCGATAATCCATCCTAATGAAGCATCCGTCATATTCATCAACCTTCTTTCTTTTTTGTTTACAGAGTTCCTTTGAAAGCTTTCTGAATATAACTTATCACTTCGATAGCAATATGTCAACTATATTTTACATTTTTCTATTTGTATTTCTTCCCCCTGAAAAAAAAGCCCCCGAAATTCCTTCCGTCCGGGAACCCATGCCTTTTCATAAATATGTGTAAAATGGTTCTTCACCGTTTGCTCTGAGATACCGAACATATACGCAATTCTGCGATTTGAAAATCCTGACACCTTGAGGAATCCAAGCTCCAGCTCCCGTTTCGTAAGTCCGTATTTCCGTGCCACCTCCAGATAGCGCTCTTTCGTAATCTTGGCATCATTCATCTCCAAGATCCATTTCCTCATTCATTTTACGTTCTGCATTGAGCCTGAGCGGCAGAAGAAAAAACTCTATGATTACCGCATAAAAGCCGGCCAAAAAACACACCGCCAGATTTGGACCAAGCTTTTCCGGATTATCCAGACGCCCTATGATCAGTATACCGGATGTGATGATCGCAAAAAGAGCGCCGAACACTGTCAGTTTCTGAGCTGCACTTACCGCACCGATAATATTTTTCAATTCCAATAACGTATAGGGCTTGATTCCGACGGAAAAGGACTTTATAAAATCCTTCCATTCTCCCATAATGAGCAGCCCCGGAATCAAAACCGCGACAATCAGGATTATGGATGGCAGATCAAGGAACCATGCAATATTCGACAGTCCCCCGACAGCCCAACTAAATAGATTCACTCCGAAAATAGCGACAAAAAGAATCAATTCTCCCAACAGTACTAGGCGTATGTTTTTCATGGCGTTTCTCCTTTCAGATGCAATGTCCTTTGTGTTCTCTATCAACCCTACCACAGGCTGCAGCAGGATGATATAGTACCTTTTCGATCTGAAAGGTGTTCTGCCTTTACGGTTCTTTCCCGATCAGCTTCATAATCTCCGCTTCATCGGCATCCGGATACATCTTCGCTACATGCGACACCACCCGCTCCCAGGAGGCTTTCGGATCTTCGTTGTATGCGGATGTCACGAGCTCTCTCCCCCACAGCGTCTCCGGCGGAAGCATGATGGATACCGGCATCCCGTAAGCATCTCCGCGTTTATTCACACGCCGCCTGAAATCCGCGATCACAAGATAAGTTTCCATCTGCAGCTGCGTCACGATCCCCGGATAGTTTTTCTCTCCACCCTTTCCGAATCCCGCCTGCTTCTTCAGATCTGTGGAGAGGATCTGCGTGTCACGATAAAACGTATCACCATCCTCGTCTTCGCCGATGTAAAAGTCCATGATCTTCTTTTCCCGGCGGCTCGCCTTGCCGTCTTCATACCGCGCATCGAAGTCATAGCCGCTGCGCCGGTAATTGGCAAACACAGGCAGCCACTCCAGGCTGATAAAGCCGGCCCGTTTATCAAAGAATTTCCCATAGGCTACCTCATGTCCCGCGGCAATGACCTCCCGCCACTCCCAGGGGTCTTCTTCGCGCACGCCGGTCCACCAGTAGTCTGTTCCCACATGCTCTTCCGTGGAAAAGCCCTCGATCTCATTCGAAAAAAAGGGCAGGAATCCGATCTCCCTGATCCAGTTTACAAGTTCCTGCGCCGAGCGGATCCGCAGGGGATCGTTCCAATGCAGTCCTTTGATGATCCATTCCCCGTTTTCATGTTCCATGTCTGTCCTCGATTCTTAGGATGCCTTCCCTTGTAAGTGTCCATCCCATGTATTGCCTATTCCAGCAGCCCCTGTATTTCCTCCACGGAAAACGCATACTTCTTCCCGCAGAAATGACAACACAGTTCCACCGGTTTCTGCTCTTTGATCATGTCTTCCAGTTCTTTTTTCCCCAGCGAAAGCAAGACGCGGCTGACCCGTTCCCGGGAGCAGTTGCAGTAGTACGATAACTCATCCCGTCCCTCTTCTTGTGGAGACAGTCCGTCGAGCAGGATCCCCAGCAGATCCTCCGGCGTCTTGCCCTCGTCCAGCGCCGCTGTCACTGACGGGAGTCGAGTTAGGTTTTTCTCCAACGCAGAGATGGTCTCCTCAGTGCAGCCGGGCATCACCTGGATCAAAAAGCCCCCCGCGCGTTTCACCAAAAAGCCGCCCTCTCCGTCCTGATCCACCAGCACCCCCAGTCCCACCGAGGACGGGAGCTGTTCACTCAGGACAAAATATGCCGCCAGATCATCCCCGATCTCACCGGTCTGCAGATTGACCTGACTGGAATAGGGCTGACCGTATGCCTGATCTCTCGTGACGGTCAGCGTTCCCGCGCCGACCGCTTTTCCCACGTCAAGCTTGCCCGCGTATTTCGGCGCGATCCAGACATCCGGATGATTCACAAATCCTTTCACACGTCCGTGCATATCCGCTGTCACAGTCACGCCTCCGAGAGACCCGTCGCCCCGGATCGCAAGCGTCAGCAGATCCTTTTCGTCCTTCAGCTGTACCCCCATCATAACGCCCGCCGTCAACAGGCGTCCTAACGCAGCCGTGGCCACCGGACTGGTTTTATGGATTCTCCGTGCTTCCTCCGCCAGTTCTTTTGTCGTTGCTGCAAATGCGCGAACCGTGCCATCCGCCGCCATCATTCTTACCAGATAATCCTTCATGTTCTTCCCCGTATGTAAAAAAATGATATCTGCGCAAAACAAGGTTCTGTGCAGACACAAAAGGGCGCTTCTTCCCGAAGCGCCCCAGTTTCCTGTGTTTTATTGGAAGATCGAATTCAGCCCCTCCTCCAGATCTTCCATGGCGTCGTTCAAGCCTTCATTGAACTCATCCGTCACGCCGCCCACGACTTCTCTGGACGCATCTCCCAGGGCTCGTCCGACCTCTCTTGATCCATAGCTTATGCAGCTATGGCAGGCGAGACATGCGATCAGGCTGATCATCGCGAACACAACACCGAGAATGGAAAGCACCATTCCGGCCGTCCTTAAGCCGCCTTTGGATCCGCGAGACTTCGCAACGACCGCCAGGACGATTCCGACCGCGCCCGTAATCAGCGCAATGATCGAAACGCCTGCGATGCCAAACAGGATCGCCACCAGACCAAGCACGAAACTTGCGATCTCAAAACCTTTTCCGCCACCCGACGGTGCGTTCTGCGGCATCGGCTGCTGATATTGGGGCTGAATTGGCTGCTGCTGAATCTGCTGTGCCTGTACCGGCTCCACCTCTGTCACCTGCGGTTCCACCGGTGCTGCCTCTGTCGGCTGCGCCACTGCCGGTTCCGCCGGCTGCTCCACCTGCTCCGCCGGAGTCTCAGTCTGCACATTCTCTGCTGTTTCCGTCACCTGCGGTGTGCCGCACTCCGTACAAAATCTTGCATCATCAGCAAGTTCAGCGCCGCACTTGATACATTTTGCCATCTCATGTCCTCCTCTTCCAATATCTGCTATGTTTACCTGTCTTAATACACTTCACCGTCATCTCACCCGCGTTGCGGGTTCGAACGGAATTCGGCTCAGTCTTCTCTCAGGTATGGCCGTAATCACATCTCTGCGATTCACGGCTTCTCTGACTTCTAATGATAACATAAATCAAAAAAAATACAACAAAATCGCTCCGCAGCCGGTTCTCCTTCCGGCGTCATCGCTCCCTGTTTTTCAGTTGGGACTTCACAACCCCTCAACTCCATCCCTCATCGGAACGCGCCGATCCCTCCGGCATTCCCGGCAGAATCAAACCGCCATCCACGCGCAGCGTGACTCCTGTGATATAGGAGGCCTTCTCCGACGCGAGAAAAACAACCGCGTTTGCAATATCCTCCGGCAGCGCCGCACGTCTGAGGGGAATCTTTTTCCCCAGTTCATCCCAGAAGTCTGATTCCACAGCGTCTGCGCCATCCAGAAAACGCTTATCCCAAAAATAATCCGTGTCTGCGCCATGGTCCATTGCTGCCATCTCCTCTTTTGTCCGGATCCGCACAGCACCCGGCGCCACGTTGTTGATCCTGATTCCGTGCGGCGCGAGGTCAAGTGCAAAGGCCTCCACCGCCCGCGCGATTCCGGCTTTCATCCCGCAGTACAGCCCGCAGTTGGGATAAACCCGTTCCCCGCGTGAAGAAGTAATATTGATGATATTGCCTTTTACACCATGGTCGATCATATGGCGCGATGCATAATGCATCATCATCAGATACGTTCGCAGATCCAGCGTCAGGAGATAATCCAGATTTTCCTCGGTAAAATCCTGAATGGCTTTCGGCTTGTTGACACCGGCGTTGTTGATCATGAGATCCAGCCCGCCGAGTGCCTGCGTTCCCTGTTCAAAAAACGTCTTCGCCCCGTCCTTTTCCGACAGATCCACAGGAAAAGGATATCCTTCTGACCCGCGCTTTTCCAGCTCTTTCATCGTCTTCGCGACAGCCGCTTCCGCCTGCTGCTCCTTCTCATAATAAGAGAAGGCAATGTCATATCCTGCATCTGCAAGTGCAAATGCAATTCCTCTTCCAATTCCCCGTTCTCCGCCGGTAATCAATGCTTTCTTTCTCATGTGATAGTTCCTCCCAGGCTCTGCAGCATGCCAAATGTACTGCCGCAGAAACACTCCTACTCTTCATTTTCCAAAAGCTGCATTCTCATGTCAACATATTTCTGTACTTTGTCTTCGAAACCGACCTTCCTGTAAATCGGCGCACCTTGTTCTGTCGCCATAAGATCAATCCGACACAAGCCCCGCGCTTTGCCGAATGCAACCAGGTTCTTCATGAGCTGCGTGCAAATCCCCTGCCCCCGATAGACCTCTTCTGTATAGACGCTGAGCACTTCTCCGTCCAGTCCGTTTGGCAAAAACGGGTTCGCGGGTTTTTCGATCACGAGCAGATAGGCTGCCGCGACGAGCCTTCCCTCCGCCCCAGCCACAAAAGCAAACAATTCGTTTCCGAGCCTCCTCCTGAAATACTCGGGCAGCTGCTCCCTCATGCACTTTTCCTCGTACTCCGTAATGGAGCCGAAATCATCGATCATGTACGCAATCCGCAGCCGGATCAGCTCAGGAATATCAATTACATCTGCGATATCAAAAATAGTGTTCTTCATCATTCATTCACCGATGCTTATAGATACCTTTCCATATAGTTTAGCACCCTTCAAAAGGAATACAAGCAAAAAAACAACGCAGTGGAACATTCATTCCACTGCGTCTATCTTAGTAAAATGTCTTTTAGTTCGTGTACACCTCAAGCATTTTCTTTGTACAACGTGTAGTCACATCGATAAAATACTCCATATCGGCGGCAGACATATCAGACGATTCATAGACTTCATTCTGTTTTTCAAATGCTTCAAGCCTCTTCATGATATCGGAATATTCATCAAGCATGGCCGCGACATTTGTCGGATCATCAAGGTAGTTCTTCATAAAGTCTACATACTCATCCATGAACGCTTCATAACTGTCCAGATATGCTTTCAAATCAGGATCTACACCGTTACTGTTAGCTGAATCTGATGAATCACTATTGCGTGTTGTTGTATCCGTCCCAGTTCCGCTGGTACGTTTCGCGGTTTTCATCATGGTGTCATATACATCTGCATATTGATCTGCTTCATCTTCATCCAAGCACAACAAGCCGGCAATTATTACTCCATCTACGTCTGTATTAATGATTGCTGCAAATCTAAATTCACCTGCTGTACCATCTTTTGAAAAAGTATAGTCCCGCTCTTTACATAGAATCCCATCGATGTAATACTCTTTTTCGTTCTTCAATTCCAGATCTAGTTGAGAATCTTCCTTTTTTTGGTCTAATACTTTATCATATAGTTCTTGAAGATCCTGATCTGAAATATTCTTAGGAAGACCTACGTCAGTAATACTTCCAAATATCAAGCCTGTATTATCTGATTTGTCTGAATAACAGTCAAATCCACCGTCTAGTATCCTCGTTGAGGAAAACTCTTTTGGCACCTGAAAAAATATCCCTGCATATTCCACCTCTTTATAGGCAGGTTCTTCTTCCTTTTTCTCACTTTCTTTACGCTCTACTTTTTCATCACCCCTTGATTCATCTACATTCTCGTCTTTCTTCTCTGCTTCTGCCTCTTCAACCACTTCTATCTGATTCTTGGCCTTCATATCACGAGCGACTTCAAATATGGACCATGATATACCGATACAGGAGATCGCAAGCGCCGTGATCGCAAAACCGAAGAGCCTGCCCTTTTTTACAAGTATGAAAATCGATAACACAAATATAGCGCCGAAAGCCACTAGTGCAACCCAGCCATTCAAAAATAGCGACACAATCGATGCAACAAATAATCCTATCCCCCACAAACAATGCGGTCTTTTCTTCCCGTCATCCGGGGTCACAAGCACAACAGGCTTCTCCGCTACAGTCTGCTGTTCCGATGCACTATCCTGTATCGGTACAGTAGTCTGTGAAGCACCACAAAATGTACAGAACCGCGCCCCATCCGGAAGTTCTTTCCCACAGTTTATACAATAAGACATTTTCAAGCTCCTCCTTTTTTGATATGACATTTCATTGTTTAATTATAACACAGAATAGACCGTATTGGTCTTTTTCTCTGCGTTTCCATAGGTGTTTTTTTATACTGAATGGTAAAGGAGAACATTTATGGTATACAAAAGAATCCGAAACCTCAGGGAAGATCATGACCTGACACAAACTGTGCTTGCTGCTTACCTGAATATTTCGCAACGGGCTTATTCTCGTTATGAAACCGGAGAACGCCAGATTCCCACGGAAGCATTGGTAAAACTTGCCGACTATTATGACACCAGCGTGGATTATCTGCTGAACCGAACGGATTCTCTTAAGAAGTATCCGGCAGCAAAAAAATAATGCCATCAGTGCATTCTCCCTGATGGCATTATTATAATTAGGATTTTGTATTGATTGGTGTGCTGGCTGCACACTTTTTTTATTCATACACCATAACAAAATGATCCAATACGTCCTGATAGCGGGACTGACCGACAAGCCGGTAGCCGAAATGCTCATACAGCCCGACGTTGTCCGGATCGTTCGTTTCGAGGCAGATCCGATATCCCCGTTCGCCCGCAAAGGATCGGAGAACGCTCAGCAGCTTTCCGCCATAGCCTTTTCCCTGTTCTTCCATACGTGTCGCCAAAATGTAAAGATACCATGTTTTTTCATCCAGATAGGGTTTTCTCTTCTCCAGCGCAAACTTTTCAAACTCTTCCAGACGATAGATGACCGTGTGGAACAATAAGGAGAAATCCTCCGGGTGGGCGATCCTGATGTAATCTTTCATGCCGGTTTTTCCTGTAAAAGGCGGCTCGATCAGCAGAATCGACGCATAGTTCTCATTTTCCGACAGACCTGCCATGATGCCGAGTCTGCTGCGGAGGTCCACCGACATCATGCGGGTGAAAACGGCGGTGTCATACTTCCCTCTGAACAAGTGTTGAAACAAGGAATACTTCTGATAGCCGTCAACAGCCGTACGGACATACGCCTTGTGATTGTCTTTGCTAAACAGGCAAGCCTCCGGAATCCCGTTACATACGGCATAGTCATAAAGTTCCTGGATATATCCGCTGTTATTCGTGTAATTCATAGTTTTTATCCTCGGCCATAATCTCCAGCATAACATCCGTGATACGGGGATCAAACTGTTTTCCCTTGCCATGGATCAATTCGTTCCTTACGGTCTCCTGCGACATATAAGTCCTGTAACTGCGATTACTGGTCATTGCATCATAAGCGTCCGCAACGCTGATGATCCTTGCATTTAAGGGGATATCCTCTCCCTTCAGCCCATCCGGGTAACCGCTTCCGTCATAGCGTTCATGATGCCATCTTGCACCGATGCCGATATCTTCAAATTCAGGCATCTCTGAAAGAATATCTGCCCCCATAGAAGGATGGGATTTGATCACGTAATACTCTTCATTTGTCAGACCGGAAGGTTTGTTGATGATCGCATCCGGAACACCGATCTTGCCGATGTCGTGCAACATGGCCATGTGGTAGAGGTTTTCCTGCTCCTCTTCGGAGAAATTCAACCGCTCCGCGATCATCCGGGAGTATTTTGCCACACGCATGGAATGACCATTGGTGTATTTGTCCTTGGCGTCGATCGTCTTCGCAAGCGCGTACATGGATTGCATTGTGATCCGCTCATTTGCTTTTTCAAGCAGTAAGTTTGCCTCGTCCAATTCCTCTTTCTTTTTTTCATAAGCCCGATTCTGATATTTGATAATAAACCCGAAGATCAGGGATACAAGGATCAGCGACTGGATGACATCGATTGCAACCGCATGCTCGTTTTCAAACGGTACAACAAGTTCAGGATGTGCCTCGCTGTATAGGATACAACCACTTTGGAATACAATGCTGGCAATATAGACGACATAAAGGATTTTTTTCCGGATGATTACCCAGCTGATCACAAGGCTGAGAAGTAACCACATCGGCATACCGCCGTGATATCCGCCGGAAAAGAAGAACATCACAGGAAACAGCAGAAAGTTGGCAACCACGGAAAACAGTACAGCCGCGTATATGACATCCTTGGAATTCAGGGAAATGATCAGACAAATGACAGCAAACACCGCCGTAAACAAAAACGCGCCGATTGCAACGGGCGAGCTCCCCAATGCAAGCGAAATAATCGCTGATACCACAGATCCCGCGATCGCAACAAGCACCGCAACATTCAGCATCTGCTGCCAGAGATCACACCCCTCGATCAGTCTGTTGTAGATTCGTTTGTACAGCAACTGTTTCCCCTTTTTCATCCTTCTCTCCCCTTGTATCTCATATCAAATGTTAATTCGCTGCGACATCCCACAGAGAAAACGGCGTCCACTGCAGTGCCATAACGTCTAAGGTATCATATTCATCCAACAGGGAGGCCGGATGTTCCTCAAACGGGATACTTCCTTTTGCTTTTAACCCCTCTTCAAAAACAAACCACCCGCCGATGATTTTTCCATCTTTTCTGCAAATTCCCGTCACACAGACCTCTTCGAGATCCAGATCACTGTTGTTTTTCACTTCTCCGGTAATGACCGTACTGCCCGATGGAGACTTCATGTTGGAGACATTTGATACCGGCAGCTCATCAGCATAAAGAATATCCGTTCCTTCCTGCAGCGCATAATCGTCCGCCTTCTGATACACTCTCATTTCCACTCTGTCTCCCACGCCCTGCTCCCAATAGAGCATGTTATCGCATCCGAAAAGGATTGTATCTCCGGCTGCTATAAACCGGATTCTGGAATCGTTGGTGGCAAGGATCGTCCCGTCTGCCGCACGCGCAACTGCCTCCACATGGATATTTTTCGCTGCTACATCCGTGTTTGGGTTATGAAGGACAAGTCCGTACGTCGCGAAGTTATCTTTAATCGTATACCCGGACTCCACGATCTCCACTTCTTTGTAGTCCCCATCCGGCAAAGCCTCTGCAGTTTCCTCTCCTGCAAGAAGCCTCTCGAGCAGCGCCTCCTCATCGTATGCACCGGTTGTCCCAGGTCCTCCTGTCGTCTGAGATACACTCCCGCGAAAGTTTCGGATGCCGAAAAAACATATCAGGAAAATGACTGCCGCTGCTGCACCGGCAAGTAGCAAGATCCAGCCGACCCTGTTTTTGCGCTTTTCTTGGAGTCGCTTGTTTCCGCTATGCCTTCCTCTTCCAACCGAATCGAATCCCTCAGCACCTGACGCTGCAAGAAACGCCTCTTCCATCTCCTCCGCAGTCTGAAAGCGGTCCTTCGGATCCAGACTGGTCGCTTTCCGGATCATATCACTGTAAGCAGTCTTCTCCGAAAAAAGGATCCGCATCAAAACACCAATCGCATAGAGGTCCGTCCGGGGATCCGATTCCGCAAACCCGTATTGCTCCGGAGCCGCATTGCCCTCTGTCCCAAGGAGCACCGTATCACGATCTTTCCCACCGTGGTAGATTTTTGCGATATCAAAATCGACCAGTTTCACCACGCCGTCTTCCGTCAGCATGATGTTTTCCGGTTTGATATCCCTGTGGATGATCGGCGGCTTTGCAGCATGCAGAAAAGCCACGGCATCCAGCACGCCAACCACCGCTTCCTTTTTTTCTTCCTCTGAAAGTTTCGCCTTAGAGAGAAGCGAGGCAAGACTTTCACCCTGCACATACTCCTCGATCAGGATGAGTCCATCCCC
Organism: Lachnospiraceae bacterium; assembly: GCA_017431515.1. Classification (GTDB taxonomy): domain Bacteria; phylum Bacillota; class Clostridia; order Lachnospirales; family Lachnospiraceae; genus RUG12461. The sequence goes on from JAFRKV010000028.1 coordinate 30,040, forward strand.
TTCTTCATAGTAACACTGCACATGCGGCACATGTCGATTCTCATGTTCCTTCAGGTAACGCAACACGCGTTCATCCCACATAGTCAGTGTCTTCTTCAGATAAACCTTTTGCGTGGTCTGATCGATCACCAGGCTTTGATTCTGCTCAGGAAGTTGATATAATTCCTGATAGAATGTTTTTTCACATTCTGATTTCAGATTATCCAAAAAAGGAGTCCTCCATGGATCAAAAAACGACTGGAGAATTGATGCAGGTTTTAAATCACCTTTCGGATCAGTCCGAATTGACCGATTATCTCAACGAGCTGGAAGAATCTCCTCCTGAATCATTTCTGGAGTACTTCCATGCATTCGCGAACGTGCAGTCTATGCCAAAAACAGAACTGTTGCAACGATGCGGACTTAACAGAACCACTTTTTACCATATCATGAACGGTAACCGACAGCCCGGTCGTGATCATATCATAGCGCTCTGTCTTGCTGCAGGTCTGACGCTTCCCGAAACGCAGAGGGCACTGGAGCTCACTGAGCACGGGATCCTGTATTCCAGGAACCGCCGGGATGCGATTCTGATCTTTTGCATCAACCGCGGCATCACAAACCACATGGATGTCAACGAGCTGCTGGATCAGTTTGGAGAGGCCTTGCTCGTAGCCGAAAGAGAATAACAGAAAAACGGCGGCCTGTGCCGTTACCCTGCAAAGCCGCCGCAATTCGCGCTATTTATTTTTCTTCCAGGACGGATGTGCAATGCGGACAGCGGGTCGCCTTCACCGGAATCTTGCTGAAGCAGTATGGGCAGTCCTTCTCTGTCTCCTCTTCCTTTTTTTCCTCTTCCTTCTTCAGTTTCGCCGCGGCCGCTTCTGCTGCGCTCTTCGCCTTGTTCAGCGCCTTGATGATGCAGAACAGCACCAGCGCGATCAGCAGGAAATTGATAACAGCCGTGATAAACTTGCCGTAGGTCAGTGTCACGCCGCCGATTTGTACCGCAAGCGCGTCAAAATTCGTTCCCCCGATGAGCCCCAGCAGCGGGCTGATGATATCATCCACCAAAGAGGTCACGATCGCCGTGAATGCACCGCCGATGATGATACCGACTGCCATATCCATGACACTGCCCTTGCTGATAAATTCCTTAAATTCGTCAAAAAACTTTTTCATTTCTAAACACCTCCGCTTAATCTCGTATCAGACCGTTCCTGACACCGTCTATAATATACCGCTTTTAATAGACCTTTTCAACCTCGTCTTGCGCGATGCCATACTGTCCGAGCAACTCTTTCAGCTCTTTTTCATTTCGGATCAGAGAGACCTCCTCGAACTTTCCTGTCTCCATATTTCGGAATCCGAAGACCTGCTCTCCCGTGCAGATACTGCAACGCAGCACGGGTTTCTCCTTCTCTCTGTCATACGTGACAGTACTTGCATGCTTTTCTTTTCGTCCGAACATGAAATTCCTCCTGCAAAAAAAGGGGACGGCATGCCATCCGTCCCCTCGTCCTCATAGCTGAAATCGAATCCAATCAAGATTTCTCAGTTGTTGCGATTCTCCTTGTAGACGCGCTTAAATTCTTCTGCGCCTGCCTTGAGGCCCTCAAATCCGGCCTTTGCAACATCCTTGCTGGTCTCAGCGACGGTCTTTGCGATCTCCGTTGCCTTCTCAGCTGCTTTTCCTGCTGCATCTTTGATCTTCTCTTTCGTTTCCTCGTCCATAATGCTCTTCCTTTCCGATTTCGCTGCTTTCTCTGCGATCGCCGCCTGTGCTGCCGCAAGTCTTGCAACCGGCACACGGAACGGTGAGCAGGATACATAATCCAGACCGATCTGGTGGCAGAACTCTACGGAAGAAGGATCTCCTCCGTGCTCGCCGCAGATACCGATGTGGAGGCTAGGATTCACCGGCTTGCCAAGCTTGATCGCCATATCCATCAGCTTGCCGACGCCGTTGCGGTCAAGCTTTGCAAACGGATCGTTCTCCAGGATCTTGGTGTCATAGTAAGCACCAAGGAACTTGCCTGCATCATCACGCGAGAAACAGAATGTCATCTGCGTCAGGTCGTTCGTACCGAAGCAGAAGAAGTCTGCTTCTTTTGCGATCTCGTCGGCAGTCAGCGCTGCACGCGGGATCTCGATCATCGTACCGACTTCGTACTTCAGATCCGTCTTTGCTTTCTTGATCTCCGCATCTGCGGTCTCGATCACGACGTCCTTCACGAACTTCAGCTCTTTCACTTCGCCAACCAGCGGGATCATGATCTCCGGAACGACGTTCCAGTCTTTGTGCTTCTTCTGTACCTTGATGGCTGCCCGGATCACGGCTGCGGTCTGCATCTTTGCGATCTCCGGATAGGTGACTGCCAAACGGCATCCACGATGGCCCATCATCGGGTTGAACTCTTTCAGGCTCTCTACGATCGCCTTGATCTCTGCATGGGTCTTGCCAAGCGCTTTTGCAAGCTTCTTCTGCTCTGCATCCTCATGCGGTACAAACTCATGAAGCGGCGGATCCAGGAAGCGGATCGTCACCGGGTTGCCTTCCAGTGCTTCAAAGAGCTGTTCGAAATCGCTCTGCTGATACGGCAGGATCTTGTCAAGAGCTGCCTCACGCGCCTCTGCATTATCTGCGCAGATCATCTCACGGAATGCTTCGATCCTGTCCTCATCAAAGAACATATGCTCCGTACGGCAAAGACCGATACCCTCTGCACCAAGCTCTCTTGCTTTCTTTGCATCTGCCGGCGTATCTGCATTGGTACGAACCTTCAGTCTTCTTGCCTGATCCGCCCAGCCCATGATACGGCCGAACTCGCCTGCGATCTTTGCATCCACGGTTTTGATGATGCCGTCATAGATATTACCGGTCGTACCGTCGATACTGATGGGATCTCCCTCGTGGAATTCTTTCCCGCCAAGGGTGAATTTCTTCTTTGCTTCGTTCATCACGATGTCGCCGCAGCCGGATACACAGCACTCGCCCATACCGCGGGCAACGACCGCTGCGTGGCTCGTCATACCACCGCGGACGGTCAGGATACCCTCTGCGCTCTTCATACCGGTGATATCCTCCGGAGAGGTCTCCAGACGAACGAGGATGACTTTCTCACCTTTTGCTTTCCATTCCACAGCATCATCTGCCGTGAAAACGATCTTACCGCAAGCAGCACCGGGAGAAGCGCCAAGGCCCTTTCCGATCGGGGTTGCTTTCTTCAAAGCAGCCGCATCAAACTGCGGGTGAAGCAGCGTATCCAGGTTTCTCGGATCGATCATAGCCACTGCTTCTTCTTCGGTCTTATGTCCTTCGTCCACCAGATCACAAGCGATCTTCAATGCTGCCTGCGCGGTGCGCTTGCCGTTACGGCACTGCAGCATGTACAGCTTCTTGTTCTCCACTGTGAACTCCATATCCTGCATATCATGATAGTGATTTTCCAGCGTCTCGCAGACTTTGATGAACTCCTCATAAGCCTCCGGGAATTCCTGCTCCATCTGCGCAATCGGCATCGGCGTACGGACACCTGCCACCACGTCTTCGCCCTGTGCATTCTTCAGGAACTCACCCATGAGCTTTCTCTCACCCGTTGCGGGATCGCGGGTAAACGCCACGCCCGTGCCGGATTCATTATTCAGGTTACCGAATACCATGGGCATGACATTGACGGCGGTTCCCCAGGAATAGGGGATGTCGTTGTCACGACGGTAAACATTGGCACGCGGGTTGTCCCAGGAACGGAACACCGCCTCGATGGCAAGCTTTAACTGCTCCACCGGATCGGACGGGAAATCGGAGCCAAGCTGTTTCTTGTATTCTTTCTTGAACTGGTTCGCAAGCTCCTTCAGATCGGCAGCTGTCAGATCCACGTCAAACTTGACGCCCTTCTTCTCTTTCATCTTGTCGATGAGCTGCTCGAAATATTTCTTGCCGACCTCCATGACGACGTCGGAAAACATCTGGATGAAACGGCGATAGGAGTCATAGACAAAACGCTCAAACGCCGGATCCGGATTGCCCTTGATCATCGCAGCAACCACTTCGTCATTCAGTCCGAGGTTTAAGATCGTGTCCATCATACCCGGCATGGAAGCTCTCGCACCGGAACGCACGGAAACCAGCAGCGGATTGTTCAGATCCCCGAATTTCTTGCCGTTGATCTCCTCCATCTTACGCACGCCTTCCATCGCCTGCGCCATAATCTCGTCATTAATCTTGCGGCCGTCCTCATAGTACTGGGTACAAGCCTCTGTGGTGATGGTGAATCCCTGCGGCACCGGCAGTCCGATATCCGTCATCTCGGCAAGGTTTGCGCCCTTTCCGCCAAGGAGATTCCTCATGCTCATGTCGCCTTCGCTGAACATGTAGACCCATTTTTTTGCCATCTGTTTTCTTCCTCCTAACATTAGAATTTGAAATAGTTAGTCCGTCTTTGATTGTACCAAAATACCCTCTTTTTTTCAAGGAAAACCGTTCGGTTACGGCGTCTTCTCACGCGCCTTAAAACGCCAGTTTTTCCTCGAAGTAAGCCTTGAGATCCGCGATCGCGACGCGCTCTTGGGCCATGGTGTCACGGTCACGTACGGTGACGGCGTTGTCCGTCTCGGAATCAAAATCATAGGTCACGCAGAACGGCGTGCCGATCTCGTCCTGTCTGCGATAGCGCTTTCCGATATTGCCTCTGTCATCAAATTCGCAGTACCAATGTTTGGAAAGTTCCGCAAAGACTTTCTCCGCGCCTTCATTCAGTTTTTTACTCAGCGGCAGCACCCCGATCTTCACCGGCGCCAGAGCCGGATGGAAATGAAGAACCGTCCGCATGTCGGGTGCTTCCTCGGTGCCGATGTTTTCCTCATCGTAAGCCGCGCAAAGGAACGCCAGCACCACGCGGTCCGCGCCCAGTGACGGCTCAATGACATAGGGCAGGTAACGCTCATTCTTCGTGTCGTCAAAGTAGGTCAGATCCTCGCCGGAGGTCTCCTGATGCCGGCCGAGGTCATAATCTGTCCGGTCCGCGATGCCCCAGAGCTCGCCCCAGCCAAACGGGAACAGGAACTCAATATCCGTCGTGTGTCTCGAATAAAATGCCAGCTCTGCCGGATCATGATCCCGGAGACGCATCTCCTCTTCCTTCATGCCCAGAGAAATCAGCCAGTCGCGGCAGAAGCCTCTCCAGTAAGTAAACCATTCATCATCCGTCCCCGGCTCACAGAAGAACTCCAGTTCCATCTGCTCAAACTCTCTGGTACGGAAGGTAAAGTTCCCGGGAGTAATCTCATTCCGGAAGGACTTTCCGACCTGCGCGATGCCGAAAGGAATCTTTTTCCGGCTGGTACGCTGCACGTTTTTGAAGTTCACAAAAATCCCCTGTGCGGTCTCTGGACGCAGATACACCGTATTCTTTGCGTCCTCGGTCACGCCCTGGAACGTCTTGAACATCAGATTAAACTGGCGGATATCGGTAAAATTGTGCTTGCCGCATTTCGGACAGGGCACCTGATTCTTCTCGATGTAATCCAGCATCTGCTCCTGGGTCCAGCCGTCCACGGAGGACTCTAACGTCTCCCCTTTTTCCTTCGCAAATCCCTCGATCAGCTGATCCGCGCGGAAACGCTCTTTACATTCCTTGCAGTCCATCAGCGGGTCGGAAAAGCCGCCCAGATGTCCGGAGGCCACCCAGGTCTGCGGGTTCATGAGGATCGCACAGTCCACGCCCACATTATAGGGATTCTCCTGTACAAACTTTTTCCACCATGCCTTCTTGACATTATTTTTCAGTTCCACGCCGAGATTGCCGTAATCCCAGGTATTGGCAAGACCGCCATAGATCTCCGATCCCGGATAGACAAACCCTCTGCCCTTTGCCAGATTGACGATTTTCTCCATTGTTTTTTCCATAAGTATCCTGACTCCTCTCATCATAAACGATCAACAGGGCTGTCGCACCCTATTGATAGATAATATAGGCCGGCCCGGCAGCCACGCCGTCCGCGCCGTAGCCTTCCACCTTCGCCGTATGCTTGTCCTGCGGCGTCACATGCTCCGAATAGTAAAGGATCTTGCCCGGGACGGAAACGATGGTGTTTTCACTCAGGATCACCACCGACAGATTCGGGTTGTCGATCACCTGATCCCGCGGCACCGCTGTACCTCCCGCTTCCGTATCACCGGAGGCCTTCTCGTTCCGTTCGAAGAAGGGCGCGTTGAAATTAAAACCGTCCGCCTGCGCCAGCACCACCTTCCCGTTGAAAAAGGCGCGCTTGTTGAAGTCGGCATAGGTCTTGCCGTCCGAGTACTTTGTGGTCAGCGTGGCCGTCGGCCCCTCCATTTCGAACTTCTCCACCTTCACGCTTCCCTCGCCGTCATAAGCGCCGATCTCCTCATCGATAAAGGCCTGCAGCTCGTCTGCGCTGTACTGATCCCCTTCGTAGGTCTGGACATTTGTCTCATAGATCTCGCCGTTCCGCTTGATAAAAAGCGTATTCTCATCGGCATCATAGGATCCGCACCCGGCGAGTAAAAGCATGCCGGCCGCTGCAAGCAGTGTCAGACGATATGGTTTTTTCATCATTCCAAAGTGTTTTTTCATCTCGATCTGCTCTTAAAAAACTCCTTCACAATTTCTGAGCGAATGGATCCCGTTCACTATATCACAGTCTCCGTAACACCGCAAGCGAACGGAACTCGTGGCTGACGTTTGCCCGGAGAAAACGGTCGATGAGATCCGCCAGTTCTTTTCGCACTTCCTCCGTCACGGAAAACCGATACAACTCCCTGACCGGCGTTGTGATGATAAAGCGCATCGCATAATCCGCCGACTGCGAAAGCTTGCAGCGGGCGGGATCCGGATATTCCCCGTTGATCACAAGCATTTTGAGTTCAAAAATCCTGCGCACCAGTTCGTTCTCAAACGCCTCCGACAGCAGTGCTTTCAGAGAATAAAAAAGCAGTGCGACCGTTTCGCCTGCTTCCAGGTTCTCAAAAGAAAAAAAGTCCGCAAACTCCAGAAAATAAAAGCCCAGCCAGGCCGCGTCCGGGTCAGATGCGATCTCCCGGAAATACTCCGAGATCTCCGTTTTGTTCACACTGTAGGAGCTGCGCCCTTCAAAGGCGTGAAAGGTGCCGAAGGCAAAGGGCTCGGTGGACGCAAGAAGCGGACTGTTCGGCCGCCTCGCGCCGCGGGCGAAAGCGCTGATCTTGCCGCGCTCCCTTGTGAGCAGCGATAATCGTTTATCATTTTCACCGATGGGCATGGCGGACAGCACGATGCCGGTCAAAGTGAGATCGTTCTCATTCATGGTTTATATCCGTCTATTCCTGTGCCGTATAGCCGAAATTCCGCAGCTGCACATCACTGTCGCGCCAGTCTTTTTTCACCTTCACCCGCAGCGTCAGATTCACATGGCAGTTCAAAAGCCGCTCAATCTCATACCGGGCATTGGTCCCGATCTTTTTGATCATGGCGCCGCCCTTCCCGATGATGATCCCCTTATGGGAATCCTTCTCACAGATCAGCACCGCCTCAATATCCATCAACGTTTCCGGCTGCCCGGCCTGCTTTTTCCCGGCGGTCTTTTCCCGTTCCTTCATGGACTCGACGGTTACCGCGATCCCATGGGGGATCTCGTCGGAAAGCGCATGCAGCGCCTTCTCCCGGATCAGCTCCGCGACGATGGCCCGCTCCGGCTGATCCGTCACGGTATCCTCATCATAGTACATCGGCCCTTCCGGCAGATGGGAAAACAGCGTGTCCAAAAGCTCCGACTCATTGTCTCCCCGCAGCGCCGACACCGGCACGATCTCCGCAAAAAAATCATACGCTTTCCGGTAGCTGTCGATCACCGAGAGCACTTCGTTGGGGTTCTTGCAGGTGTCCATTTTATTGACCACCAGGATCACAGGCGTCCCGGTTTCCATCAGGCGTTCCGCGATATGCTGGTCTCCCGCACCGATCTGCTCCGACGGCTCCACCAGCCAAAGGATCACATCCGCCTCCCCGAAGCCCTGCTCCGCGCGGTTCATCATGAATTCCCCCAGCTTGTTTTTCGCCTTATGAATCCCCGGCGTATCGAGAAACACGATCTGACCCCGATCCGGATCCGTATACACGGTCAGGATCCGGTTTCTGGTGGTCTGGGGTTTTTTGCTTGTGATGGCGATCTTCTGTCCGATCAGCCGGTTCATGAGGGTGGATTTCCCGACGTTGGGTCTGCCGACCAAGGCGACAAAACCGGATCGGAGTTTCTTGTCTGCTGTCATAACAGGCTCTCTTTCCGGTCAAAGAGGGTCTTTTCCTCTCCGATTACCGCCTCGTTGCCGATGGCGCACAGACACCCGTCGGAAAGCACGGCAGTGATATACGGCTCCAATGCGCGGATATCCGCGGTCTCCGTAGAAAGTACCTCATCCCGTTCCTTCTGCAGCAGCGCCTCGGTGAGCCCGGTGAGATAAGCCGCGGTACTCCGGGCCCCCTTCGCATCAGGGTTCATCGGGGTATCCATATCGCTGATGGTGCCGATGATATACTTGGTCATATCGCGGTCGGAGGCGTCAAATCCCCGGACATACGCTGGAATCCCTTCAAATACCGTATTCGTCTCTGCCAGCTTCGGATCACGGTAGGAGGCGAAGTAGGTGTCTCCGTTTCTTAAAAAACCGCTCATACAGCCATACGCGCCGCCCTTCATGCGGACATTCAGCCACAGGTAATCATAACTTAAGATCGTTTTCAAAATCCGCAGTCTCCCGTTATAAGGCAGACCCTTTTTCTGGAAATTCCCCGCTCTGGACACATATTGCACCTGAGAGGCATCCGTAAATCCCTCGTTTTTCTTTTCCAGCGGGATCGTCTGATCCGCACCGACAGCACCCTCTGCAAGCCGCTCCAGAAATGCCGGCAGTTCTTTCGCTGCGGTCTGATAGCCCTCCTGATCTGCGGTGATGCTGATCAGCATGCGGTTCTTTAAGAACACTTTTTTCAGGAGCGCCTCCAGCTTTCCGGTAAGCGCCGGTCCTTCCTTTGCAAAGTCCTTTTCGATCCGGTCCACCAGGCGGTAAAAGGAAATCCCGGCGGTCAGATCCCGCAGCGCCGCGGTGCGGGAGAAGTAGGACATTGCCCGGTTGGACGCCGTGGCATGCCCCGCTGCGGACAAAGACATCTGCAGCCGGCTCTTTTGCTCCGCGATGATCTCATACAGCCGCTTTTGATCAGAGCAGTCCGTCTCAAAGATCATCTCGCTGAGCAGCCGCACGGTATCGGAAACATTCGCATAAAGTGATTTGGCATGCACTTCCAGATAATACCGGGTCTTCAGATCCTTCGTGCCCGTATAGGACTGCACCGCCATTCCGATGCCGCCGGTGTACAGATTGATCTCATCGGACAGCTCCGCATAGGAAAAATGCTTCGTGTCCATATACCCCAGCACAGACCGGAGAATCCCGAGACAGGAAAGTTCTTCCGCCGTCAGATCCGTGATGTCAAACAGGAAATTCAGATAGAGAATCCCATTGGTAAACATTTCATGCAGCAGCCCTTTTTGTCCGCCGATCACGACCTCCTGATTCTGGAGCGGGCGGATCTTCGTGCCGATATCCGATCGTTTCAGCATGGGCAGTTTCTGCAGATCCTCCTCCGGGGAAGGTTCCTCCTGATACTGCTTCAGGTGTGCCGTATCCTCCACCAGCTTCTGCTTTTCCGCGTCACTTAAGCTGTCCTTATAGGCGGCAAGTTCCTTGGCAAGCGCTGCCTCCTGCCGGTCGGAAAGTCCCTTCTCCGGCTTCACGATCACCACCGTGGAAAACGCATTGTCCAATAAATAGGTCTGGATCAGTCCTTCAAAATACCCTGTGCCGATCTCTTTCCGAAGGGCGGCATACACCGGCAGCACCTCCAGATTCAGAAACGGCTTCTTCTCGTCATAGATCCAGGAGCCCAGCACATCCAGACCGTAGATCAGGCCCTTGGGATAGCTGCCGAAATCCGCTTCCCGGAAACGGAATTCGCTGCTGTTGATGGCCGCCTCAATGGTCTTTTTCGGGAGCCCTTTTTTGACCTCGCTTTGCAGGGTCTCTTTGATCACGGAGAGGAACCGTTCCTTGTCCGACTCATTGGCGTATTTTGCCACCACGGAAAACATGGGCTGCCGGATCCCGGAATCGAACCCGCCGATGATGTCCTTGCCGATTCCCGCGTCCAGAAGCGCCTGCTTTAAGGGTGCGCCGGGGCGTGACAGCAGCGCATAATCCAGAATATCAAATGCCGTGGTGAGCTTTAGATCCAGCACATCTCCCACAGAATAGTTCAGCGTCAGATAGGTATTGTCCTTTTCCTCCTCCGTGCTGGCAAGGTTGTATTGGGAGACGATTTCTTTTCGCTCCGTAAAGGGTGTCTGCAGACGGATCTCGGAATCCGGATTGATGGCATCGTAAGCGGAGAGGTATTCCTGATCCAGCCAGTGCAGCCGCTCTTCCACATCCATATTTCCGTAAAGATAGATGTACGAATTACTGGGATGATACAGCCGCTGATGAAATTTCTGGAAACCCTCATAGGTCAGCTTCGGGATGTCCACCGGATCGCCGCCGGATTCAAAGCCGTAATTGGTGTCCGGATGGAGGGTGTTTAAGATCAGCCGGTCCACCACATCCTCCGCGGAGGAAAAGGCGCCCTTCATTTCGTTATAGACCACGCCGTTGATGGTCAGCTCCCCCTCCGGATCGTTCAGCTCATAATGCCAGCCTTCCTGCTGAAAAATCTCCTTGTGGTGGTAAATATTCGGATGCAGCACCGCATCCATATAGACGTCGCAGAGGTTTTTGAAATCCTGGTCATTTTCCGATGCCACCGGATAAACCGTCTTGTCCGGATAGGTGATGGCGTTCAAAAACGTATTCAGCGACCCCTTCACCAGCTCCACAAAGGGATCCTTCACCGGAAATTTGTCAGACCCGCAGAGCACAGAATGTTCGATGATATGCGGGACGCCCGTGCTGTCCGGCGCCGGGGTGCGAAACGCGATAAAAAAGACCTTGTTCTCATCCTCGTTAGAGAGCACGGAAATGCGCGCGCCGCTCTTTTTATGACGCAGGAGACAGCCGTCCGATTTCAGATCCGGCAGCGGATGGTCTTCGATCAGTTCATAGGGTTCTGGAATGTGTTTCAGCTTCAATGCGCATCCTCCTTTTTTGGTTCCTCCGGCATGCGATCCGGCAGGAGCTCCTTCATCTTCATGGCAATATCGATCTTCTGATACGGGATCTCGATTCCGTTTGCGTCAAAGGCCAGCTTGATGCGCTCGATGATGTCCCAGCGCATCAGCCAGTACTGCTCCGTCGGCAGCCAGATCCGAAATCCGAGGTTCACCGAGGAGTCGCCGAGAGAGTCCACATAGACCATGATCTCCCGCTCCTTGTCCCGGTTTTCGGTTTGCTCCAGGACCTCCGTCAGGATCTCCTTCGCTTTCTTTAAGTCCGCGTCATAGGCGATGCCCACGGTATATACCAGTTTCCGTTCCGGGGATTTCGTAAAGTTCTCCACGCTGGTATTGGCCAGATCCCCGTTGGGGATCACCACCGTCCGGTTGTCAATGGTCCTTAGGCTGGTGTAAAAGATCGTGATCTCTTCCACCACGCCTTCGTTTTTATGGGTGTCCTCCATGATATAATCGCCCACGCGAAACGGCTTTAACAAAAGAATCAGCACGCCGCCCGCCAGATTCGAAAGGCTTCCCTGCAGCGCCAGGCCCACTGCCAGCCCCGCGGAGCCCAGGATCGCGACAATGGAGGCCGTTGTCACGCCAAACAGCGCCAGGATCAAAAATACCAGCAGCACATAACAGATCGCTTTGATCAGGGAGTCCAGAAACTGCCGGACACCCGGATCCGCGTCCCTCCGTTCCAGGGTCTTACGGACGATCCTGCGGATCAGCGCGATCACCCGCCCGCCCACAAAAAAGATCACAACCGCGATCACCAGCTGCACCCCGAAGGAAAGGGCGCTGCGCCCGAACTCCTTCAGAAATTCCTGCACAATGGAGGGGTCGGTATTTTTCAGTTCTGTCAGATTATCCAGCACGGTTTCGGTGCTGAATTCAATATCGATATTATCCAAGCTTCCTACCTGCCGCGGTCACTTGCCGCCGCGACCAATGCTTTCATCAGATTTCGTGAAAAAACAAACCGCTTCTGAGTTTCGGTTCAAACCAGGTGGACTTCGGCGGCATCAAAAGCCCCGCATCCGCCACCGCAAACAGTTCTTCAATGGTGGTGGGATACATGGCGAATGCCACGGCGCAATCCGTATGAACACGATGCTCCAGCTCCGTCAACCCGCGGATGCCGCCCACAAAGTCGATCCGTTTGTCGGTCTTCGGATCCCCGATCCCAAGCACCGGCGACAGCAGCAGCTTTTGCAGGAGGGAGACGTCCAGCCCCTCCACCGGATCCTTTGACTGATCCTCCGGGCGGATTCTGCAAGGATACCAGATCCCGTCCAGAAACATGGAAAATTGCCCTTTCTGCGTCGGATGGATGGGCACTGCGGATACTTCACCCACCTCAAACCGCTTCTCCACCTCTGCCAGAAAATCCAGCACGGACAGTCCGTTTAAGTCCTTCACCACACGATTGTAATCCATGATGGCAAGCTCACTGTCCGGAAACAGCACGGACAAAAAGAAATTGAATTCCTCCGTCCCGTCATAGCCCGGATGCGCTTCCCGTCTTTTTAAACCGACCTTCACGGCGGAGGCTGCGCGATGATGGCCGTCCGCGATATAGATCTGATCGATCCCGGCAAAGGAACACCGCAGGATGTCGATCTCCGTATCGCTGGAAATCACAAACACCCGGTGGCGCACGCCGTCCTCCGAGGTGAAATCATAAAGGGGCGCACCTTCCTTGGTTTTCGCAACAACTTTTTCGATGGCGTCATTCTTGCGGTACGCCAGAAAGATCGGGCCGGTCTGGGCGCCGATGGTGTCCACATGGCGGATCCGGTCTTCCTCCTTTTCCGCCCGGGTGTTCTCATGCTTTTTGATCACGCCGTTCAGGTAATCATCAATGGAGGCTGCCGCCACGATCCCGGTCTGGGTGCGGTTCCCCATGGTGAGCTCGTAAATGTAGTAAGAAGGTTTCTCCTCACGGATAAAATCCCCGTCTTCGACCCTCTTCCAAAACAATTCCTTCGCTTTCTCATAAACCTCCGGTGCATAGGTGTCCACACTGTCCGGAAAGGACGTTTCCGCCCGGTCGATGGACAAAAATGAATCCGGATTTTCTGCTACGATTTCTTTTGCTTCTGCCCGGTTATAAACATCGTAAGGCAGCGCGGCGATTCGCGCTGCCTTTGTTTCCACCGGTCTGATACAGCAAAATGGTTTGATCACTGCCATATGTTTATCCGACTCCTTTACTTATGCTTAGATCGTCCTGACCCTGCGTACAAAATCCAGTTCCGAAAGGGCTTTGATGACATCTTCCGGCGCCTTGCTGTCATTGTCAATCAGGGTCACGGCGTAGTCGCCCTTGCCCTTGTTCATCATGTTGGCGATGTTGATGCCCGCGTCGCCGAACAGCGTGGAAAACTTACTGATGGCGCCCGCGATGTTTTTATGCAGCAGCACGATCCGCTCCGCGGTTTCGCACCCGCCCATGGAGACATCCGGGTAGTTTACGGAGTTCACGATATTGCCGTTTTCCACAAAGTCCCGCAATTCTCTGACTGCCATGGCTGCGCAGTTGTCCTCGGACTCCTCTGTGGAGGCCCCCAGATGCGGTGTGGTGATGACGCCTGGTTTTCCGATGGTGGTGGGATTGGCAAAATCCGTCATATAACGGTGCAGCTTCCCGGCGGCCAGCGCTTCCACGATGGCTTCCTCATCTACCAGCAGATCCCTCGCATAGTTCAAAACCACTGCCGTGGGCTTCATCAGTGCGATGCACTCTCTGGAGATCATCTTCTTCGTCGACTCCATCAGCGGCACATGGATCGTGATGTAATCACATTCCCGGCAGATCTCTTCGATGGCCGTCACATGATGCACCCGCTGGGAAAGGCTCCATGCCGCCCGCACCGAGATGTAAGGATCGTATCCGTACACGTCCATATCCAGATCGGAAGCGGCGTTTGCGACCCTGACGCCGATGGCACCCAGTCCGATCACGCCCAGCTTTTTGCCGGCGATCTCCGTGCCCGCAAAGGCCTTCTTCTGCTTCTCCGCGGTTTTCGCGATATCCGGGTCGTCTTTATTCTCCTGCGCCCATGCCACGCCGCCGCTGATGTCTCTGGCCGCCAGCAGCATCCCTGCCAGCACCAGTTCCTTCACGCCATTGGCGTTGGCGCCCGGTGTATTGAAGACCACAATGCCCTGCTCTGCGCATTTTTCCAGCGGAATGTTATTGACGCCGGCGCCGGCTCTCGCCACTGCCAGCAGCTGCTGCGGCAGCTCCAGTTCATGCATGGCTGCGCTGCGCACCAGCGCGATGTCCGCATCGGCAAGCTCCGGAACGAGCTCATACTGCGCGGAAAAATTGTCTGTACCGGTCTTGCTGATCGGATTTAAGGTTACATATTTGATCATGATCCTTTCTGTCCTCCTAACCGTTCTGTTTCTCAAAATCACTCATGAATTCCACCAGCTTCTCCACGCCTTCCTTCGGCATCGCATTATAGATGCTGGCTCTCATGCCGCCCACCGTCCGGTGTCCTTTCAGATTCACAAAGCCCTTCTCCGTCGCAGACGCCACAAATTTCTTATCCAGTTCCTCATTGCCCGTCACAAAGGGCACATTCATCAGCGACCGGTCTTCTTTGACGACGGTTCCTTTGAACAGCTTGCTGCTGTCAAGGAAATCATAGAGAACCTTTGCCTTCTCCTCGTTGCGCTGCTTCATGCCGGCGAGACCGCCGTTTTTCCTGATCCACTTGAATACCTTGCCGCAGATATAGATCCCGTAGCAGGGAGGGGTATTGTAAAGGGAATCGTTGTCGCTCTGGGTCTTCCATTTCAGCATGGTGGGCGTGCCCGGAAGCACCTCATCCGTGATCAGATCCTCTCTGATGATATCGATCACCACGCCGGCCGGCCCCACGTTCTTCTGTACGCCGCCGTAGACGACACCGTATTTCGTCACATCCATCGGCTCCGACAGGAAACAGGAGGACACGTCGGAAACAAGGAGACGCCCCTTGGTATTGGGCAGGGTCTTGTACTTCGTGCCGTAGATCGTGTTGTTCTCACAGATATAGACATAGTCCATGTCGTCTGTGATGGGCAGATCCGAACAATCCGGAATATAGGAAAAGGTCTTGTCCGCAGAGCTTGCCAGCTCTACTGCTTCACCGTAAAGCTTCGCCTCCGCAAAAGCTTTCTTCGCCCACTGGCCGGTCAGGATGTAGCCGGCTTTCTTGTTTTTCATCAGGTTCATGGGCACCGCCGCAAACTGCTGAGACGCACCGCCCTGCAAAAACAGCACCTTATAGTTGTCCGGAATGGAAAGGAGATCCCGAAGATCCTGCTCCGCCTCTTTGATGATCTCATCATAGACCTTGGAACGATGGCTCATCTCCATCACGGACATGCCACAGCCTTTGTAATCCAGCATCTCATCGGCTGCTTCTTTCAGCACCTCTTCCGGCAGCACTGCCGGTCCTGCGGAAAAATTGTACACTCTGCTCATTCTCTCACTCCTCCTCTGTTATTCCAGAAAATCGCTGATGTCTGCGCCCGGTGCTACCATCGGAAGCACCTTGTCGTCGCAATCTATGATACAATCTAGCACAACCGGAGCCTTTTCCGCAAGTGCCTTTGCAAATGCCTCGTCAAACTCCGCCTGCGAGGTGGCGCGGAATCCTTTCGCGCCCAGCGCCTCCGCCACCTTGACATAATCCACGCCGTCATCCAGCACCGTCGCGGAATAATGCTTCTGATAAAATGCCGTCTGCCACTGCCGCACCATACCCAGCACGTGGTTATTGATGATCACTTCGATCAGCGGCAGGTGGTTGCGGGAGGCTGTGGCCAGCTCATTCAGATTCATGCGGAAACACCCGTCGCCGGCAATGTTCACGACCTGAGTCTTTGGATCTGCGATCTGCGCCCCGATGGCCGCGCCCAGGCCGTAGCCCATGGTGCCGAGACCGCCGGAGGTCAGAAAATGTCGGGGCTGCCGATACTTATAATACTGCGCCGCCCACATCTGATGCTGTCCCACTTCTGTGACGATCCGCGCTTTACCGCCGGTCATCTCATAAATCTTTTCCACGATGTAGGGACCGGAAAGCCCCTCATGGTTGTAGGTCAGGGGATACTGCTTCTGATAGTCCGCGATGTGGGCCATCCACTCTTCGTGACTCGGGATGGATTTATGGGAAAGCTTTTCATTGACGGCTTTTAGGGTCTCCTTCAGATCTCCCATCACAAACGCATCCACGGTCAGATTTTTATTGATCTCGACGGGATCCACATCAAACTGCAAAATCTTCGCCTGATGGGCAAAGGTCTTGGGATTGCCCAGCACGCGGTCGGAAAACCGGGTGCCAAGCGCGATCAGAAGATCGCATTCCGAAACCGCGAGGTTGCTGGCTTTGCAGCCGTGCATGCCCAGCATGCCTGTGTAGTTTGGCTTCGTCCCGTCATAGGCGCCCTTCCCCATCAGAGAGTCGCAGACCGGTGCTTTCACCAGGGATACAAATCGGTCCAGCTCCTCCGATGCCTCGGAGATGATCGCGCCGCCGCCCACAAAGATCACCGGCTTTTTCGCCTTCTGGATCATGGCGACGGCCTTGTCCAGATCCGCCTCCGTGATCTGATCCGTAAGAGGCGGCACGGGATCCGGTGTCACTGCTTTGTACTCGGTCTTGTTTGCAGTCACGTCCTTCGGGATGTCCACCAGCACAGGACCGGGACGACCCCGTCTTGCGATCCGGAAGGCTCTGCGGATGGTCTCCGCGAGGTGCTTCACGTCCTTCACGATAAAGTTGTGCTTGGTAATGGGCGTCGTGATGCCGGCGATGTCCACCTCCTGAAAACTGTCCTTGCCCAGCAGCGGAAGGGTGACATTACAGGTGATGGCCACCAGGGGCACGGAATCCATATACGCGGTTGCGATGCCGGTCACCAGATTCGTCGCGCCGGGTCCGCTGGTGGCAAAGCAGACTCCCACCTTTCCCGTCGTCCTCGCGTAGCCGTCTGCCGCATGGGACGCACCCTGCTCGTGGCTTGTGAGAACGTGTGTGATCTCCTCTCTGTGCAGATACAGTTCATCATAGACATTTAAGATCGCACCGCCGGGATAGCCGAACACGGTATCCACGCCCTGCTCTTTCAGGCATTCGATCACGATCTGCGCTCCGGTTAATTGCATAAAACTCTCTCTCCTAAATCTCCAATATCGCGCCGCGATTCCCGCTGGTCACCATGGATGCGTAACGCGCAAGATATCCTGTCGTCACCTTCGGCTCCCGCGGTTTCCAGTTTGCTTTCCGCGCAGCCAGCTCTTCGTCGCTGACCTTCAGGTTTAACGTCATGTTCGGAATATCGATGGCGATGATGTCGCCTTCTTCCACAAGGGCGATGGGACCGCCCAGCGCCGCTTCCGGCGAAACGTGTCCGATGGAGGCGCCGCGGGAAGCGCCGGAAAACCGGCCGTCCGTAATCAGCGCAACGGTACTGCCCAGCCCCATGCCCGCTATGGCAGAGGTGGGGTTTAACATCTCCCGCATGCCGGGTCCGCCCTTCGGCCCTTCGTAGCGGATGACCACCACGTCTCCCTCTTTGATTTTTCCGCCCTTGATGGCTTCGATGGCGTCTTCCTCACGGTCAAAGACCCGGGCCGGTCCTTCATGGGCCATCATCTCCGGCACCACAGCGGAACGTTTGACCACAGAGCCGTCCGGCGCCAGATTGCCCTTCAGCACGGCCAGCCCCCCCGTCTTGCTGTAGGGATTGTCCACAGGCCGGATCACTTCCGGATTCTTATTGACCGCGTTTGCAATGTTCTCTCCGATGGTTTTGCCCGTCACCGTCATGCAGTCTTTATTGATGAGCCCGATATCATCAAGCTCCTTCATCACCGCATAGACGCCGCCCGCTTCGTTCAGGTCTTCCATATAGGTCGGACCCGCCGGCGCCAGGTGGCACAGGTTCGGGGTCTTTTCACTGATGGGATTCGCGAAGCTGATATCAAAATCAAACCCGACCTCGTGGGCGATGGCCGGAAGGTGCAGCATGGAATTGGTGGAGCACCCCAGCGCCATATCCACCGTCAGCGCATTCAGGATCGCTTTCTTCGTCATGATATCCCGGGGACGGATATTCTTTTTCAACAGTTCCATCACTGCCATGCCTGCGTGCTTCGCCAGCCGCAGCCGGTCCGAATACACCGCAGGGATCGTCCCGTTGCCGGAAAGCCCCATGCCGAGCGCCTCCGTCAGACAGTTCATGGAATTGGCCGTGTACATCCCGGAGCAGGACCCGCAGGTGGGACAGACATGGGTTTCATAATCCAGCACATCCTCCTCGGTCATGGTTCCCGCAGCGTAGGATCCCACCGCTTCAAACATGGAAGAAAGGCTGCGCTTTTTCCCCCGGACATGCCCTGCCAGCATCGGTCCGCCGGAGACGAACACCGTCGGTACATTCACCCTGGCAGCCGCCATCAAAAGTCCCGGTACATTTTTATCACAGTTCGGCACCATGACCAGCGCATCAAACTGATGGGCGATGGCCATGCATTCCGTGGAGTCCGCGATCAGATCCCTGGTCACAAGGGAATACTTCATGCCGATATGTCCCATGGCGATCCCGTCGCAAACTGCGATGGCCGGAAAAACCACGGGCATCCCGCCTGCTTCCGCGACGCCGAGCTTCACGGCGTCCACGATCTTATCAATATTCATATGTCCCGGCACGATCTCGTTGAAGGAACTGACAATGCCCACCATAGGCTTTTTGATCTCCTCCTGCGTAAAGCCCAGCGCGTTCAAAAGGCTTCTGGCCGGTGCCTGCTGCATGCCGGATTTCATATTCTCACTGCTCATTCTTTCTGGCTCCTTTCCTTTTAATCACTCTCAGATTCTCTCGGCGATGGCGTCACCCATTTCCGCGGTGCCCACCTGCTTGATCCCCGTGGCGTCCTCTCCTTTTTGCGGGAGGATATCGATGGTCCGGTAGCCGTCCTGTAATACCTTCTTGACGGCCTGTTCCACCGCATCCGCTTCCTTGTCCAGATCAAAACTGTACCGCAGCATCATCGCCGCGGAGAGGATCGTCGCGATGGGGTTTGCAATGCCTTTGCCCGCGATGTCCGGCGCGGAACCGCCGCTGGGTTCATACAGTCCGAATTTCGTCTCATTCAGGCTGGCGGAGGACAGCATCCCGATGGATCCCGTCACCATGCTGGCCTCATCCGACAGGATATCGCCAAACATATTCTCCGTCAGGATCACATCAAACTGCTTCGGATCCTTCACCAGCTGCATTGCGCAGTTATCCACCAGCATATGGGAAAGGGTCACATCCGGATAGTCCTTTGCCACCTCTTCCACGATCTTCCGCCAGAGTCTGGAGGAATCCAGCACATTGGCCTTATCCACGCTGGTCACCTTTTTCCGGCGCTTTCTGGCGATGTCAAAGCCTTTGATGGCGATCCGCCGGATCTCATCCTCACTGTAGACCAGCGTATCCGTGGCCACCGTTTTCCCCTCCACGGACTCCGTCTTTCGCGCCCCGAAATAAAGACCGCCGGTCAGCTCCCGCATGATCAGCATGTCGAAGCCGTCTCCGATGATCTCATCCCGCAGCGGGCAGGCCGCCCGCAGCTCCGGATAAAGATAAGCGGGACGTAAGTTTGCAAACAGATTCAGCGCCTTTCTGATCCCCAGCAGCCCTGCCTCCGGCCGTTTTTCCGGGGGCAGCTGATACCAGGGAGAGGTCTTCGCATCTCCGCCGATGGAGCCCATCAGCACCGCGTCCTGCGCCTTGGCAGCCGCAATCGCCTCCTGCGTCAGCGGTTCTCCGCAGGCGTCTATGGAGCATCCGCCCATCAGTATTTCCGTATAGGAAAAAGTATGTCCGAACTTCTTTCCGATATGATCCAGTATTTTTCTTGCTTCCGCCACGATCTCCGGACCGATTCCGTCTCCGGCGATCACGCCAGTCTTAAATTCCATCTCATTCCCTCCCTGGGCTGTACACTACGTTGTCCAAAATATTTAACAGGACGGCGCTGCGGCCGTCCTGACTGTCTTACTTATTCATCCAAAATCAGCCTGGCCGATCCGTACATCCCCGCGTCGTTACCGAGGGTCGCCAAAGTGAACACCGTGTCCTTCAATGCGTGGAACGCATACTTTTGAAAGGCGGCATAAGCCGCATCCACCAGCGACTGCCCCGCTTTGGAAACACCTCCGCCGATGACGACGATCTCTGGGTTTGCAGTGTTGCACGCAGCGGCAAGTCCGAATCCGAGAGTCTCACAGTAACCCGCCACTGCTTGCTTCGCCAGCGCATCTCCTTCCCGCGCCGCGTCAAAGATGGCTTTTGCAGTCAGCTCCCCTTTCCGGAGTGCCGAATCCGCAGGATCTTTTTCCAACAGCTTTTTCGTCATCCGAACATTGCCGGTTGCGGAAGCATATTGCTCCAGGCATCCTTTGTTCCCGCAGTTGCAGGCCTCCGCCTCGTCCTTATTGACCACAATGTGTCCGATCTCCGCGCCTGCACCGTGAAAACCTGTGATGATCTTGCCGCCGATGATCAGGCCTCCGCCCACACCGGTTCCCAGCGTCACCATCAGGACATCCTTATGTCCCTTGGCACCGCCCTGCCACATTTCACCCAGTGCCGCCACATTGGCATCATTCCCGACCCTTACGGGGAGCGAGAGAATCCCGGAGAGCTCCTCTCCCACTTTTTTCACGCCCCAGCCGAGATTGACGCAGCGGTTCACAGTGCCGTCCGGCAGCACCGCTCCCGGCACGCCGATTCCGACGCCTTCCACGTCGGATTTTTTCAGGTTCTTTTCCGTCAGCTTCTTTTCAATCGCATCCGCGATATCGGTCAGGATATGCCCGCCGTCTTCGCGCTTGTCCGTGGGGATCTCCCATTTCTCCAGAAGTTCCCCGGCTGTCGTCAGAAGTCCGATCTTCACCGTCGTCCCGCCGACATCGACGCCAAAGCAATACTTCTTCATCCGCCTACCTCTTACTTGCTCTCTTTCTTATCCTCTGTCTGCTCTTTCTTCTTGCCGAACAGACTGAAGCCTTTCTTCTCGGTGGTTTCCTTCTTGTCGTCCTTGGATGCTTTCTCTTCTACCGCCTGCTCCGGCTTTTCGATGGCCGCGATGGCGGAACGCTGCATCGGAATCCGGCAGTTACGGTTGCTTCCGAATTCGATGATCACCGTGTCCTCGTTCACGTCAATGATGGTGCCGTAAAACCCGCTGGTGGTCAGCACGGTGTCGCCCACTGCCAGCTGATTCATCATTTCGTTTTTCTTTTTGGTTTCCTTCTGCTGCGGACGGATCATAAAGAAATACATGAACCCGACCAGAACCACGATCCAGACGATCATCATGAGACCGCCGCCGGATGCTGTGCCGGTTGTCTGTCCGGCTGCCATTAAGATAGACATACTTTTTCCTCCCTAGTCTGAAAAAATCACTTTTACTATTCTACACGTTTTCCGTGGCTTTGTCTATGCCTTCCTGACGGACATCAAAGGATGCACGTCACAGCCGCCCTCCGGGAAGCTTAAGACTGCTCCTAATTCCAGAAATCCTGCAGCCGGTCTTCGATGATCTGCAGTTCCGTCCGCTCCTCAAGCTCCTGCGCCACCTCTTCGGCCAGCTCCACCTTGTCCGTGATCACGCCGTCCAGATTGTCATCCAGAAAATCATAAAGCGCATCATGGGTATTCACCGTCCATACCACGATCCGTTTGCCTGCGTCATGGGCAAGTTGATACATGGCCTGCGTCGCCATCCCCTCTTCCACGATCAGCATATCGCAGTTCATATTCTGAAGGTTCCCTGTCCCCAGGAAAAAGAGCACGCCGGTATCCATTTCCGGATAAGTGCTTTCCACATAATCGATGAGATCGTATTTTAAGGAAATGATGGTGACCTGATCCTCCAGCCCTTTTTCCTTCACGATCCGTACCACATCATCCGCCATCTGTCGGTCTGCGGTGGCGCCCTTCAATTCCAGGAAATAGTGGATCCTGCCCGCGCCTCTGTCCAAAAACCCTTCCAGCGTGGGGATCCTCACATAGCCGCCGGTTTTTCTCGTATCCGGGATCCGCAGCGCCTGAATCTCTTCCAGCGTCATATTCTGCGATGCTTTGTTGACGCCCGCCATCCGCTTGAAGGTATCGTCATGGTTGATAATGTAGTACCCGTCTTTTGTCCGCTGGATATCCGTTTCCGTACCGTAACAGTGATGCCGCACGGCTTCCGTTACGCCATCCGCGGAATTCTCCGATGCCAGATCACCGCCTCCGCGATGCGCCACCAGCGGCACCTGATACCGGTGTATCGACACATCAAACGACACCGCAATGAATACGGAAGCCAATAAGATGACTGCCGTGAACGCGATCAAACACACCAGCTTCGCGATGAAGCCGGCATTTTTTTGACGTGACAGCCACTCCATCCTGTCATCCGACTGTTCCGCATGGTCAAACTGCAGGTACAGCTTCGTAAAATACAGCATCACAAAGGCAGAAAGCAGCAGCGAAAGCATGCTCTCCGCAAAACTCCCCGCCAGCACCGCCGTGGAACACCCCAGCCGGTATTGAAGGATGGCTTCCTTGTCATCCGTCATGTCCGCAAAGCCGTTTTCGAAATCCTCTGCAAAGAGATAGTCCATGTGATTGTCCGGAAGAAGCTCCTCCTGGGCTTCCAGAGCGTTCGGTATGGCGTTCTGCAAGACCATGGAAACGGCATATCGGATGGCAAACACCGACACCAACACGAGTCCCATCTGCACAATCAGCTTTTTCCAGTTTTTCTTTAATAAATGGATGGAGTATTTTTTTGCCTCTGACGGGGTCTTGCCGGAAAGCAGCACCCCATGAATGGCGAACAGATAGAGAATACCGAAAATGACCAGCGCGGCGCAGCCTGCGATATAGAGGAACAAAAAGAACGGCTTGTTTCTCACCACGCTCATGATAAAATTCGGGAGTTTGAAATTTTCCGTCGCCTCCACGGAAAACCCGATCCCCACCAGCGGCGCCCCGAAGAGCACATAGACCAGCAGGGAAATCCCCGCCGGATTCAAGAAACTGCGGATCTGTAAAAAGGCCTGTTTTAGCGCGGAAAAGAAGCCCGCCTTCTCTCCCCGCAGGATCGCGCCGCTGATCAGCACCTGGACAAAAAGATCCAAAGCGATCACGGCCAGCCCCATCGCCAGGACGACCACCAGGATCACCGGCGCCTGCCAGCTCAGCAGCGCGCTTTTTAAATTAGCGGAGGTCAGCGCCGTGATCTTCGTGCCCAGCAGCGCGGAAAGGAGTTTCTCCACCCCGACCAAAAGCAGCGCCACCAGAAACGAGGTCAGTAGCCGTACCCATAAAAGTTCCGGAACGGATTGCAGCACAAGGCGGGGAAAGCGGACAGCCTTTTGTTCTTTCGGTTTCTTTTCTTTCTGCTTCCTCATCGGCATGGTCAGGCTTCCTCCGAAAGCGCCGCAAGTTTCTCTTCTTTATAAGCCGCAAACGTCCCGGCATCCAGTGCGTTACGGATCTCCTCCATGAGATGATTATAAAAATACAGATTGTGCAGCACGCAGAACCGCAGCCCCAGCATTTCCTTCGCTTTCAGCAGATGCCGGATATAGGCGCGGGAGTATCCCGCCCTGCAGACGGGACACCCGCAGTCCTCATCGATGGGACGCAGGTCCTTTTCGTATTTCTGATTGAACAGATTTTTCTTCCCGTGATTGGTATACACGTGTCCGTGACGGCCGTTTCTGGAAGGATAGACGCAGTCAAAAAAGTCGATGCCACGATCCACCGACTCCAGAATATTCGCCGGCGTCCCGACACCCATCAGATAGGTGGGCTTCTCCAGCGGAAGGTGCGGCACCGTCTCCTCCAGGATCCAGTACATCTGCTCATGGGTCTCCCCCACGGCAAGGCCTCCCACCGCATAGCCGTCCAGCTCCAGCTCTGAGATCCGTTTCGCGTGGTCGATCTGGATGTCCGGAAAAATCGCCCCCTGATTGATCCCGAACAGCATCTGCTCCCGGTTGATGGTATCCTCCTGCCGGTTCAGCCGTGCCATCTCGTCCTTGCAGCGATAAAGCCAACGGGTCGTCCGTGCCACGCTGTTTTCCACATAGCTCCGTTCCGCCAGCGCCGGCGGGCATTCGTCAAAGGCCATGGCAATGGTAGATGCCAGATTGGACTGGATCTGCATGCTCTCCTCCGGCCCCATGAAAATCTTATGACCGTCGATATGCGAACGGAACGTCACGCCTTCTTCTTTAATGGAGCGGAGCCCCGTCAGGGAAAACACCTGAAATCCACCGGAATCAGTCAGGATCGGGCGATCCCAGTTCATAAAGGCGTGCAGACCGCCAAGCTGATGGATCAGCGCATCTCCGGTGCGCACATGCAAATGATAGGTGTTGGAAAGCTCCACCTGCGTGCCGATGGTTTTCAGATCCTCCGTGCTGACAGCGCCCTTAATGGCGGCCACCGTGCCGACGTTCATAAATACCGGCGTCTGGATATCCCCGTGCACCGTATGAAAGATGCCTCGTTTCGCCCGTCCCTCCTGTTTCAGAAGTGTATATCCCTGACTCATGATTGCTCCTGATTCCTCTTTCTATTTCTGTTCCTGCTTTCCAAGGGACAGATACTTGTCCAGATAGTCCCTCGTCATCGCGTCCTGCAGCTTCTGCGCGTCTTTTATCTTCTTGTTGGTCGCATTGGTCAACACCACGGGAACCCCTGCGCTGCCTTCCACCAGGTACTTTTTCGTCAGGTATCCGTCTTTATATTTAGCAAAATCCTGCCGCAATGCGGACTCCGGCGCATTCTCTTTCGGCCGCTCTTCCTGCTCTGCTCTCTGCATTTTCCGATGTGGCAGAGTTTTTTATAAAAAAAGCCCCGCCGCATGGATGGCAGGGCTCTTATGATTTGTCCGCTCAGAAACCGTCTGTTGAGAGACCTCAAGGCCGGGAATGGATGTCTGCTCCGATTCCCTCAGGTCCATGAATTGAACATGGAGCCGTTCACATTGTAATAACTGTAATTGCCGGAGCCGCTGTAATTGCTGGCTTTGGTGATCTCGTTCTGCGCATAGTAATTGACCATGGAAGCCTTGGCGGAGACCTGATACCCGTAAGATCCGGTGGAATTGAACAGCGCCTTGACCGTACTCATATCCGCTTTCTTGAAGTCGTCCTCATCCAAGGTCAGCTTGTAGTCTGTCGCACTGACGGAAATCCCGATGGATGCAAGCAGTCCCTTATTCTCATCGGTCATGTTGATCATCCCGGCAGTGGCAGTGGCGATATTGTTGGTATTAGTGGAAACCGTATTCTCGATCATGGAATTGTAGGAATCCACGAACCCCTTTACCGCTTTGTAGATCTTGTCTGTGTCGTACTTGTAGGAATCATATTCTTTGCCGCTGGAATCCTTGGTCTTCTCCGTGGCAAACACAGATTTCTTGCCTCCTGCAAGTAAGGTCGCCGCGCTCTCGGACAACTCCTTCGCGGAAGTCTGGATCCGTGTCAGCGACTGGTTGGTGTCCTTCCCGGATGCGGTCTTCGTCCCGTCCGTGGAAGTGCTTTTCTTGGAAGCATCCGACGCATAGTACGCTTTCAGCGCTGTCTTGTAGCTTCCGTTCTTGAGGGACGCGTACTGGGAAAAGTCAATGCCATACATTCCGCTGTTGGTGTTATTGCTTGTCCCGAAAATCGCGCCGTACATGCTGTTGTTGAAACTGTTATTAACGTTCATATCATCACTCCTTTGATGGTCTCATCGACATCCGTGTCGATGGCTAACAGTTGCTAATTACCTACCATTATAATACTACGCAAGCCCGCAGTTTTCAAGTGGTTTTTGTAATTCTGATCATGGGTTTTTCGGTTTCTGGCTGAGGGTGGCTTCTCCGTCCGTGAATGTGGTCAGGCCGGGGACAAATTTCAGATCCAGCACGAGGTAACCGGTGCTGTCTTCCTGAAGGCTGCCCTCCGCAATCTGTCGATTTCCGGCATCGCCCGCTTCAGAAAAAAGCGTCACCGTCACCGCATCGGTTCCGGGTTCTGCTTCCCAGGTGCCGCTCAAGATCCAGTTGTAGGAATCGTCATAAAGGCCAAAGGTGCCGTCATTTTCGATAGAAAGGATCGCTCCATTCAGAAACAGCCATTCGTCGGTCAGTTCCTTTTCGAGAGAAGCAGATCGACTGTCTCCGGACGAAGGCGGGCTTCCGGCAGTTGCTGTCGTTTCATATTTCCCTTTCAAGCTTCCGATGGGGATCCAGGAAAGCTGCTGGCATCGCGCTTCATAGTCATCCATCAGTTCTATAAACCTATCCTCAAATGCGCTAAGTTCCTCGGACTTCTCCGTATCATATATCCCGGTGGTGTTGTGATAATAACCGATCTCCCCGTCCGCCTTCTCCTCGGTGAAATAAAAATCATCCCATACGATTTCCGTCCCGTCTTTACACAGATGATTCTCTCCCATGAGGGTACTCATCGCGCCGTTCGAACCCAGATAATAGAAATGGCCGTCTCCCATCCATCTGTAATTGCTTCTGGCCCACCCTTCAAATACCGGGAACGGTTCGTCGTCTTTTACCGTATAGACTTCAAAGAAATAACTTTCAGGATGCGCCGTATCATAGACTTCATCGCAGCCGATCAAAAGTTCCGGTACGCCGTCTCCGCTGACGTCCATCAGCACATAGCCCACCGCATCCATGAGGTCCCCATCACCCGGGTACATGATCTTTTCCACCAGCCCATCTGAAACATACCGATATTCTTTTTCATAGTCATATCCGTTCTCAATGACTTCCAGCACCTCTGCAAACACCGGTGCGTAAACGGCCTCGTAATCCGGCTCATCGGAGTCCGGCTGCGTCGTGTCCGCCTCCGTCGCCCCGCCGGAAGGAGAAGCCACCTTGTCTTCCGGGCTTTCCGCTACTGCCTCCGTCGCCGTCGGCGCTGCCGTATCCACCGCATTCCCGGCCGCACCCGCCCCGGCATTCCCGCATCCCGCAAGCGCTGCGCATCCCATCAAGCCAAATAAGACACCTATGAACTTATGCTTCATCGCTTTCCTCCATTCTGAATCAGTTCTTCCACTGCCTCCCGTTTTTTGGAAGCCGTCGCGCTTGCCTTGGCAAACCCGAGCATAAAAGCGCTCTCTTTCGGATTTTTGAGCGTTGCTTTGACAACGTCCGCCACGACACGTTCGACGCCTTTTGTCATATATTCCTGGATATCAAAATCTTTGTTCATCTCTTTCCCACGATCTCCCGAATTGTTTCCCAGTCGTAGACCCTGCGGTAATGATCATTCGGAAAGACAGCCTCCCGGTTCCAGGGGCGGTCGATCACCAGGACGTTGAGGTCCGGCAGATGATCAAAAAACTTGAAGGCCGAGGTGGAATCCTCGATCGCATAGTCAAAATGCATCTTCAGGTAATCCTCCAGTTCCAGGCTGAAGTCGCTGCCCTTCAGAAAATTTTCCCTGCCGTATTTATTCAGACAGAACAGTTTGACCCGCTCAAACCCGTGGGTGTCAAGCCACTGCCGGGATGCTTCAAACGCATTGAAAGGACGCCCGGTGATGACGGAAACCTGATGCCCCCTGTCGAGCCATTCATTGATCACCGAAGCGGCGCCCGGCGTCTCTTCGATGGACAGCAGCACCTCCGCTTCATGTCCTTTGACAAGGAGATTGTCATACTCCTCATCCGTCAATGCAAAGGACTTTTGCAGGTTAAAAAAGTTCATCTCCTCATAGGGAACCTGTTTCCCGTACATCTCAAAAACGAGCCGTGAAAACGCCTTTCCGGTCTCACAGAGACAGTCGTCAAAATCCACGTAAATTTGCATATGTGTCCCTTCTTAGGCAATCATTGTATCTTAATCACATCCGTGCCGACTTTTTCCTGAAATCTGACATCATGCTCCACCAGCAGCATGGTTGGTTCATACTGCAGGATCAGCTTCTCGATCTGCATCCGGGAAAAAACGTCGATATAATTCAGCGGCTCGTCCCAGATATACAAATGCGCAGGCGTGATCAGGCTTGCTGCGAGCAGCCCTTCTTTTTCTTCAATCTCCCTGTCAATGCGCTGCTCATAGGATTTGACCCGCGCCTGCATCTTCTTGGTCTTCGCGCCTATGAATGATCTGGACGAAATGCTTCTGTCATGCTCCCTGACGGGGTCAAAGCCGATCTTGGAATTCTCATTCTGATCTGCCCACCTGCTGTTTCTGTCTGCAGCCGCCTTCAGCTTGCTGATCTCCTTCAGATGCTTTTCGTTTTCTGCCAGCCGGAAGGCATCCTTCTTTTCCTTATTCTCCCACCAGCTGGAAAAATTGCCCGTCTGCACCTCTATCGAAGACCGGTTCAGCACCAGCACATGATCACAGACGTGATCCAGCAGGTCTCTGTCATGGGACACCAGGATAAATCCTTTTTTTGAGGCAAGGTAGGCTTTGACAATGTCACGCGCGCTGCTGTCAAGATGGTTTGTGGGCTCATCCACCAAAAGGAACTCATTCTCCGCCGCAAATAAAACCGCAAGCATCACCCCGGCACGTTCCCCGAAACTCAGCGTTTCAAAGGGTCTGTACAGACATTCCGGATCCATCTGAAGTTCACTCATCTGGATCAGCGCCTGCCACAATTCGATCCTGGGTTTCCATTTTTCCAAAAGATCCACGGCGCACTGCTTCAACTCCGCTTCCGATACCGGATACGGAAAATAGTCAAAGCAGGTCCCTGTGGTGATGCTGCCGCGGTAGTCATATTTCCCCATGAAAAGTTGGAGCAGCGTGGTCTTTCCTTTTCCGTTCCTGCCGATGAGTCCCAGCTTCCAATTCGTATCAATGCTGAACGACACGTTCTGAAGCACATCGTCGGCGCTTCCATCATAAGAAAAAGTCAGGTCTGTCACTTGGATCTGTGCCATAGATATCTCTCCTCTCCGCCCCTTCCGGTGGCACAAAAAAATCTGCTCCATACCGAAAGCAGATGACACGTACAAATGATCAATTCTTCATTTTCTCACCCATCCCCAAGCAGCATGCCTTTCCTTTTCCGTTCTTAAGGATATCACGTTTTGACAGGAAGCACAATCATGAACCTTACAAGCAGCCCATTCCGATACCTTTTTATATTCGAAAATCGCTTAGAATCTCACACAAAAAACGCAGCGTAAGCTGCGTTTTTGTGTGGTTTCATTCTGAATGATAATTACAGGTTAGTACAACAGGAACTTTTGAAAATCAGCCTTTACGGGTCATTCAAACTCATCAAGTTCCGTACCATCAAGGAATTTTTCTCCACCGATCTTTTCGGGAATATGATCTGCTCCGATAATGACAATATTACAATCATAATAAGGGTGATAGTGATCAAAATCGTCTTCTGCCTTATCTTCTTTCATGATCTCTTGTAGTTCATCCCATGAATAGGCTTCTTGTAATTCCTCATTAGCAAGATACTTTTCGTATGTCATTTCATTTTCTTTTTGGGCTGCAACGTATTCATCCATATCTCTGAACAGCGTCATATCAGTATTGAATCCGGTATCATTTTCAGTATTGTCATAAATACCCCACTTTCCATTGATGTAAATCGCATTCCAAGCATGTTTTATCCTGCCAAAATCACCGACGACATACACAGCTGGTATACCAACTGCATTACACATCGCTTTGGTAAGATGCGAATATCCTGAGCAAACACAGACGCGGCCATCGATGATCTTGTCTGGATTATTCTCTGGCAGATATTCATTAGAATAGTTATGTATATTATATGAAATATCGTATTGTATATTATCAACTATCCAACGCGAGATAGCATAAAGCTTTTCCTCATCAGTTTTTGCGTCTTTCGTAACTTCATTTGCAAGATCGGTTACCTTCTCACTTTGCCCTTCAATAAAGTCATTCGGATCATGACTTTCCAAGATGGATAACAGTTTTTCATGATAAGCAATCCCTTTCGCCCATCTTTCTGGAGGATTTACAACTTTATTCAGCTTTGGATATTGAATCGGGTCGTCGAAAGTGGATGCGGTATAACCAATATCGTTTATGCTATCATTAAAAATGATCGTTTCAAGATCCTCTCCATACTCCAACCCTTGATGTATGTACTCAAGTTTCGGTTCTTTATCGCCATACCCAAACGTGATTGTTTTTACGCCTTTTACCGGACCTATCTCACGGTCAATTTCGACAATTCCATAAGGATAATAGATATTCTCAACATTTCCGCCGATCTTTTGTACATATGCCACCTCGTAACCATCAACCTCTTCGGGAATATACAAATCCTTAGTAGTAGGAGTAATCCAAGTAACGCAAGCTTTTCCGTCCATAACAGTATAGTAAAGTGTTCCGCCATCAAATTTGAATTCTGTTTCATTTTCCATCGGTGTATACGTATAGTCGTCAGTCGCCTGATCCGCATACAGATTATCTGACGACTCTGTTGTAACGCCTTGATAAGCCGTCAGTGCATCACTGCCTTCTTTTGCCAGCGTATAAACGGAACCCGCCATATCAACCTCAATGACATCCGGCTCCGGAAAACAGTATGTATAGATATCCACGCCCTGTACGCTGACCTTTCCATCATGGAGTTGCACCTCCATTGGGCTTCCCATCATGGAAAGCGTTCCGCTTCCGTCAGCCGCAATGTCTAAGTACGTATTCTCATTCATCCCGGCTTCACCAAGACGGTCATATTCAATGATAAGATCACCTGAAGCGTAGCGTACCATCAGCCATTTACCGGACAGATCTTCTTTGCCGTCTCCTGCATCAGTCTTCTCTTCAGATGAAGCGCTGCTCGCGTCAGGTGCAGTGTTTCCGCACCCTGCCAGCGGGGCAGCTGCAAGGGCAGCCACCATGATCGCTGTGATTATCTTCTTCCATTTTTTCATCTTGATTCTCCTCACTCTTTGTTACTGTACTTTGCAGACACTTTTGGCGTGTGAATCATGCAATTACAGTGTAGCATAATTATGTACAACTGCAAACGCAGTCAGGTTTCAGTTTTTGATGGATGC
Organism: Lachnospiraceae bacterium; assembly: GCA_017431515.1. Taxonomy (GTDB): domain Bacteria; phylum Bacillota; class Clostridia; order Lachnospirales; family Lachnospiraceae; genus RUG12461. Next base: position 61,312 of record JAFRKV010000028.1, read on the forward strand.
GTTGTTGACCGGGAAGGTGAAATAGGTGTCGGGGTAAGGCTCGTCTTTCAAGGTGAAGTGCCACCATTCTGTCGAGATCGGTTTGAAGCCGTGGGCTGTCATGGCGTCGCGAAGCAGCATCCGGTTTTGATACTGCTCCTCCGTGATGCCTCTGTATGCAGGATGGCTGAGTTCCCCGAAATAATCGAAGGTGCCGCCCATATCCACTTCCTTACCGGTGCGCATATCCACCAGCGTCAGATCCACCGTGCTTCCTCTGCTGTGCCCTGAATGGGAGGAAATATAGCCCTGTGAGAACAGGACATTCTTTTCCAGCTCCGGATAAAAATACGCCTTCATCCTGACATCCGTCAGGTCCTTGGCCCAGTTCACGAAATTTTCCACGGCCATCTGCGGACGATAAGCATCATAGATTTTCAGCCGGTAGCCTTTTTGCTGAAGTTCATCACTCACTTCCTTCAGCGCCGCAGCTGCCTCTTTGGTGAGAATGGCCACCGGCTCCTCGTACCCGGCGATACGATCCCCCACAAAATTATAGGTGGAATAATAGCGGATTTCCTGGATCACATCCGGGATGACCTCGCTGACCAGGACAAAGTCCGAAGATTCCGAAGCCAAAGTCTCGTTTTCTGCTGATTCCTCAGAATCGATGCTCTCCGATTCACTTACGTTTTCCGTAACAATTTTGACTGCCTCACTTGATTGTTCCGAAACGATGGTCTCTGCTTCACTTGACATCTCCGAAACGATGGGCTCTGCTTCACTTGATATCTCCGAAACGATGCTCTCTGACGCGCCGGTCGTTTCCGACGGCTGCGTTTTGTCCTCTTCGGTACAGCCCGCCATGAGAAGCAGCATATATGCGATTAGAAAAATATAAAACCATTTTCTGAAGATCTCCATCTCGTCTCCTGCTCTGTTCAATCTTTCTCTGTATTTGCTGCCTCTATGATATCACAGAACCGACCATGTTAACATGCGCTGTTTTTGCATCGGCGGAATAGTAACCGGAAGCGAGGAAAGAAACGGGGAAATGCCCCAAAAAAGAGGAGTGCCCCGGGCTCATGTACCAAGCTCCGGGGCTATTATGAAAAAATTCATTTCTGCATTTGCGACTGTCTCTATACTAGCAGGTAATTATGAACAAATTATGAAGTGGCGGTAAACTTTTTTTAGTGATTTACAACAAAGCAGTTATGCGCTGTCGAGGCATTCTGACGCAGAATTCAAAAAAGCCAGACCGACAACGTGCAAGGAGATTCTGTAACAGATCATTACGGCAGATCCGGGATCTGCCAGTCAATGGGCGCCACGCCGTGGGCGGAAAGAAATGCATTCGTCTTGCTGAAATGTTTGCAGCCGAAGAATCCGCGGTAAGCGGAAAGCGGACTCGGATGAGGCGCTGTCAGGATCAGGTGATTCGAGTTGGTCAGCAGCGTCTTTTTCTCTTGGGCGGGACGCCCCCAGAGGAGAAAGACGATGGGCCGGTCCACATCGTTTAAGGCACGGATCGCCGCATCAGTAAAGGTCTCCCAGCCTTTGCCCTTGTGGGAAAAAGCCGCATGAGCCCGCACCGTCAGGATCGTGTTCAAAAGCAGCACGCCCTGCTCTGCCCACTTGACGAGATACCCGTTGTTCGGGATCTTAAGCCCCAGGTCATCCTGCAGTTCCTTATAAATATTCACAAGGGACGGCGGTGCTTCCACGCCGGGCTTCACGGAGAAGCAGAGCCCGTGCGCCTGCCCCGGCTCGTGATAAGGATCCTGCCCGAGGATCACGGCTTTGACATGGGAAAGAGGCGTCAGATGAAACGCCTGAAACAGATCGTCCGCCGGCGGGTAGATGATCCGCTCCTGATATTCCTTCCGGACAAAGGTATAGAGTTCTTTGTAGTAGGGCTTTTGGAATTCGCCGGACAGCGGCGCAAGCCAGTCATTGTCAATTGCAGCCATGTCAGACCCTCTCAGTGGAAGCTGTCACGCCGGAACCGACAGAACCGGCCGCATCAGAACCGGCAAATTCCGCCGCGCCGGCTTCTCCGGTCAGCCGCATGGGCAGGCCCCTTCCGGACAGATAGGCTTTCAGATCCGGGATCGTCATCTCCTGATAATGGAACAGGGACGCCGCCAGCGCCGCATCCGCCATGCCCGTTGTCAGCGCATCATAAAAATGATCCATGGTACCGGCTCCGCCGGAGGCGATCACCGGGATCCCCACGGAGGATGCCACCGCTTTCGTCAGTTCCAGATCAAAGCCGGCCTTCGTCCCGTCACAGTCCATGCTGGTCAGCAGGATCTCCCCCGCCCCCAGCTTCTCACCGCGGATCGCCCATTCCACCGCGTCGATCCCGCAGTCCAGCCGCCCGCCGTGTTTATAAATGTTCCAGCCGCCGTCGGTTCTTCGTTTCGCATCGATGGCCAGCACCACGCACTGGCTCCCGAACTTGTCCGCCGCCTCCGAAAGCAGCTCCGGCCGGTCGATGGCTGCGGAATTCACCGAGATCTTGTCTGCGCCCTCCCGCAGGATCGCGCGAAAATCCTCTGTGGTCCGAATGCCGCCGCCCACCGTAAACGGAATGAACACCTTCTCCGCCACCGCGCGCACCAGATCCACCACGGTTTCCCGCGCATCCGAAGACGCCGTGATATCCAGAAACACCAGCTCGTCCGCGCCCTGGGCATCATAGGCTTCGGCCACGGAGACCGGATCCCCGGCATCCTTTAAGTTGACAAAATTGACTCCTTTTACCACCCTGCCGCGGTTGATATCCAGACAGGGGATGATCCTTTTGGTATGCATCAGTGATTCCCCCCCGTCATTGCCAAAAAGTTTTTCAAAATCGCAAGGCCCACCCGTCCGCTTTTCTCCGGGTGAAACTGGCAGGCAAAGAGCTTCCCTTTCTCCACCGACACATCCAGCGCCGGTCCGTAGGTGGTCTGCGCCGTGACGATGGCGGGGTCTTGGGCCTTCAGATAATAAGAATGGACGAAATAGACATACGGCTCCGCCGGAAGGCCTGCAAACAGCTGTCCCTGTTTCGGAAAATGCAACGAATTCCATCCGATGTGGGGGACTTTACGTCCTTCGCCCTCTGGGATCCGGACGATCTCTCCCGGCAGGAGGGAAAGCCCTTCGACGCCTTCGCTTTCCTCGCTTCCGAAAAAAAGAAGCTGCAGCCCGAGACAGATCCCGAGAAACGGCTTGCTCTGTTCCTGCACAAACTCACGGATCGCCTTATCCAGCTCCAGCGCCTTCAAGCGGTCCATAGCAACGCCAAAGGCGCCGACCCCCGGCAGGATCAGCGCATCCGCGGAACGGATCTCTCCGAAGTCCCGCGTGACACACGTCTCCGCACCGAGAAAACGCAGCGCCTTTTCCACACTTTTTAAATTGCCGGCATCATAATCCACAATCGCGATCAACCGTCATTCCTCTTCGACTTTCTGCAATCCGAGCTGACGGATAACATCCTTCACCGCCTTGGAGTAATCCTCCCGATCCGAATAGCTGTAGATCGTAAGCGCATCCTCCAGCGACAGGCCGAACACGTTGGCCAGGTCATTTGCGCTGGTATCCCGCAGCGTCACGATGGTATCCGTAAGCTGCAGTGCATTCGCCTGCTCCTCGTAGTTATAGCAGCGTCCGATGCTGCGGATCAGGCTGTCCAAAGCCATCTCGTACTCTTCCATGGAATAGAGCACCTGATAATCCCGGTAAAGCTGCTGGATCGAGGAAAGGATCTGCGCCTTCTGATAGAGCTCGGCATCCGAATCGGACAGCTGCATGCCGGATAGCTCGGTGTAAGCGGCCACATAATCCCCGCTTTCATACGCCTTCTTGGCATCCGGCACCGATCCCGCCTTACCGAAAAGCTTCACCGTCACGACGATCAGCACCAGCAGCGACAATGCAAACAGTACGATCACGATAACAGGCTTCTTCGGCAGCTTCGGAGAAGTATCCACTTCCTTCGGCGGCTTCGGTTTCTTCTCCTTCTTCGGCTTCTTTTCCTTCTTCGGCTTCGGCTCCTTCGGGGGCTTTTCCTTTTTCGGTTTCTTTTCTTTTTTCTTTTTCTTCTTGCCTTCCGGTGCGATGGCGCCGTTGTCGCCTTCGCCTGCGGCATCCAGTTCTTTTAAGATCGCAAGATTATCATCACTGATCCCGGATGCGGCGCCTTCTGCGGCTGCTGCGGCGATGGATGCATCGTCCAGCCCTTCCGGTTCGTCAAAAAAGAGCGCCGCCAGCCGTTTGAAAAGACCGGGGCCTTTGTCTTTCTTCTCTTTCTTTTCTTTCTTCTTGCGGCGACGGCCCTTTTTCTTGCCGTCTCCTTCTTCCTGCTCATTCTCCGCAGGCTTTTCACGCAGCTCGTCCTGGAGATTCTCGATCTCCTCCTGGGTCAGCTCCTGAATCCCGGCGGAATCCTTGTTCAAAAGATCGCCGATCTCCGAAAGCTCCGCGCCCTCTTCCTCCAGGCCGTTCAGGAGGTTCAAAAGATCCTCCGCCGATTCCTCTGTGGTGCCGCCTGCTTCCAATGCAGCCTCATCCTGAATGCCGGACTCCGCAGCCGCCTGCTCCGCCACGGCAGCCGGATCGGGAGGTGCTTCCACTTCTTCCTCTTCCGTCTCTTCCGCTTTCTTGACATGCTCCGGATTGTCCAGTTCCGTTCGGTCGATCTCTCCGCCGACTTCGTAGGAAGCGATGGGTGCCTCTTCCGATGCCCCCTCTTCTGCGGCTTCCTCCCCGGCGGTTTCTTCCCCGGCGGTTTCTTCCGCCGCGGACTCCTCCGCAGCCGTCTCCGAAGACTCCTTTTCCTTGTTCTCCTCCACATTTTCAAGGAGGTTCAAAATATCTTCCGGCACGGCTTCGGGATCAAATTCCGGAATGGATTCCGACAGGCCGAGATCAAAATTCTCCGCATTCGCCCGGGAACTGGTGGGCTTCATGTTTTCGATGGTATCGTCTGCTTCCTCCTTGGAAAGACTGATCAGGTCATCCAGATTCTGAAAAGAGATGGGCGCGCCGCCGCCTCCCAACGGATCGATCCCGTCGGAAAAGAGCAGATCATCATCAGACGCACCCAGATCCTTGTCAAAACCCTTCAGAAATCCGTCTGTGTCTGTCTCATCGTCGAAATTCTCTGCAAGGCCCTTTTCAAACTCCTGCATGAAATCCTCGTCGGAATCAGAACTCTGTCCTTTTTTTTCCTCGTCGGTCATCCCGCTGAGGAGTTGATCCAGATAATCTTCCGATGCGCTCAAAACAGCCCTCCCGAAAACAAATGCACTGTTCCTCTTTCACGAAATATGGGGATGTGACGCTGCATCACATCCCCACAAAAAATACCATTCCTTTATCTCGCTGCCGGATTATTGTCGATCAGCTTATCCACAGCCTCCACCAGTTTTCCGATCTCCGGCTTGGTGAGCTGCGCATCCGCGCCAAGCGCCTCGCCCTTTCTGCGCATCTCGTCATTCACCAGCGAGGAGAAGATCACCACCGGAATGCTCTTCAAATCATCATCCTCTTTGACCAGCTTCGTCAGCCGGTGTCCGTCCATCAGCGGCATCTCGATATCGGTGATGATGCAGTGTACCTTTTGATGTACCGTGCCCTCTTTCTTAAAGGCCACCAGCTTATCCCATGCTTCCTGTCCGTTGGGGTTAACGATCAAGGAGGTATAACCGGATTTCTTCAGGCACTCCGTGATCATCTTGGAAAGCAGCGCGGAATCTTCCGCGATCAAAATCGGCGAATCGGAACGGTCTCTCTCGCCGAACTGCTCAATATCGGAAACCTTGAGTCCCGTCTCCGGGCTGATATCTGTCACGATCTTTTCGAAGTCGAGGATCACGACCAGTTTGCCGTCGATCCGCACGACACCGGTGGAAACGCCGGCTTCTTCGGTATTCATCGTAGCGTTCGGGGTAATGATGTCCGTCCAGGAAAGGCGGTGAATGCCGATGACCTGATCCACATGAAACGCCACATGCAGGCTGTTGAAATTGGTGATGATGAAAAGGCCTTCGTTCTCATCCTCAGGAAGCCCCAGGCATCTCTTCAGGTTGATCACCGAGATCATCTGATCTCTCGGCATGAAAATACCTTCCACATTCGGATTTGCATTCGGAACCGGTGTCACCGGCTGGTAGGAAAGAATCTCCCTGATCTTCGCGACGTTGATACCGTAATGGTTCTCATTCAGCTTGAACTCAAGAACCTCCAGTTCGTTCGTACCATTCTCCAGTAAGATATTAGTTTCCATAGAAATGCTGTCCTCCGCCTTTTTTCATCGTGCTTTTCGCACACTTGTTATTATAGCACAACTTTCTTGAAAAAAGCACCATGTTTTTGTAAAAAATTTACTTTCGTTTTATTTTTGGCTGATGGATCCCGTCACACCGTTTAAGGTGACTTCCAGCCCATAGGAATCGGTGTCTTGAATATCGCCGGCTTTGCGTTGGAAGAAAATATTGGTATCCACCGATTCTCCGGCGCCGATATCCGCATTATAGGTGGCAAAATCCGTCGACACCAGCATCTGGCTGGCATTGATCCGTTCGCTCCCGTTGACGATCAGCACGATGGCCGGCACAAGCTCCGCGATGTTGCACCGGAGGCTGCTGTCAGTGGTATTGGTGATCGTCACGGTCAGGATCACGTAGCGATTGCCTTTGTTGGGCGTGGCAAGGGTCGCACCGCTGGGATCCACGTAATCATCCGCAACCGTGGTCCCTGTCCACTGCATGTCGAATCCCGGAATCCCGATGACCTCAGAAAGCTCCATAGGCGATGCATTGGAATCCACTGCCGTTCCTTCCGGCGAGATGGCATCCATGTTGGTCCCTGTGGTCGTGGGCACATCCTCATAGTCCGCCGGGTCATGATACCCCTCCGGCAGCTCTCCTGCCGCAGGATCCTGCTGCGGACTCTGGGAAAGGGGCGATTCCTCGCTCTCCGTCTCCATCACCGGCACATAGCAGATCCCGTCCGGCTGCTTTTTATTGAACTTGGCGATGACGTGCACCGCATAGGTGACCACCTTAGCTTCCTCATCCGCCGTCATATCCACCAGCTGCTCCCCGCAGCCGCTCATCACAAACAAAGCCGCCGCCAGCACGCCGAGCACCGAAAGTCGTTTGATCCAGTTTTTTCTTTTTCCGAACTGTGTTTTCATCATTTTTTATTTTATCATTCTTGCTCAGGGCGTGCAACCGTCTGGGATTTGGTATCCAGATCCAGATAAAACTCCACGCCGTCCGTCCGGTTTTGCACGCCACAGGACTGGTGCATCCGGTCCATGATGGCTTTCACAATGGACAGTCCGATGCCGCTGCCACCGTATTCTCTGGTTCTGGCCTTGTCGACCTTATAGAATTTGATCCAAATCTTGTCCAGCGACTCCTCCGGGATCGGATCTCCGGTATTGAAGACAAAAATACGTACCGAACTCTCCTGCTGCTCCGTCCGGATGCGGATCTGCTTGGCGTATTTACAGTGGTGGATGGCGTTGCTGACATAATTGGTCAGCACCTCTTCCGTCAGAAACTCATCCGCCCAGACCATGATGCTCTCTGTGTCCTCAAAGGCAGCATCAATCCCCTCCTGCTTAAACCGCAGGGAGTTGGCAGCAAGCACGCCGCGGATCAGGGAGGTCACGTCAAACCGGTCCATGGAGACCTTTTCCCCACCGGTTTCCAGTTGATTCAGCGTCAACAATTTCCCCACCATGCGGCTCATTTTCTCCGCCTCATCCGCAATCACTTCACAATAAAAGGCCTGACTTTCCGGATCCCCGGTCACACCCTCGGACAAGCCCTCCGCATAGCCCCGGATCAGCGCCAGAGGGGTCTTTAACTCATGGGAAACATTAGAGAGAAATTCCTTTCGCTCCAGATCGATCTCCGTTTTCCGCTCATTGTCCAGCCGCAGCTCGTTGTTGGCGCTCTTCAGCTCGGAGATGGTCTCCTCCAGATTCTCCGAGAGCCGGTTCATGTTTTCTCCCAGCTCATCCACCTCCTGATAGGAGGAGCCGGTGTATTTGGCGTCAAAATCCAGCTCCGCCATCCGGTTCGAGATCTCGGTCAGTTGAATAATGGGTTTGGTGATGCGCCGCGTGATGAGATACATAATCAAGATCCCGAAGGCCGCCGCCAGGATTCCCGTCATAAGCAGGAACTGATTGGAAAGATTTGCGGTGTCGCTGATACTGGAAAGGGCGCTGCGAAGCATCAGGAAATTGCCGTTATAAAGCGTCCCCCAAAGCACCAGGTATTCGCTTTGCAGTCTGGTATCCGTCTGATGCCGCAGAACGTAGTTCTCCGTCCGCGCGATGGTCTCGTCCTTGCCGCCCTCCTGAAGCAGGATCAGCGTCATAAACTGATCCCGGAGTTCGTCATAATTACTGGCAGTGGCAAACACCACGGAGCCGTCGGAAGTGAACAGGATCACATCTATGTTTTCCCGGTCCGCGATGGTCTCCAGCTGGACAGAAAAATTCTCCGTCCCGATGGTGCCGCGGTGGCTGGCCAGATCGATGATCTGATAGGTCTCCTGCAGCGCCGCGCATTTGGAGTGCTCATAGTAATCGGCCAGAAAAAACGTATTCATCAAAACCGTCAGCAGGATCGTCCCGGCCAGCAGCAGCGCCATGGCCACCACGATCCGCGCGGTAATGGATCGGAAGTAATGTTTCATCCCTCACCCCAGTAAATAGAACACCTTCGCCAGCGGCTCCTTCAGGCTCCGGTACTGTTCCAGAAACGCGTCGTGATACGTGTCAATCAATGCAAGGTTTTGATCCTTTGCGGCGAATTCCAGCGATTGTGCCGTTTCCCCCAGCTCTGTGACGCCCAGAAGCCGCAGGGTGCTTTTCATGGAATGCACGAGGACGGTGTAATTCTCCCAGTCCTGTGCGCTCCGGAACTGGTCCAGTTTCCCCGCCGTTTCTCCCAGATCGTCATAAAACGACTGCAGCAGCGTCACATAGACCTCCGGATCGTCACTGTTTTGCACGCCGGCCTCCACGTCCACACCATAGGAATCCAATACATATAGTTCTTCCGGGATCGTATATCCGTCTTCCTCCATACTGTCCGGTTCCCCCTTCTCTTGAATCTCCTCCGCCGGTTCTGCTTCGGCGGGCTTCTCCGCCGTTTCCGGCACAAGGGTGATGCGCCTCTCCTCTGCGGGCTTTTCTTCTGCGGGCGTCGCGCTCTTCTGTTGCGTCCTGGTGATCTTCTCCTGGGGCAGATAAAACAGCAACAGCCGTTCCAGTTCCCTGGAGTTGATGGGCTTCGGCAGATAGTCTTCAAATCCAGCTTCCAGATACTGCTCTCTTGCACCGGAGATGGCGTTTGCCGTCAGACAGATCGCCGTGGTATGCTGATTCGGACTGTTTTCCAGACTCCGCAATTCCTTCAGGGTCTCGATCCCGTCCTTTTGCGGCATCATATGGTCGAGTAAGATCACGTCATACGCATTCTGCTGCATAAGGAAAAGCCCTTCGTCTCCGCCGGATGCCGTGTCCACCTGGATTTTGGTCTGCTTCAGCAGGCTCTTGACCACGATCAGATTCATCTGGTTGTCGTCCACCAGCAGAATCCGTCCCGTGGGTGCCGTAAAGCCGGCCCGGTACCGTTCATGCTCCCGCAGACGCTCCTGCGCCGCATACTCGTAATCTCCCATGGGTGCCCAGTTTGTCACGGACTGCTTCAAGACAAAGGAAAAAGTCGATCCCTCGCCGTATACCGACTCCACCTGCAGGGAAGACCCCATCAAAGTCAGCAGGCGTTTCGTAATGGTAAGCCCCAGACCCGTCCCTTCGATATGACGGTTCCGTTTCTCCTCAATCCGTTCAAATTCCACAAAGAGCTTCGTAAGGTCCTCTTTCTTGATTCCGATGCCGGTGTCTTTGACAGACACGTGCAAAAGCACGCTGTCCGGCTCCTTCAGAAGTTTTTCCTGTTTCACGGAGAAAGTGATGCTCCCCTGCTCCGTATATTTCACGGCATTGATCAGTATATTGGAGATCACCTGCTTGATGCGCACCTCATCCCCGAACAGATGCCGCGGCATCTCGCTGTCAAACTCCGTCTGCAAAGACAGCCCCTTTTCCTCCGCCCGGGCATGCGCCATATTCACAAGGTCAGAAAGCATCCCTGCCAGATCATAGTGTTCCGGACAGATCTCCACTTTCCCTGCTTCGATCTTGGAAAAATCAAGGATGTCATTCACCAGTCCCAGCAAGGTGGCGCCGGCGCTGCCGATATTTTTGGAATAGGAAAGGATATCCGGATCCTCCGCTTCTCTCAGGATCATCTCGTTCATGCCGAGGATCCCGTTGATGGGTGTCCGGATCTCATGGGACATATTCGCAAGAAAATCCGATTTGAAGCGGCTGGCTTCATCAGCCTGTCTCCGCGCTTCCTCCAGTTCCTTCATGGAGTGCAGCAGATTCTGATAATCCGGCGTCTCCACCCCGATGTAAAAGATGAAAAGCCCCAGCACCGCGCCAAAATAATTGAAGAGAATCCCGCTGCCCACACCAAAAGTATTCTGCAGCTCCAGGAGGATACTCCCGATGACAATCGCAAATGCAGACACGGATGTAATACGGGCCCGCTTATCCAGCGCCTTTCTGCAAACAATAAACAGTACAGTGACGTACACCAGGAAATAAAGTTCATAGACGTATCCCAAAAGGATCCTGATCCAGATGGGCACTGTGGAAATGATCTCATCCCCGCGATACCGTACCATCTGACTGACAAAAAAGATCCCCGCGATGAGGATGGCAGAGGTCACCAGCACAAGATGAAATCTGTGGAAAAACTGCTTCCAGCGGAATTCCCCGAAAAAGCCCTCCATATAATGGGCCATGTAATAGGTCAGCAGCGCATTCGCCACATAGACCCCCAACAGCAAAAGCAGTTGAATCGGCGCCGGCGTGGCAAAGGCACCGGAATCCCGGAAAATGTTATCCAGAATGCTGAGGAGATTCCCAAACATTACAATGGCGGTAAAGGTGGAAAACCGCATATTCCTGCGCCCTTGTTCGGCGTTGCGGACGCAGACCAGTACAAACAGGACTACGCTGAAGACAAGCCCTGCCAGACTGAAAGAAATATGAAGCATTGTTTCCATGCCGATGTATCTTGCCATAGCTGTCTCTCCATGCGTATTCGGAAACGAATGTGACCTGTCAGGAAACGAATGGATCTCCTGCGTTTACGGTAACTGTCAGACCTCGAACTTATACCCCATTCCCCAAATGGTCTTGATATAATCCCCCTGGGGTCCAAGCTTGCTCCGAAGCTTCTTGACATGAGTGTCAATGGTTCTGGCGTCCCCGAAATAATCATAATTCCAGACGCTGGTCAGAATCTTTTCCCTGGACAGCGCGATGCCGTTATTCTCCATAAAATACGCCAGAAGTTCAAACTCTTTATAGCTGAGGTCAATGCTTCTCCCGTCGATGGTGACCTGATGGGCGAGGCGGTCTAAGGTGATGTCCCCGGCGGTCAACACCTTATCCTCCTCCCCTTCCGGCGAAGTGCGCCGCAGGATGGCTTCCACCCGCGCCACGAGGATCTTGGGGCTGAAGGGTTTTGCGATATACTCATCCACCCCGAGGTCAAAACCCTGCAGCTCGTCCGACTCGTCTCCCTTTGCCGTCACCATGATCACCGGGATCTTTGAGGTTTCCCGGATCTCCTTTAAGACTTCAAAGCCGTTCAGCTTCGGCATCATCACATCCAGAATGATGAGCGACAGATCCTTTTCCCGGTAAAACACCTCCAGTGCCTCTTCCCCGTCTCCGGCCTCCAGCACCGTAAAACTCTTGCGCACCAGAAAGTCCCGCAGGAGTTTGCGCATCCAGCTCTCATCATCCACGATCAGAATTTTCGTTCTCTCCATAAACGGCACGCTCCCTTTCGTTCAGTTGCATCTCCCGTTCTTCCAGTTCTTTTTCCCAGTCCTCGTATTTGTTGATCAGCTGATTCTCATAGTTTAGGATGGTAACATTGTCCTTGCTGACTAAATTGATGACAAACATCGCCACCACCATGGCCAGCAGCAGAAAATCAAAGAACAGCGCCAGCGCAAATCTGGCTTTGAAATCCGTATTCTTGGCCTGGATCTTCTTTTCCCGGAGTTTCCGCTCATCCTCATACTGCCGGACGGCCTGCTTCTTTTTCTCCTGCACCGTCTTTTTCCGGGACTTCTCAAAGGCCTCCGTCATCCGCTCCGTGATGGTGATCCGATGGATATCCTCGTCCTTGATAAACGGGATCGTGATCAGATAATCCTGCAGTTCCTTCAGAAAATAATACCCCACCGGCGTGGCAAACAACTGCTGGTCCACCGCCTGATTGTATACGAGAAGCACCTGCTCCGGATTGTCCCGGTCCAGCTTCGTCCGAAGATAGCGGATGCCCTCCATCTCTTTTTTGGCCTGCGCGATCTCCGCAGGATCGGAAAAGAGGAATCCGTCAATTTCCACCTGATCCGTTTGGTCTTTCATCCTTTAACCCGCTGCGCATTTCCTGCGCTTTACCTTCCTTGTCAGCATCAGAGCCGAAATCACCGCCAGCCCCGTCCCGACGGCGCTGATCGCCGTCCCCGTCTCAAGCATGGCATCCACACCGAAGGTGTCGATAAGATTCCCGCCCACAAAAAAACCGATGGTATTGCCGCATGCCATGGTCATCCCCATAAAGGACTGCCCCGTAGCCAGATCCTCTTCCGCAACGGTCTCGTCCGTAAAGTAAACGCCGATGCTGGCGATCAGGGCAAAGGTCAGCACCTGGAAGACCACCTGGATCAAATAGATCTCCATCACGGTACCGGCTGCCAGATAGGCAAAGCCTCTTACCACCAGCGCTGCGCCGGAAACCACTAGCAGCCAGTAAGAGCGCATCTTTTTCACCAGCCACCCGGACAGGATCATGACCGGAATCTCCACTGCCGCCGCCAGCGCCAGGGCGATCCCCAAATCTTCATTGCCGCCGCCCACCTTCTCCATGATTCTGAGCAGATAGTTGGTGTACATATCGTGGAAGGTCAGAAACAGGGCGCAGGCAGCCACCATCAGGATGAAGGCGGGATACCGGCGGAAGAACACACCGAAGCCGGTTTTCTTTTTTTCCTCTGCAGCCGCTGCCGCTTTCGCGGGTCCCTCATAGGGCATGGTAAACACCAGCAGGATCTCTGCCGCAAAGATCAGGATCCCCGCGATCACCACCACCTTGATCCCGCAGGGTGCGATGAGCTTCCCGAGGATCACGGAAAGCACCGCATAGGCAAGGGAGCCTAACGCCCTTGCAAAGCCGAAATTCATCGCCACGCCGCGATGCTCGTAATAAAAGCAGGCCACATTCACCATGGAAAGGATCGCCGTCACCAGCATGGAAACCGCGCCAAACAGGATCCCCACCGCCGCCTTCGCATTGCAAAAAAGAAGCGCCACAAGACACGCCAAGGTCATAAAGTCAAGGAGTAAAAGGATCTGCTTCCAGTGAAACCTGCTGCTTTTATCCGCCAGCCGTCCTAGAAAGGGCTGGAGCAACGCCGCCGCCAGCGCAAAGGCCGCCGCGATCAGACCGCTGACGCGGGCGGAAAACCCGTATTCATCCAGATAGGAGATAAAGTATCCCCAGGCCACGCATCCGGACATCCAATAGAGGCATTGCAGGATGCGATACTTGTTTTTGACGCTCATAGCCTTATCTTATCCTACAAATGCAAAAAAAACAATGCCCCGCCGGTTTCTTCGGCAGAGCATTGGATTTTTTTGGTTTGTGACGGAAGTTCTCCCCACTTACGCATCCTGCAGCGGATCCAGGACCACACTTTTTAACTCCCGGGTACGCTTCATATCGATGATCCGCTGGTTTTCGGACCCCCGGAACCGAAGCATCAGATTCCTCTTCTCCAGCACGAACCGGCCGTCCACCAGCACATCGATATTGTCCAGGATTTCATCCGTGACCTCCGTGTACTTTTCGCCTCCCGGGATCAGGTCGAATTCATAGGCAAAGCCGGTGTACATCCAGATGGTGCGGTGGGGAAATTGCTTTCGCACTTTCCGGATGAGCTTCACCAGCTCCCTTTGATTTTCCGGTTCAAAGGGCTCTCCGCCGAGGATCGTCAGTCCTGCGTAATAGGGCTTTCCCAGCTCTTTCAGGATCCGCTCCTCCATCGCCGCATCATAGGGCACGCCGTAATGAAAATCCCAGGTCTCCGGCTGAAAGCAGCCGGGACAATGGTTCGTACAGCCGGACACAAAGATGCTGACCCGAATCCCCGGTCCGTTGGCGTCATCCGCCGTAATCATCTCCGCCAGATACATTTATTTCACCGCAAATTCTTCCGGGCAGATGGTCTTGCTGCCGAGATGCAGCACGCGTTCCTTGATCTCCTGGGTCCGTCCCTGATTCCAGAACTGGGAGCCGATATAGCCGCAGGTGCGTCGCGCCACGTTCAGTTTGCTCTGGTCGCGGTTGCCGCAGTTGGGGCATTCCCAGACCAGCTTGCCGTCCTCGTCCTCGATGATGGAGATTTCCCCGTCATATCCGCAGCACTGGCAGTAATCGGATTTCGTATTGAGCTCGGCGTACATGATATTTTCATAAATGTGACGGATCACCGTCATGACGGCCGGGATATTACCCTGCATATTCGGCACTTCCACATAGCTGATGGCCCCGCCCGGGGAAAGCTTCTGGAACTGGCTCTCAAAGGTCAGTTTGTCAAAAGCGTCGATGGGCTCGGTCACATGGACGTGGTAGCTGTTGGTGATGTAATTCTTGTCCGTCACGCCCTCCACCTTGCCGAAGCGTTGCTGCAGGCATTTCGCGAATTTGTATGTGGTGGACTCCAGCGGCGTCCCGTAAACGGAGAAGTCAATATTTTCTTTTGCCTTCCAGGTCTTGCAGGCGTCATTTAAGCGCTGCATCACTTCCAGCGCAAAAGGCGTCGCCGCCGGATCGGTATGAGGCTTGCCGGTCATATAGTAGCAGCACTCATGGAGCCCCGCATAGCCCAAAGAAATAGTAGAATAGCCGTTAAACAGGAGCTTATCGATGGTCTCGCCCTTCTTAAGCCGGGCCAGCGCGCCGTGCTGCCAGAGGATCGGCGCCACATCGGAGACAGTCCCCTTCAGCCGGTTATGACGGATCATCAGCGCCCGGTAGCAAAGCTGAAGCCGTTCATCCAGGATCTTCCAGAAGGCTTCAAAATCGCCGCCGGAGGAAAGGGCTGCATCCACCAGATTGATGGTCACGACACCCTGGTTGAAGCGTCCGTAATATTTATGCTTGCCTTCCTCGAAATTCCCGGCATTGGCCACATTGCCTTTGACCTCGGAGCACCGGTCCACCGTCAGGAAGGAACGGCAGCCCATGCAGGTATAGATATCGCCATCCTTCAGCTGTCTCATCACCTTTGCGGAAATGTAATCCGGCACCATGCGCTTCGCGGTGCATTTCGCCGCAAGCTCTGTCAGGTAATAATATTTGGAATCCTCATGGATATTGTCCTCATCCAGCACATAGATCAGCTTCGGGAAAGCCGGCGTGATCCACACCCCTGCTTCGTTCTTGACGCCCTGGATCCGCTGGGTCAGCACCTCTTCGATGATGATGGCCAGGTCCGCCTTCTCCTGCTCGTTCTTCGCCTCGTCCAGATACATAAAGACGGTCACAAAGGGAGACTGTCCGTTGGTGGTCATCAGGGTCACCACCTGATACTGGATGGTCTGGACACCCTTCTTGATCTCGCTGCGCACCCGCTTCTCCACGGTGAGGTTCAGCTGCTCCTCGGTCATCTCCACGCCGGTCTCAGCAAGCGTCTCCTTGATCTCCTTGCGGATCGCCTTGCGGCTCACCTCCACGAAAGGCGCCAGATGGGTCAGGCTGATGCTCTGGCCGCCGTATTGGCTGGAAGCCACCTGCGCCACGATCTGGGTCGCCACATTGCAGGCCGTGGAAAAGCTGTGGGGCTTCTCCACCTTGGTCCCGCTGATAACCGTACCGTTCTGCAGCATGTCCTCCAGATTCACGAGATCGCAGTTATGCATATGCTGCGCGAAATAGTCCGCATCGTGGAAATGGATGATCCCGGCTTCATGGGCCTGAACGATCTCCTCCGGCAGGAGAAACCGCTTGGTGATATCCTTGCTGACCTCGCCTGCCATATAATCCCGCTGCACGGAATTGACTGTGCTGTTCTTGTTGGAGTTTTCCTGCTTGACTTCTTCGTTATTGCATTCGATCAGGGAGAGGATCTGCTGATCCGTGGAATTGGACTTCCGCACCAGCGCCCGGCGGTAGCGGTAGGTAATATAGGTGCGCGCCACCTTAAACGCCTTCTTGTCCATGATCTGCTCTTCCACAAGATCCTGGATCTCTTCCACGGAAAGAGCCCGTTTGCTCTCTTTCCCCTGGTTCTCAATATAATTGCCGATGTCCCGGATCTGCTCCGCCGACAGCCGGTCCACCTCCTCCACTTCCCGGTTCGCCTTGTTGATGGCGGTCAGAATCTTGCTGATGTCAAATTCCACTTCGCTTCCGCTTCTCTTGATAATCTTCATCTCGTTTCTCCCTCTTATTTTCCCTGTTTCAAAGGCTCCTATCATTGGTCGCCGACTACTATCATACCATATTTAGTGTTGAATGCAACCTCTTTATACTAAATCTTCCATTTTCGGGAAATTGCACAAAGGGAGCCGGGAGATCTACTGCACGATTCTGCGCAAAAAACAGCCGGAGCGTTTTCGCTCCGGCTGCCTGATACTTACAGGAAAGGGGTTTTATTCTTCGGAACCCTTGTCGTCTTCGTCGGACATCTTGAAGAAGCTCATCTCCTGGTTCAACTGGGTTGCCAGCTGCTTCAGATCTCTTGCCGAGGTATTGATCAGTTCGAAGGTCGCGTTCAGCTCTTCCATGGAAGCGTTGGTCTCCTGGGTGGAAGCTGCGTTCTCTTCGGAGATCGCGGACAGATCCTCGATGATCTCCATCAGGTTGTTCTTTGCGCGGCCCAGGTTCTGCACCTTGTCTGCGATCATCACAGAACTGTCGGTCACGTTCTGGACGCCGTCCGCCATGCTGGTCATGTCGTTTCTCGTCTGATCCAGCTGCTGTGACTGCGCTTCGAATTCCTGATTCAGTTCTTCGATGGTCTTGACGCTCTTCTCGGACTCTGCCACCAGGTTCTTCACCACGTCGTTGATCTTGACTGCCGCTTCGCCGGACTGGGTCGCCAGAGAACCGATCTCCGTCGCCACCACTGCGAAGCCCTTGCCTGCCTCGCCTGCACGGGCAGCCTCGATGGAAGCGTTCAGAGACAGCAGGTTGGTCTGGCTGGAAATATCGGTGATGATCTCGGATGCCTGGCTGATATCCTTGACCGCATCGTTGGTGGCGCGGATCTGGGAATCGATGACCTGCATCGAAGAAACGACGTTTTCGTTCTGCTTTAAGAGCTGGTTCAACGCATCCATTGCGCTGTCGCAGGCTTCTTTCATGCGGTTCGCGTATTCGGTCAGCTCGTCGATATTGGCGGTGATGCCTTCGATGTCGCTGCCGATGTCATTGGTATTGTTTGCGGAAACCTGAATGCTCTCAGCCTGGGATACCGCACCCTTGCTGATGTCGTCCACAGCCTCGGTGACCTGACCGGAGGCTTGCGTCGCCTGCTCTGCGGAGCTGGAAAGATTCTCACCGGACTCGCTGACGTTGCCGGAGAGCTCCAAGGTGACTGAAATGACGGATTTCAGTTTTTCGCTCATGTCCTTGGTGTTCTCTGCGATATTGCCCAGCTCATCGGTACGTTTCAGGAGCTCCGGATCCACCTCGACTGCAAGATTGCCGCCCGACAGCTTCTCCAATGCTGCCACAATGGTCATCATTGCGCGGTTCGCATTCTTCGCCATGATGACGCCGATCACAGTAATGACCGCAACGATCACTGCCGCCACAATAACCATGGTCAGGATCGCTTTCCGGATATGCGCCGTCACCGCTGCCGAGGCACGCGCCGCGAAGGATGCGCCCACCACCGTGCCGTCCGGCTGCTTCAGCGGGGTATAGCATGCATCGTATTTCTGTCCGCCGATGACGATGTTCCGGACATTCACGGTCTCGCCCGTCTGTATCTTTGCCCAGACATCTGCCGAGATCTGCGTGCCGACGTTACGCTCGTTGGTGCCCTCTTTCAGGAGGGTGGTGGCGATACGGGTATCGCCCCAGATCAGCGTATAGTCCAGACCCGTGTCTTGCTTTAATTTGTCAATCAATTCATAATTGCCATTGATCTGGACGCCTTCTTTGTAAACATTGCCTTCCTCGTCCACGGTCCACTCGCCTTCAAAGGCGGTGTCGTAAACTTCCGCCAGGGTCTCTGCCTGTCCCTGCAGCATCTCTGTGATGGTCTCCTCATAGGCGTTGTCAATCTCCACGCCGCTCAGGACTGTCAGCACCACTGCCGTCACGATCACAGAGATCAGAGAGATGCCCATCAGTTTGACTACCAGTTTTCCTTTCCGTTTCATAAATAAGATACTCCCCTTTCTGCAGTATGTTCTTCATGCGCAAAAAACTAAAGATTTTTCTAATCTATATTTAATGATATTCGTTTTCAGATAAAAAGCAAGCGTCTATCCAAAAAAAATATCGAATGCTCCGGTCAAATGCCTTTGGAAAGCGCCAATCTATGCGGTGGGCGCGTTCCGGACGCCCACGATCAGGAGTTCCTCGCCATTCTCCATGGTCTTCGCCGCCTTCAACACCACGGGGTGGGGCGTTCCGTTCAGCATCAGGCGGTAGTTCATATGGAAACTCCCCTTCTCCTCGATCTCTTTCAGGACGTTGCTCCTGGTAAAGGTCTCATCAAACATCGACAGATCGTCCTGACAGATCACTGCCCGCGCGTTCCGTTTGGAATCCTCAAAGAAGTCCTCTCCTTCTTTATTGACCCCGAGGCTCTCATAGTCTTTCGCCGCTTCAAATACCAGATAATGTCCGGTCGCCGGATTCACGGTGTAAAAGGCGATATACTCTCCGGAGAGAGCGCTGATCCGGTAATAGACGAGCCGCTCTTCCTTCAGGCGCTCCATGGCGGCCCGCTGCTGCATCTGGGCATCCACGTTGTTGACGCCGATGATGATATGGCTGCCGTCCGTTCCGATCCGGATCGCTTTCATATTGACATAAATCCATTGATTCTCCATCAGGACGCGGTAGGTCTGGGTAAATACCCCATGCTCCCGAATGTTCGCAACGACATTTTCTTTGGTAAAGGCTTCGATAAACCCCTGCCGGTCATCCTTATGAAGCAGGGTCTCCGCATCCCGCCGGCTGGTGGCAAAGAATTCGTCTCCGCTCCGCTCCTCGATGATGTCCTCATGCTCCATATCCGGATGGTATTCCACGAAATACTCCGTTTCCAGATCCACATAGAAGAGATTCAGGTAGTCCGCAGAAAGGGCCTGGGCCACGCTGGCGAAACTCAATGCACGCTGAGGTTCGTCATCCTCGCTGACATCCAGCATGACCACCGCAACAGCATTGACCTGATTCACCGGATTATGGGCCAGCTTCCGGATCAGCACTTTCAGTTTCTTCCGGTCTGCCGTCCGTTCATCAATGATCTCCTGTCCGCCTTTCCCGGCGATCTCCACCAGTTTCTTCATAAAGAAGGAGCCGTAGCCGTTGCCGAAGGTATCCTGTCTCACCCGGACGTAGGCATTGTTCGTCTGGAACAGCTCCCGCAGCATGGCGTGATAGGATTGATTACACCGGATGATGGCCACATCCGAGTCGCCCACCTCAAAGATGGCCATGGGCATGGTATTGAAGTATTCCCCGATGCCCTCGTTTTCTTTGGAGGAAAAAGAGATCTCGTACAGATTCACCCGGCCGATGGCAGCGTAATACCCGGACTCTCTCGGATTTTCAAACCCGATCTGATCTCCTACCTCATAGCGCCGGTAAATCTCTTTCAACGGAATGGGTTTGCAGAAATAGAAGCCCTGCATCTTGGTGGCGCCCACTTCTTTCAAGAACTCCACCTGCTGCATGGTCTCGACGCCCTCCACCACGGTCTCCATGCCGAGGCTCATCGCCATCTTGATCAGCTCGCTGATGATGATCCGGCTCTTGTCCCCGTTATCAAACTGGCGCATAAACTGCATATCCAGCTTGATGGTGTCAAACCGGAACTTCTGCAGGATATCCGGTGAGGAATAGCCGCTGCCGTAATCATCCATCCAGACATAGAAGCCCATGCCCTTCAGCATATCCACCTGCTCTTTGATATATTCCAGATCGCTGCCCACGGTGCTTTCCGTGATCTCGATGGTCAGCATTTCTCTGGCGATGCCGGCAGCATCCACACGCTTCGTGATCTCCCGGACGATGTCGCAGGATCTGAAATCAGCTCTGGACACATTGACGGAGCAGGGCACCACGAAGTACCCTTTCTCCCCCATGTCTTTCATCTTTTTCAGGATCTGATCCACCACGAAGAGATCCAGTTTGTAAACCATGCCTCCCTCTTCCAACGCGGGAATAAAATCTCCCGGGGAAAGGAAGCCCAGTGCCGGGTCGATCCAGCGGGCCAGTGCCTCTTCATCGCAAACCCTGTTGTTGGCGGAACGGATCAAAGGCTGATAGTACACCTGTACCCAGCCCTCCTCAATGGCTTTGTCGATATTTTCCAGAATATAGCTGCGGAGCTGAGCGCTTTTGGTCAGTTCCTCCGTGTAATAGCTGTAGGCCGACACCGGGCTCTCCCGGTTCTGATCCGCGGCCATCTTGGCCAGATCGAAAGCCGGTCCGATGCTTCCGCCCTCCGGCAAGTCCAGGCAGATCCCCACGCGTACCGGCAGGGATTCCCCGTTGTTGATCGCCGCCACCTCTTCAAAGATCTCGGCCAGCTTCTCTTCCAGGCCTTTCGCTTCTGAGAGTGCGATAAAATGATCCCCGCCCAGGCGGCAGCAATTCCGGTTGGAAAAGTGCTTCACCATGGTATCCCGAAGCCCCAGCAGCAGGAGATCCCCTTGCGCAAAACTGTGTTTCTGGTTATAGCCCTTCATGTCGTTGAAGTCAAAATACAGCACCGCCGGCTGTCCGCCCGTCCCGCGGATCTTTCCACAGGCCTCCCCCGCCAGCCGGAAGAAATAATTGACCTGGGGAAGTCCCGTCATGGGCTCATAGTCCTGCGTCGCCGCCGTCTGCTTCCTGACCCGGAGCAGCATGGTGTCCATCACCTGGTCATACAGCGTTTTTTTATTCCCGGTATACTCGCCCTCGTCCATATACCAAGCCACCGCCAGACGCGTCCCCTCTTCCGGGTAGAAGTGCCTGCCGCAGATATGGAAGATCCGGTAGCCGTCTCCTGCTTTCGCCCGGAACAAAAGATCCAACTCGCTTTCCTCTTTCACAAAGGAATGGACCGCATTGCCAAAACGCGCCACGTCATCCGGATGATCGTGGTCAAACAAATGATTTGACATCTGATCCAGAGCTTCCTCCCTGCTGACCTGGAAAAGGTCGCAGAACCCGTCTGACACCAGCAGCGGCACCACGCGGCCCAGGATCATTTGGAATACTGCAAAGGGAATGCAGCTTTCTTCCAATACCTTTGCAGTTTTTTCATCGAATTGATACGGCTTCAAGAATATGATCTCCTCGTTTAAAAATCCGTGTGTATTTTACCACCTTTCGGCACTTCCCGCAATGATTTCTAGTCTCTCGAGGCCTTCATGGATACCTTGTTTTCATACATGGCCTGATCCGCCCGACGGAAGACGCTTTCCAGCCCGTCGTCCAGGTTCGGATCATAAAAAGCCGCCCCGATGGAAGCCGAAACTTTTTCCCAGGGGTTGAGCATATCGTCCTCTTCCATCGTATGCATCTCTGTTTGGAATCGGTGTTCCAGGCGCTCATACTCATCGTAATCATTCCCCCGCAGAATGATGACAAATTCATCGCCGCCGATCCGGAACACCGGGGAATGATCAAAAATCACGCAGACCATGCGGCACAGCTTCTGGATCGCCAGATTGCCTTTTTCGTGGCCGTAGGTATCATTCTGTTTTTTCAGGAAGTTCAGATCCACCATGGCAAGACCGATCTTGGTCTCGCCGCCCCGGAGCAGCCCTTCCATCCGTTTGAATTCCTGATCATACGCGGTCTTATTGCGGATCCCGGTCAAGGCGTCACGGTTGGCCAGTTCCTGCATATTGGCTGCCTTTTTCTCCGCATTCACGATATCGTGCACGTATTCGCGCATGTACTCCGTCATCTTAATGACGGCATCCGACAGTGCCTCCACCTCATTATCCGTGTGAACCTCCGGTGCTTCAAACACCAGCGCCTTCTCATCCCGTTGTCCCTGGCTTTGATCCACGAATTTCTCCGCGCTCTCTTCCAACGCCACGATGGGCTTCGTAATGTTTCTCCGGGACCAGAGCAAAAACAGGAGAATAAACACAAAACCGGACAGCGTCACCACAAGGACATTCACCACCGTGTGCTCGATGATCTGGGATTTCAAAAACGTCATATCCACGTCCACCGCCAGCAGCGCCACCGCGTTCCCCTCCGAATCCCGGATGGGAATGGCGCCGGTATAATCGATCCCCCACTCGGTGTCCTCCTCAAAGAACGTGGTCTCATCGCCGCCGTTCATGATCGTAAAAAAGAGTTCCACAGTTTCCGGTTCAAATTCATCCTCGGAGATCCAGCCGAGATAAAGATTCCCCTCCGTGTCCACATAGCGGTCATAGTACCGCTCCGCGGAAAAGACGCTCATCACGTTTCCGGTCTCCTCACGATTCAACGGCAGCACCGCATAGAGATAATGGATGTCCTCGATGTGATCCATGAGGTTATCCATGTAGAGCAGGGACTCTTTGTACTGCTCACTTTCCTCCCCGGTCTCGATGCATTCCTTCAGATCATCGCCGTCGATGTGGGAAACGCTCAGCTCCAGCAGATCGCCGATATAGCTCTGGTAATCATCATAGACATAGTCGGTAAACAGGAGGTGGTTTGCGATGCTCAGCAATACACATAGCAGGATGATAAAGATGATGCATCCGATGGTAATACTCCGGTTCAATGGATGTTTGTGCTTTTTCATTACTTTTTCCTCGCTTCGCACTACCCTTCCGCGCCCTGGCACAGCACCAGTTCCCGGAACAGCCCTTCCTGTTTCACCAGTTCCTCGTAGGTCCCCTCTTGCGTGATATGGCCCTTTTCCAGCAGAATGATCTTATCGCAGTCTTTCACCGTGGAGAGACGGTGCGCCACCACGATCCTCGTACAGTTCATGGCATCCAGCGCTTCTTTGACTTCCCGTTGCGAAACATTATCCAAGGCACTGGTCGCTTCGTCAAAGACGATCATCTTCGGCTTGGAGATGATGGCCCGGGCGATGAGGAGCTTCTGCATCTGGCCGCCAGACATGGTGGCGCCGGACGTGCCGATCTCTGTGTCCAGTCCGTAAGGATAGCTTCTCACCAGATCCGCGATCTTGACGGTCTCTAAGGTTTTCCAAATCTCTTCCTCCGTGACGGGGCGGGGCTGCATCATCATATTCTGCCGGATGGTTCCCGGGATCAGGGATTCATTCTGCAGAACAATGCCCATGTTCCGTAAAAGGCTCCTCTGATCCGTCCCGGAAAGCTCATATCTGCCGTAATTGATCTCTCCCTTGTTGGGCTTTAAAATCCCGAGGAGCAGTCTGAGCAGCGTGCTCTTGCCGCAGCCGGACATCCCGACGATGCCCACATACTCTCCTGTTTTGACTTCAAAGGAGACCTCATCCAAAAGCCGCTCCATCCCGGGATAGGCAAAGGTCAGCTTGTTCACGGACAGGCTGCCGGTAAAATCCGTGCACTTCACCTTTTTCTCCCGAATCTGCTTCGCGGCAAACAGGAAGGAAACGTTCTCCCACAGCGACCTGGAATTCACCACCCGCTCGATGCAAAGCGTCAGATCCGCGATCTGCCCCGCCAGAAGTCCTGCAAGGAGCGTCCCCGTCATAAAGGCGGAATAGGTCACCGTGGAGATCATCGCCACCACGATCAGCGCCGCAGTCAGTATGGGGGTGATGAGATCCTGGGCGGCGTTGGAGGCTTCATTGTATTTTTTGCGCTGCTTGTCGCAGGCGGCTTCCTCCGCATAGATATGAGACCATTTCAGATAGATCCGCTTCTGAGCCTGGCGGCTTCGGATCTTTTCGATCCCCTTAAACACCTGAAACAGCACATGATCCCCCCGGATCCGGTTTTGCACCGTGCGCTTGTACCAGAGATCATAGCCCTTGTTGATGATCCAAAGGGCAATGGCCAGGAGCACCAGAATCATATACATCCAGAAGCTGTGTCCGCCGAGAAATACCCAGGCCGACCAGCAATAGCACAGCGTAAAGATGAGATACGGCACCATGCCAAGGCCTGACCCCACCAGGTTCTCGACAAATTCCGGGAGCGAGGTGTTGATGGCCGTCCAGACCGTGGCGGCGCTCTTACGCTCCCCCGGCTCCTCCTCCGTATTGGAAAGATACCGGATCAATGCCGCGTTCTTGACATTGCAGCTCACCATGTTGGTAAACACCGCGGTAAAATACGCAATCAGCCCGTTCAAAAGGAGCCTGACCAGCTCGGCCGCAACGCAAAGCAACGCGATCACGAGCACCTGACGGAGGGAACTGCTTTTCACATTCTGCGCATTGTTTAAAAGGACGCTCACCAGCCGCGGGAAAACCAGCCCCAGCACACCGGCGATGATGTTCATCAGAATAAACATCACCAGTGCCCGTTTCCGCATAAAGCTGAGCAGGTATTTTAAAAGCTGCGGGATGGTCAGACGACTCTCCGGCAACAGCCTGCACAAGCAGTATACTTTTTCGAACAGTCCGGCGTTTTTCTCGTCAACCCGGTGCTTCCGCTTCTTCTCATCCAGATAATAATAGCCCTTCAGCATGCCCGGGAGAAGCGCAATATACGCCCCTTCCTTCGTCACGCCAAGGCAATACCCGGTCTGCTCCTGATACCACTTGGGATCGTCCTTAAGCGTCGTAAAGAGCACATCCTCTTTTTCCAGATGATTTAGTTTTTCTTTTTCGATGCCGCAGAGGGAAAGGATACGATCCAAGGCCTCCTCATTGGTGCGCAGTCCCCCCAGCACATCATCCGAAGGGTTTCTTGTGACAGCGTCATTAATCATGCTGTCCGCTTTTTTTCGCATGGCCTCGTCCGCTTCCGTTCTGGCGGCGATCTGTTGTGTAAATAGACTGCTCATCGTTTTCCCTTGCTATTCCAATGTCACCAGTTTCCGGTAAAGCGCGCAGGACTCCATCAATTCCTCATGGGTGCCGTGATCCACGATCCTGCCGTGTTCCATCACGTAGATGCAGTCGCACCCACGGATGGTGGACAGGCGGTGCGCCACCACGATGGTGGTGATGCCTCTGTCGCGGACATGCTCCACGATCTGCTTCTCCACCACGGTATCCAACGCGCTGGTGGCTTCATCCATCACCAGAATGGAGGGATCCATGGAAAGGGCTCTGGCGATCTCGATCCGCTGCCGCTGTCCACCGGAATAGTTTTCCCCGTCTTCTGCGATGATGGACTGATACCTGCCTTCCCGCAGGATGATCTCCTCATGGATCTCGGAATCCCGCGCCGCCAGGATCGCGTCCGCATCAAGCTGGGTCGTGTCCCACATTTTGATATTGTTCATCACATTGTCACCAAACAGAATGATCTGCTGATCCACAGAAGCGATGGAATTTACCAGCACGGGTTTCGGCACTTCCCTGCCGTCCGTACCGTCATAAAGGATCCGCCCCGCCCAGGGCTCATATCTGCCGCAGAGCAGTTTTTTCAAGGTGGTCTTGCCGCTGCCGGAAGCACCCACGATGGCGATGCCGCTCCCCGCCGGGATCTCCATGTTGATGTCCTTTAAGATCTTTTCTCCGAACCGGTTATAGCCGAAGTCCAGATGCTCCACCGTGATCTGTCCCTTCAACTTTGCATATTCCGCTCCCTCCGGTTCCCTGCTTTCTTCCGTCTCTTCCTCTTTCGCGTCTGTGATCTCCTGCATGTTTTCCAGCTTGTATTTCATGCTCAGCAGGTCCTGTCCGGAATAGATCGCCGTCCTGATGTAGCCCTGCACGATACAGTATACGCCGTGCACATAGACCAGCCCGCCGAAGCTGAGGCTGCCGTGATAGATGCCGTAAATCCCCACCAGAATCAGCACCAGTTTCGTCAGGTTTCCCACAGAAGAAGGCACGATATTGAAGACATTCCGGATGCCCTTAAAGGGTTTCAGCGCCTTCGCGGACTCCCGGTTCAACTTCACATAGTCCCGGAAAAAGATGAACTCCGATCCGGAATTGCGGATGCTGCGGATCGCTTTCAGCCCCTCCATTAAGAACCCGCTTTCCTTGCACTGCTGATGAAACACCTCGCGGCCGGATCGATCCACAAAGCGGGCAGACAGGACGCAGCTTGCTCCCATCACCGCCACGGAGCACAGCACCACCAGGGTGCAGGGAATGGAGATCATCGCCATCATGATGAGCAGCGCCAATGCAAGAACCGGCCTCAGCAGCACGTCCACAATCTTTTTGGAAAGAAAATACCCCAGATCCAGCACCTGTCCGGCACTCTCCATGAAATACCCGTCAGAACGGATCTGGTAAAAATCCATGGGAAGGTTCAGCGTGGACCAGAAAAATTTCGTCCTGCAGTTGGTGGTCACTCTGGCGGAGAACCGGGCAAACAGCGGCACTGCCGCCGCTTCCAGGCCAAACAGAAAGACCAGCAGGAGGACGATCTCCAGCATCAGTTTTGCCCGTTCCCAATGCTCGTTGGGCGGATCATCGGAAAAGATCAGATTCGTAATTTTGCTGGTGATCTGCGGGATCAAAACCAGGGCAACAGAAACGGCAAGCAGAATCAGCGCATAGAAAACCACGTCCCTCGCCTGTTTTCCGGTCATCAGATGCATGGCATAACGCACAAGGGAAACCCGCTCTTTTCCCTGATTTTTTTCGGATGAGGGTGCCGTGAGAAACAGCGCCTCACTGCCGCACCCTTGTTCAAACTCCGCCGGACTCAGTTTGGCGCGGCCCTGATCCGGTCTATCGACCCAGACGCCGCTTCCCGTCATGCGCTCCAGGACAGCAAACTCCCCGTTGATGGTAACGATGCAGGGTTCCTTTCTCCGACGCAGCAGGGAGGGATCCGCTTCCGCGATCTCTGCGGAAACGCCCAGCGTGGCAGCACCGTTTTTTAACTGTTCAAAGGTGCAGCCGTCCCGGGTAACGAGACAGGCCTGGGAGGCGCGAAACAAAGAAACCTGCACTCCATAATAAGATAACAGCATCACGAGGCAGGTGGATCCGTATTCTGATGTCTGTGGGGAAAGAATGGTTTTGATCCGTTTATGCATAAACCGCTCCTCTTTCACGGATAACCGTTCGGTTGCCTAAAGGCGTATGTCTTTCCGGCGTCCAGAAGCTGCGCAGCTCCAGCACGTTTTCATATTCTTCCAGGAAACGGGTCGTGCGGGCCGGGTCAAAGACGGCAAAGGCGTCTCCCTCGAACCGGTCCGGCGCGATGAAATGGCGGGCGCCGATGATCCCCGGCACCACAATGAGAAAGGGCTCTCCCGATGCAGAAAACCGTTGCAGCGCCTCCCTTGAATAGCGGAACACGCCGCAGTACTCCAGAGGGTAAAGCCTGTGCAGCCGCTCAAGGTGAATGTCTGCCAGGTCGTCGTACACGCCGGCTTCCACCAGCTGCTCATGCAAAATCCAGGGATTGAATTTCGCCTCGTCTGTCTCCTGTACAAACCCATAATGCCGCAGCAGGATCGCAAGGGATGTCAGAAGACACCCGGTATCTTTGAGGTAATGATAGGAGGCGCCGGGAAACTGCTCCTTCGGCCATGCTTCTTTTTCATTGAACGCCGGATCCGTCTGTTTCCAGGTCCGGTATGCATCTGTTTTCTGTTTCATGGGTCAGGTCTCTCCCAGTATCGCACTTGGCGTGTTACTCAGATTATAACCCCAGAAAAGCGTTTTGTTCAACAAAAAAACTCCCTGCCGCAAAGAAGGGAGGACGCGGCATGGAGTCTTTCGTAAAACAGTTATTTTCTCAGTATCAAAAGATGGTTCGTCACATGGTCAACAGTCTGGCAGTGCCTGCTTCTCAGCTGGTAAACAGCGCTGTGGAATAATATCTGTCGCCGCTGTCCGGCAGGAGCGCCACGATAACTTTCCCTGCGTTCTCAGGCTTCTTGGCATAAGAGATGGCCGCGAAAAGCGCCGCGCCGGAAGAGATGCCAACAGAGATTCCTTCCTTCTTCGCCAGAAGCTTCGCCGTCGCGAACGCGTCATCATTGGACGCCTTGAAGATCTCGTCATACACCTTGGTGTTCAGCACGTCCGGTACGAAGCCGGCACCGATGCCCTGGATCTTATGGGCGCCTGCTTTTCCTTCGGAAAGCACCGGGGAATCCTCCGGCTCCAAAGCCACGATCTTCACATCGGCTTTCTGCTCTTTCAAATACTCTCCGGCTCCGGTGACGGTACCGCCGGTGCCCACGCCTGCGATGAAGATGTCCACCTTGCCGTCCGTATCCTTCCAGATCTCCGGGCCTGTGGTCGCCTTATGGATCGCCGGGTTCGCCGGGTTCACAAACTGTCCAGGGATAAAGGAGTTGGGGATCTCCTTGGAAAGCTCCTCTGCCTTCGCGATGGCGCCCTTCATGCCCTTGGCGCCTTCGGTCAGCACGATCTCCGCGCCGTACGCCTGGAGAATGCTTCTTCTCTCCACGCTCATGGTTTCAGGCATGGTCAGGATGATGCGGTATCCCTTGGCCGCCGCGATGGACGCCAGACCGATTCCGGTATTGCCGGAGGTGGGCTCGATGATGACAGAGCCTTCCTTCAATGCACCGCGCTTCTCCGCGTCCTCGATCATCGCCTTTGCGATACGGTCCTTGACGCTGCCCGCGGGATTGAAATACTCCAGTTTGACCAGCACTGTTGCCTTCAGATCCAACTCCTTCTCAATATTTGTCACCTCTACAAGAGGCGTATTTCCTACCAGTCCTAATGTTCCTTTATAAATATTTGACATGTTTTTATCCTCCTGATTTTTATCCAGTTACTTAAATCGCCGCAAATCCTTTTTCCAGATCCGCAATGATGTCGTCGATGTGCTCCGTACCGATGGACAGGCGGATCGTATTCTGATGGATCCCCTGATCGTTCAGTTCCTCTTCCGACAACTGGGAATGGGTCGTGGAAGCCGGATGGATCACAAGGCTCTTCACATCCGCCACGTTCGCCAGAAGCGAGAAGATCTTCAGCTCGTCAATGAATTTCCACGCTTCTTCCTTGCCGCCCTTCACATCAAAGGTAAAGATGGAGCCGCCGCCGTTGGGGAAATACTTCTCATACAGCGCATGGTTCGGATGCTCCGGCAAGGACGGATGGTTCACCTTTTCCACCTTCGGGTGGTTCTTTAAGAATGTGACGACCTTCTTGGTATTTTCCGCATGGCGCTCCAGGCGCAGGGAAAGGGTCTCCACGCCCTGCAGCAGCAGGAATGCGTTGAAGGGAGAGATGGTCGCGCCGGTATCACGCAAGAGGATCGCACGGATATAGGTTACGAACGCCGCCGGCCCCACCGCATCCGCGAAGGAAACGCCGTGATAGCTCGGGTTCGGCGCCGCGATGTTCGGATATTTCCCGCTGGCCTTCCAGTCAAATTTGCCGGATTCCACGATGATCCCGCCGAGGGTGGTGCCGTGTCCGCCGATGAACTTCGTTGCAGAATGTACCACGATGTCTGCGCCATGCTCGATGGGCCGGATCAGATACGGCGTGCCGAAGGTATTGTCGATCACCACCGGGATGCCTCTCTTGTGGGCCAGCTCTGCCACCGCATCGATATCCGGGATATCGCTGTTGGGGTTGCCCAGGGTCTCCAGGAAGATCGCTCTCGTATCCGCTTCAATGGCGCTCTCCACTTCCGAAAGGTTATGAATATCCACGAAGGTAGTGCGGATGCCGTACAGCGGAAGGGTATGGGCAAAGAGATTATAGGTGCCGCCGTAGATCGTCTTCTGGGCAACGATGTGTCCGCCGTTTGCAGCCAGCGCCTCGATGGCGTAACTGATGGCCGCTGCGCCGGATGCCAATGCCAATGCCGCGCTGCCGCCTTCCAATGCGGCCAGTCTCTGCTCCAGCACATCCTGTGTGGTATTGGTCAGTCTCCCGTATATATTTCCCGCGTCTGCAAGTCCGAAACGATCGGCTGCGTGTTTGCTGTTGTGAAATACATAAGAGGTAGTCTGGTAGATCGGTACCGCTCTGGCATCCGTCACCGGATCCGCCTGTTCCTGTCCGACATGCAACTGTAAGGTTTCAAATTTGTAATCGCTCATGAAAAACTCCTCCTCGGTTGTTTGATACTCGGCAGTGTAACACTACTTACCTACCGTGTCAATAGGTGATTATAATCTTTTTATTTCTTCTTGCTTTCGTAGTCCTCCAGCGCGGACCGGATCGCTTCTTCCGCCAGCACCGAACAGTGCATTTTGTAATCCGGCAGTCCGTCCAGTGCCTCCGCCACCGCCTTGTTGGTCAGCTGCATGGCTTCGGATACCGGCTTCCCTTTGATCAGCTCCGTCGCCATGGAGCTGGATGCGATGGCGCTGCCGCAGCCGAAGGTCTCGAACTTCACGTCCGTGATCGTATCGTTGTCAATCTTTAAATACATTTTCATGATGTCGCCGCACTTGGCGTTTCCGACTTCGCCGACACCGTCCGCGTCCTCGATCACGCCCACATTGCGCGGGTTACGAAAATGATCCATCACTTTTTCACTGTACAGAGCCATTTGGTTTTAAACCTCCATTATAAGATAAACTGCTTCTTCCCTGTGGTGAGATCTCTCCAGATGGGAGAAAACCCTCTCAGATAAGCAACGACCTCTTCCACCGCTTTGATCATCTCTTCCACATCCGCATCGCTGGTCTCTTCATTGATGGACAGCCGCAGCGATCCGTGGGCCACATCATGGACTCTGCCGATGGCCAGCAGCACGTGGCTGGGATCCAATGACCCGGAGGTACAGGCGCTCCCGGAGGATGCCTGGATTCCCTTGTCGTCCAGCAGCAACAGCAGCGATTCGCCCTCGATCCCTTCAAAACAGAAATTGACGTTGCCGGGAAGGCGTTTTCCCCTGTCGCCGTTTAATGCGGAATGTGCAATGGCGCCCAGGCCCTCGATGAGACGATCCCGTCTCTTCTGAATCAGCGGTGCATCCGTTTCCATACGGTCTGCGGCTTCCTGCAGCGCCGCAGCCATGGCGACGATCCCGGGAACATTTTCCGTACCGGCGCGTTTTCCTTTCTCCTGCGCGCCGCCTTCGATGAGGCTGGTCAAACGAACGCCCTTCTTCGCATACAAAAATCCGACGCCCTTCGGACCGTGAAATTTGTGGGCGGAAGCGGATAACAAATCCACATGGTCTCTCTGTACATTTACTGAAATATGGCCAATGGCCTGCACGGCGTCCGTATGGAAAAGCACGCCGTGCTTCTGACATAGCTCTCCGATCTCTTCGATGGGCTGGATCGTCCCGATCTCATTATTTGCATACATGATCGTCACCAGACAGGTGTCCTCCCGCAAAGCGGCTTTCACTTCCTCCGGCCGGACCAGCCCGTCCTCATGGACGTCCACCAGTGTCACCTCGAAGCCTTCTTTTTTCAGCGCTTCCAGCGTATGGAGCACCGCATGATGTTCAAAGGCAGAGGATACAATATGACGTTTCCCGTTCTTCGCCCCCAGTGCAGCCGCGGATCGAATCGCCTGATTGTCCGCTTCGCTCCCGCCGGAAGTAAAAACGATCTCTTTCGGATCCGCGCCGATGACGGAGGCAATGTCTGCTCTCGCCTGCTCCAATGCTTCCTTTGCGTTCTGCCCGAAGCCGTACAGGCTGGAGGGATTCCCCCAGGTTTCCTTCATGCAGGCGGTCATTGCATCCATCGCCGCAGCGCTCATTTTAGTTGTCGCAGCATTATCCGCATAAATCACGGTATTGCCCTCCTATGATCTTCCCACCATTGCTCACATGTCGCATTATATTCCTATTCACCTACCATGTCAATAGGTTATTAAAAAATATTTTTATCCCTCTGCGTTGCCGTACCCTGAGGCCTTTCAGCCCCAGAGGTTCTTCAGATAGCAGGCCTTGTGCACTTCATAGTTCAGCTCGTGCATCAGCTCTTCATAAGTGGGATGTTTCGGATCCGCGCCGATATAGACATTGCCGTTCTTGATGGTATCCACCAGGAAACGTCCTGTGCTGTCCACCAGCAGGACGGCGCGTTCCCGGAATGCCAGGTCATTCAGCGCAGAGGTGATCTCGATCTGATCGCCGTATTTTTTCGTCAGGTTTTCATGGTTGGCGCGCATCTCGTCCATGGTGACTTTGATCTCGCCGTAGATGTCCTTGCATTTTTCCGAATAATCCACGCAATACATATGCCACCGTTTCACGCCAAGTTTGATCAGCTCCTCCGCCGTCTGTTCTGTGGTCGGAAGGTTTTTTGCGGTGATCACGGTATGGATCATGAAGGGCACTTCCGCCTCCTGCATCAGTTTGATATTCCGTTTAAATTTCGAAATCTGGTCAAAGCCGTCCTTCGGCATCTTCACCGGCGGACGAAGAGTATTCAGCAGGTCATTGTCAAAGGTATCGATGGTCATCCTGACAAATACATTCGTTTCCTTCATCACTGGCAGAAGTTTCTCCAGCTGCACCGTGGTCCCGTTGGTATTCAGGACGCAGTTGGTCTTGCCGTGAAAGAGGCGCATGATGTCGGCAAGGCGCGGATTCAACGTGGGTTCCCCGCCGCTCAGGCCCACCGCAATGGGATGGAAACCGAGGATCGTGTTGGCCACATCCATGATGTCATCCGTGTCTTTGTTGTGGATCTTGTTCTCCGCAAAACAGTAGATGCAGTCCAGATTGCAGTTGCCGGAAAGCTGCCATCCGATGTAGAAGGGATCGTCTGATTCGATGTTTTTGGTACGCCTGTCTTTTTGCGTATCCAGATAGGCTTCCAGCTTTTCCACGCTTTCCGTCGCCCCGTTCTGCTCCAGGTCGGAAATGCGCAGTCCCTCATAAAACCAGAAAACATGCGTCAGCTTCTGGTAAACGGTAATGCCGTTTCGCTCCTCCCGCACAAAATAAAGGCCTCCCACTGCCACTCTCTTCACTTCACTCATCACGCTTCCTCCTATTCATCTGATCAAAGCCATGCGATAATCCTGCAGCACCAATGTGTCATTTTCCGAATAGCGATACCGGTTGACCACCCGGAGCTTCTCCGGGATGCCAGGAAGCGCTGCATATTCCTGCTTCACCAGCACATCCTCGGGAAACAGCAGTTCCTCCGGCATCGCCTTCTCTTCTTTCTTCGTCAGGATGCGTTCGATCACATCGCCTCTGGCGGCTCTTTTGACCATACGGTACTCCTGCTCCTCATCAAAAAAATGGCATTCATAAGGCTCTTCGTTTTCAAACAATGCGATTTCGGAAAGCTTCAGCGCCTCTCCCGCCACCTCGTAAGGAGAAAAAAGCAGCTTTTCTTTGAAATACGCCATCACAAGCCCTTTTTTCGGTAGTTTTTCAACCGGGATCCGCATCATTTTGACTCTCCTCTCCATGCATCCAGATACCACCGGATCATCTTGTTTTCGGTTACCGTCGGTTCATACTGCTCTTTGAGCGCCAGCAAAAGATCCAGGGGCACTTCGGTTTTCGGCGGCGTGGTTTGATCGTATCCCATACGGTCCGCGACGGCAAGCGCAGCAACACGGCTTTTTAAGACCGCCCGCAGAACCGATTTTGTAAAGCTTGCTCCCATCCCGATTCCCCGCATTGGGATCGGATAGTGGCTTTCGTATCTGGTGGGCGCCACATTCTCCGCCAGCCGGTAATACTGTCCTCTGGCCGGATAAGCGATCAGTTCGCCATAGCCATCCTCCGTGCGTTCTCCCACAAAACAATGCTGCAGCGGAAAAATGTCGACCGGTTCCCCGTCAACCGTACGGATCCGAAGGACAGATCCTTTCGCCAGGCATCGGACCACGGGGCCGTCTGCTCCCCATCCGGGGTTGCGATTGTAATCCCGGTAGATATTGGTATATCTGCCCTCCACGGTAAGCTTCCCCTCACACCCGAGCCGATACTCGATTTCCCGCAAGAGATCCGCCGCCTTACAGGAAGGCATCCCGTCATCATTCAAAAGAAGGGTGTCTGATACACAGCTCACATCAAAGGTCCTCGCCAGAATCTCCGTCGGAGGCTCCTTCTCCCGGGCCTCCGCGGCCTCCAGATAAACCTCCCCGTACCCTTGCTCCCTCAGGGCTCCCACAAAAGTGGGGTGTTCCTGCTCCAGGAAGAGCCGGATCTTCCGGATCATGGAATCGCTCCCGTAAACCGTGCCGCAGAAAGTCTGTCCGGTAGTCAGCGCATCATAGATCTGCCCCTCCGCGGACGCAATATGCTCCGTCTCCGGCGTAGTATATTCCATGGTATGGCTTTCAAAATCCAGCGCATAGCAATCCGAAAGGCCCACGTCCTGTTCCACCCGGTTCGGATCCTTGCCCGGAGCCAGCCGGTAACGAAGCTGCTTTTTGTCCAGCTTCACCACCGACATGCACGCCGGCACCGGCAAAAGGCGCCTCTGATGTCTGCTGATATAGGCATTGGAGCAGCGCATGCTTTCCTTTTCTTCCTGCGTCAGATCGTGCACATTTTGGAGAATCAGCTTTCTTGCCAGTGCACCCGGCATGTAAAGATGGGTCTTATTTCCCTCCTCATAAGGTGCATAAAAACAGGTCGGTGTCACAAGCAGCGCCATATAATCCAAAGAGACATACTCCGCTCTGTCAGATACTTTGATCGGGTTCATGAAGCCGCGCCCCATCTCCTCAAGCTCCAGTTCCACTTCTCCCGTAATTCCTTTTTCGGAAATGCCGATATGCTTTCGACCGTTCAATCTCTCTTTCAGTTCTTCCACGCGGTCAGCGGGCACACGCACAGCAGCATAGTAGCATTTTCCGGCTTTCAGGCTCCTGATCCGCACGCCTTCCTCTTCCAGAAATCTGACGTTCGTAAAATAGTCTCTCATATAGGCAGCGCAGCCCGTGAATCTTTTCAGCAGCCCCATTGCGCTCAGGGCAAGCCCCCGATATCCGTCCGGATGTGCAAATCCGATCCGCACATCATCATCGATCAGCCCCTCCTCCCGCAGCATCTCCTGAATGGGAAGATACGGCAGCATCAGATTGTCAAAAGGAATGTCATACCGGTATCCCTCTTCCAGCTTCATATGAGTTGGGAACGCCACTTCTCCGATGGTTTGAATCTTTAAAATCAGCATTGCTTTTTTCCTTTCCGGCTCACACAAAATCCATGAGTTCCACCGCATCAAACCAGACCGCATGGATCTGTCGTTTCGTGTCCGTATAGGTGGGAACTCCAAGGGCTGCGGTCAGATCGATTCCTCTTTCTTTCATTTTGCGGATCCATTGCCCGACTTCCAGTCTTCCCATCAGATAGGACTGTCTCAACACTGTCATCTGCTGTTTCGATAGCTTTAAGGTTTTCAGATTGCCAATACGCTCGACCAGTTTCCCGTAATAGAAGTCCTTCTCCCGATTCACCTCATCTCTGCTGTAGGGACGCAGCATCAGATCAACGCCCTCCGCGGTACGGTAGGAGCGGCTGCGCAGCATATCCAGTTCCTGCACATTGGGATTGTCGCAGATCTGAAAATCGATCCAGTTTCCTGCCAGACCTTCCAGAAGGTTCTGCTCCTCTTTCGCGGCAGTCTTGGCGCTCTTGCAGCATTCTTCCGCCAGTCCGTATGCCGCGTGAAACGTGCTGTCTGCCGTGACAAATGAAATGCCCGCGCATACATACAAGGGAATCCGCTCCCCGTCCTTTTCCCAGATGGTGGTGCCTGCCAGATTCTGATAGAAAAAATCCAGAAACGGAAACGCAAGAGATGCGTTGCATACCAGGTTGATGTCATCGCCTGCGCGGTGGATCACCTGAAATTCGTATGGAAACTCTTTTTCCTCTCCGCCCTTTTCCAGATAATAGGCTTTCAGGTCGGCCTCCGTCTTTTCCATGATGGCAGCATATGCCTTTTCGATATTCCGGTTGATCTGCCGCCTCGTCACGATCCCTTCCACGTAATCGGGCGTCATCTGCAAAATCCGTCCGATGGTGATCCCCAGATTATTGCCATCCGCATGGATATAGGCAAAGTAGGATTTTCCGTCGCTTGCTTTTGTCGTCCGGATGTCTTTCAGGTCAAACTGCACTTTCCGTTTCTTTGCTTCTTCCCTGCGGATTACGGAGGATCTGGAAACATAATCGCCGTTCTCTTTATCAAAGGCGACCACCGGCTCCCCGGTGCGCTTTTCGCGCATGATCACAGGCAGCGTCCCCAAAGGATCCGAGATATCCGAGTCTGCTTTGATATTATTCAGTTTCTTATAAAGGCAGAAAATGTCGTGTCCGAGATGATCGGTCTTTTCGGTGGCGGTGGCCGTCAGATTCAGAGAATACCCCTGCTCCAGATAATAGCGAGAAATCCTGCGGATGATCTTC
Organism: Lachnospiraceae bacterium; assembly: GCA_017431515.1. GTDB lineage: Bacteria > Bacillota > Clostridia > Lachnospirales > Lachnospiraceae > RUG12461. Next base: position 98,045 of record JAFRKV010000028.1, read on the forward strand.
TGGCAGAGGGCGCCGGTACGGACCAGGCAAAGGGCATTCCCCGCAGCGCAGATGATCAGCTGAAACTGTACCTTCGGCGAAGTGAAATAGGGGATCGCGTCGGCGCTTGGCTCCAGAGAAAGCGCGTATTCCTCCTCCTTCAGCGGCGTATCGATATGAACCATCGCATCCCGGATCGCATCCTGCAGCACATGCGTCATGAGATCGCTGCCGCCGATGGTATCCAGAAAGGTATTGCTGCGGAACATGTAGCGTTGGATCTGCCGTGTATCGAGGATACAAAGAACCTCTTTGTCCATCAACTCTTTTTCCATCGAGTTTCTCCTTCCGAAATATCACCTCGTAACAGGTGACTTTTGTCCGATATATCAGTCCGAGGCTTGCGCCTCAACATCATAATAAGCATACTCCCGAAATCTTTCAAACAAAAACACCGATTTCTTTTCATTGGTGCCGTCCGGATGTTTCACTTCCTCTGTGACCCTCTTGGAGCAGGCGGACAGCACCTTCACACCATCCCGCAGAAGCTTGTCCACCAGCATAAACACAAAGGTGAACTCTCCCGCCACCAGCACAGCCGCAGGTGACATCGCCTCGATTTTTTGTGCATAATCCAGGACGATCTTACGCAGATCACTGCTTTCCGCAGCCGGATCAATGGCCGGGAAAGGAAGATCCACCACTTCCCCGAAACATTTCGCCGCCTCCCGCTGGGGCGCGTTCCAGATCTCATAGGGATGATTGGTACAGTTGATCAGCATCGTTTGAAACCTCCTTTTCCATCAGCATTCCTTCAGGCGTTTCATGTGTTTCCGGCAGAAGATCATGCTGAGCACCATCCATAATCCCTGGCTGATGACCGATGCCATCCAGACGCCCCAGACGCCGCAGTGCGCAGGGAACGTAAGCAGATAGCTGAACAGCGGATTGACGATGGTGACACAGATGGTGGCGATCCTCCTGGGGTCTTTCACTTCTCCCATCCCGCGCATGATGCCGATCTGAATGATGCGTATGATCTGCACCGCCGTCAAAACCGCCACGATCAGAGAAGACTGATAGCCCTGGGTGATTGCGGCCTGATCGGTAAAGAACGAGCCGTAATACGGCTTCGCGGTGGTGATGTAGATCAGGCAAAGTCCTCCGACGCACAGGATCCCGAATGCCTCCGCAATCTTTGTATATTGCCGGAAGGAAGACGCGTCTTTTGCGCCGTAGCTGCGTCCGGTCAACGCCACTACTGCGCTTGAAATCCCGTCTCCAAACGCGAAGGAGTAATTGAGCAGAATCATCGCCACCGAATAGACCGCCGTCTCGTCCGACGACAGCATGGATACGATGATGCTGGAAAGCAGGAAGCCGATCCGCATAAAGAGATTTTCAAAAATGATGTTGCCGGCCTTGCTCCAGATGTTTTTCAGCCCCTCCCGGTTCTCACGCATCCGTTCGCGCAGGATCCCCTTGAAGTGAAGAAAATCCGATTGTCTGACGATGGCGATCACGCTGACGAGGCACGCGGCCACCGTTCCCAACACCGTGGCGATGGCATCCCCCCGGATCTCCAGCCGCGGAAATCCGAGATTCCCTTCGATCAGCAGATAGTTGAAAAGGATGTCGACAAGCCCCATGGCGATGTTGGAAACCAGCGTCACCTTTGTTTTGCCGATCCCGCGCAGCGCCGCATTCAAAACGGTGGATACCGCCTGAAAGATCATAAAGGTCATGACGATCCGAAAAAAGGAAACGGACATCTCCAGCGTATCCTCCTGGCGGTTGCATAGCATCATGATCGGCTCTGCCAGAAACATCAGCAAAATGCCCAGAAGGAGCGATAAGGAAATCGTGATCTTTAGAATCGTATGAAAATAATAGTTTGCCTCTTTCTCATCCTTTTTCCCTTTCGCCTGTGCCACAAAGATAGTGACTGTGGTGCCGAAGGCGAAAAAGACGGAGAAAAAAATGAGTTTTGGCTGCGTGGTAAAAGAAACAGCCGAAATCGCCGGTTTCCCCAGCCCGGAAATCATTTTGGTATCGATCGTCGCGATGAGCACCGTCACCAGGCTTTCCAGAATAGCCGGGATCGCGATCTGCAAAAATTCTTTTGTTTTTGATGTCAGCGTCGGCTGCACGTTGTACCTCCAAGTTTGCTTGCTGCTTCATTTGGCATGAGGTGTCGCCAACGAAGTTGGTGACGGAGTCCTGATGCCGTGTGTCTATCTTATCAGCGTCCCGATCAACGCAAAAAACGCGATCATCAACATCAGCATCAGAAGGAGCGTTTTGCTCTTATAGACCAGCATGCCGAAAATCTCCCGCACAAAGGCATTCGGCCAGAAATACCACTTGGTACGCGCCCCCATGCCCTCCGGAGCGAATCCCGCCTGACGGCTGATGATGCCGCTGCGGAAAACATGGTAGTTGGTGGTCGAAAACGCCACCTTGGCATCAGGGTTACGCTCCTCGATCAGCTTTCTGGAAAACTGCATGTTCTCCAGCGTATTCCTTGAAGCGGCTTCCGGCAGGATCTGACTTTCCGGAATCCCCTGCTCCATCAGGTAGCGCTTCATCGCCTCCGCTTCGGAGAGCAGATCGTCCTCTCCCTGCCCGCCGGAGGGGACAAAGATCACTTCCTTTCCCGTGGCTTCTTTTTGTTTCCGGTTAAAGGCCAGCGCCCGATCCACCCTGCCGCGGATCAGCGGATAGAGGGTGCCGTCCTTTCTGACCTTGCAGCCCAGGATGATGAGATAATCCACGTCCAGCGCCGGCTCATGTCTGGCCGACAGGATCCCGTTGATGATGGCGCCGATCAAAAAGCATTCAAGCAGCACATAACAGGAAAGAAAGCTGGATGCAAGGATGCTGTTTTTATGGTATCTGGTGTTGCCGGAACTGGAAATCATCAGAGCCGCACCTCCGATCTCCCCGGCCACCATCAGCAGGGAAATCGTGATCCCGTACAGATTACTTTTACGAAAGCCTTCATGCCAGATCAGCGCGATATTGCTGGTGGTCAACGCGATGGCAAAAAACAGCACCAGCCAGGCGGTAAACACCATAAAGATCCAGCCCGCCTCCTGCAGAAACGAAAAAAAACGGGCCATCGGATATCCCATGGCCGCGTCAATGACGATGAAAATGGCAGATACGCCGATCCACATGGCGAAGCCGGACAAAAAGATGACCTGATAGGAATAACGGCGGCGCTTGTACCAGCTGGCATAGCCCGCCCACAGCATTGCATCCAACAGCAGCATATAGACCGCAACCGCGATCTGAAACCCGCGCTCCACGGCATTGGCATGCTCCGCCCCGGGATCCTGAAGGAACTGGCCATTCCCGGCCGACACCAGCAGCAGCGCGATCAGCACAAAGCCTGCCGTCAGCACGACCAGCTGTAAAATAATTCGTTTTGTGATGGATTTCTTTTTCATTATTTCATCATATCAAAAGCAGGCGTCCTGATGCAATGGGTTGCCACTTTTCCTCCGGATTCACAGTTGTCTTGCTCCGCCTTTCAATCATACAGTTTCCTTCTGTCATTCAGCTCCTTCTGAAACGTTTCTGTGACTGCTTTCGGTCCCAGGATCTTCACCTTTGATCCAAGTGCGAAGATCCATCCGAGAAACTGGTCGCTCATCGCCACGTCCACATAGGTCTCAGACCATCCCTTTTGCTTTGCGGGGCGGATCGTAATATCCCTGCCGAAGCGGTCAATGAAGACGCCTACCATGCTGTTGTCAAAGGCAATCTTTACCTTGACCGGATCCCCTCCAAACATTCCAAAGCTCATCTTGGCATATCTGGCAAGATTAAACTCCTTGAATTTGTTTTTTCCGACGCGTTTTTCATCGAGGATCCTGACGTTTTTTAATTTATCCACGCGGAAATGCTTGATGCTATCCGCCTCTTCATCATATGCGATCAAATAATAGTTCTCGTTGTCCCATGTGAGCGCCCATGGACTTACCACGTGGTCTGCCTCCCGATGCCGTTCCATCTTCTTTTCGGTGTTCCATTTCATGTATTCGAAGCAGATCTGCTTGTTTTCCGCAATGGCGCGGTGCACATCGTCCACGAAGTAGTAGATGCTCTCATTCATGGTCTTTACCCTGCCCTGCACCACGATCTGGCGTTTCATCTGCGCAGCCTCGTATTCGCTTGCCAGATTGGTCAGTTTCTTGATCAGCTCGTTGGATTTCTTCTCCGTGATGAACTTGGAGGACTGAATCGCGTCCACAAGGAGCTTTAACTCCGCAATCTCAAACTGCTTACCGCCTACATGATAGTAGTAGTTGCGACCGATCTTTTCACCGACCACATCGATCCCCAGCACCCGAAGTGCCTCGAGGTCATCGTAGAGACTCTTTCTATCAGCCGTCACATCATATGCCGCCAACGCCTCTTTGATCTCTTCCATTGTAATCATATGCTCATCATCGGTCTTTTCGATCATGATGCGGCTTAAATAGTAGAGCTTCAGTTTCTGGTTGTTTCCCTTTGGCATAGCATTCCCTCCTAATTATGGAAATATAGCAACTGCCTTAATTAGTGCCGGCTAAACATAGGCCCTCTTTTTTCTTCCTACTATGTGCATATTCTCACGCTGCATCCTCAAATTCCATCATATAGGTCTTTCCATAGTCTTCTGGTGAATCCACCAAATAAAGTATAAAAAAGATCCCATATCTGCCCTGAAGACATTCGCCGCCAACACCGATAGTGCGATTGAGGTCAGGGTGGTCGTGTCAAGCTTCGTTTTCTTTTCGTCTTTCTTTGGCCTTCCGAGTTTCGGTCCGGACATCTCTATCCCATGTTTTTTGCAGAATTCCCGATTATCTCTCGTATGATAGATCTGATCCAGGCTTACATCATACTTTGCCTCGAACTCTGTTGGCGCTTTCACTTTTCCTCTCACAATCGGTCTGATGAAAGGCTGATTGATGCTTACAATTCTGTTCTCGACACGCTTTACCTTATTGTCGAACATGTATTTTTGCTGACGGTAAAGCTCTATGATCACGAGGTAGTTGTTGATGTACTTTGCAAGCACCACCCATTCATTCTCCGGATGCTGCCCTTTCCGAACGGCCTAAGACCTTGTCGCCGCCCCCATGGCTTTCAGCTGCTGCTTGCGCTGATACATCATCTGGTCGGCTCTTTCGAACACGTCGTGTACACACTGATCTTCCGAAGTCAGTGTCGAATAACCGATCGAAACGACGACTTCGTTCTTTTCGATATTCCCTTCCACTTCACGATTGAACTCTTCTATGACTTGCGTCATCGACTCATATCCCTTCTCCTGAAGAACGACCGTGAATTCGTCTCCGCCGATCCGATAGACCGCACCATGCGTAAAATACTTGCAAATCATGGTACTTGCGTCCCGGATCAGTTTATCTCCGGCAGCATGTCCGAGCGTATCGTTGACATGCTTCAGCCCGTTGATATCACATACGACAATCCCCAACTTTTCGATCTGACCGTCACGGATCATCTGATTCAGATATGCCTCGGCATCAGAGTAGGCATGTTTGTTCTTTACACCCGTCATGGAATCCGTATTTGCCATGTGACGGAATGTTCTGGTGTTTTCCTTTTCCGCCTCAAGGTCCTTCTTGGGCAGATCTTTTAACATCAAGAACAGAATCAGGAAGAAGATGCCCGAGAACAGCAGAATGAAGATAATCTGATTATTGCTCAATGTCTGACTCTTTTCCCTGACGCTTTGGAGCCTGTCATGGATAACACTCTCACTGATCAGCGCAGCCATCATCCAGTCCGTGTTTTCTACCGGAACATAGGAGATGGTCTCTACGACACCATTGGCGGTAAAAGAGGTATCTCCCTCAACACCATTCGAGAAATTCTCATGCATCGTATTCCATTCGTCTTCGGGAAGAATTCCCTTGATGGAATCAAAAAGATTGTTCTTTGCGATATAAGGTCCCAGGTCCGTATCCGAAAGACACTCTCCGTTCTTGCTATACAACCCGAAATAGGTTCTGCCCTCATCATCAAAAGCCAGGAGATCAATGATCTCCCTGATATCGAACTGAACAAAACTCGCCTTATACGGTTTTCCGGCGATCTGAAGGTCCGGCGTAGGCGCCGCCAGGCATACCTCCTTGGTCGAGCCGTAATTGGAAAACGTACTGACATCTCTGTCTTCCATCTCTTCCTCTGAGAGGAAGGCATGTCTGCTGCCGCCTGTGTAGGTCGTATACTGTTTATGGACGATGTTGTCTTCATCTGCAAGCGCAAAACCGTCAAGGGATAGCAATGATTTGACGCTTCCTAACGTGTCACGCAGCTCCTGGTCGGTTTTGATCCCCTGATCCTTGATAAACTCAACAGCCTTTTCCATATCACCAAAGTTGCTGTCGATCAGGTTTGCGAGTGTTTTCGCGCGTTGATCCGCCATCGCTTCCAGGTAGAAGGAGCTCACCTCGGAAACCGCGTCATCGGTTGCCGTCATCATCTGTCCGGATGATACAATGGTATTTCCGATGACCGTCAGCACCAGCAGAATACCGCCTATGACCGCAGTCAGAATGATCGTTTTTCTTGTAATCCGTTTCTTCATCATTCGTCACCATATAACAGAGAAAGCATGATAGGTGCGTCCTCTTGATAGATTACGGTTGTAGTCTCATCGGTCTTTTCATCAAACAATTCTCCCGGTTGATTGCCATCTGCGATCATAACCGCGATCTGAAGGGTATCGAATCCGATCGAATAGCAGTCCTGCACGCCGAGGCAATATATGACGCCGTCCTTCAGATAATGCAAAGCCTCCTGGTCATGGTCCATGCCGACGATCGCTGCATCGCTTCCCTTCTCGGTGATCGCTCTGGCGGCGCCGACGGGATTGCTCATATTGCAGCAGATGATGCCGTCAAGATCGGGATGATCCTGCAGGATCTGAAGCGTCAGGTCATAGGCCTGGTCCACGGAATCCATGTCATACTCCGTGGCAACGATCTCCATATCAGGATATTTGGCGATCGTGTCTTTCGCACCTCTTGCCCTGTCTTCATGGCAGGGTGCGCCGACGCTTCCTACAAGGATCGCAACCTTTCCCTGATAGTTGAGCTTTTTGCACAAAGCCTCCGTCAGATCCGCGCCGTCTTCGTAGTTATGCGTGTTCCCGACATAAGCGATCCGTTTGCATCCGTCTGCCGCATCGGAGCTGGAAAAAGTCATGACCTTCACGCCGTCATCCGACATTTTATCCAGGATCGGAGAGATGATCTCCTCATCGGCAACGTCAACACCGATGACGTCGTAATCTCCTGTTTCTTCCGCCGCTAGCAGCCTCTGGGTCTGATCCTCGGCTGATGCCGATTCCGGTGCCAGGTATTCGTAGGTAACCGTAATCCCCTTATCAAGAAACTGCCGCTGCGCCTCTTCCATTCCCAGCGCCACGGCATCCCACCAGGGGTGCACTATCTTGTATGTGAAATAAAAATTGTAATGATCCTTCTTGGGCTCATAGGGCATAAGCTCATGATCAAAGTTGACCGCGCTGTGCACAGACGTTTTGATCTCGGCGCCTGATGCGCCCTCCTCTGTATTCGCCAAAACCTCTCCCGCAGCTTGCACATCGGAAGATGCAGCAGAGCAGGAAGTGAAGGAAAGAACCGATATCAGAGCAAGCAATGCGATGCTGATCCTTCTGCTAATAACCTTCATCCGTAGTACCTCCGGTAATATATGTATTTTACTACCATTTTCAATTTTATCAAATAGCAATCGATACCTGTGTAAGCGAGATTCCCGAGTTTTCATGTGTACCTTGACATGATATAATGCGTTCAGCCTGGTTTCCCGAAACACATAACCTTGAAAATAATCCTGCTTCCTCCATCTTGTTTTTGATGTAGGAAAGGTAAATAAGTGCCACAAATTCTACGAACAGTTTACCTTCAAGTGCACTTTTGGAAGAAGTAAGAGTCCTTTTGAGATTGAGGCGTTCTTTTATATTCCGGAAAGCCTTCCCAACAATGCCAAGGTTCTTTTGGTTGCGACGTTTTCATAGTGATAACCTAGTGTGGTATCACGGGAATGCAGGTTTCATCTCATTCTTAAGGTACTTGTATCTCAAAGGCATTACTTCATTCATACATTTCATCCAATGTAATCATTTTGCAATCCATCGCATTTTCTTGTACATATTCAGAAAAACCACCCAGAGAAAATACACATACTACAGGATTCGTTGCAGGAAGATATTTTATTTTATCCAATAACTTTTCATATTCAGATCTGTCAAACTGAGAAGTCTTAAATTTGCATTCCCCAGCTAAAAGAATCTGTTTTCCATTTTTTCCAAGCAAATCTATTTCAATTTGTTTCTGTTTCCTCTCTTCGTCTAGGACTGCATCCTGGTAATCTGTAATATCTGTAAGAATAGGAAAATCATCTGTACCCGCATGTGACATAAGATATTCCTTTGCCATTTTTTCAAATACTTTACCCATAAAATCATGTAAATGGTCTTTTAC
>JAFRKV010000029.1 GCA_017431515.1 Lachnospiraceae bacterium
ATAACGCATTTACAAGAATGTTGGTATCAATTACAAGAAGCATGCCGTTCATCCTTCACTGAGTCTACCATTTCTTCAAGTTGCTCTTCATCTTTCCAATGATCTTTGCATGCTTCTCTCGCCTTCGCAAAAACATTTTCCTCAGAAGGATCCTTTTCTTTTGCGAGAAAATCTACCAAATTAACGACCAGAGTAAAATCTGACTGTCCTAATGAATTGATTTTACTGATCATATCAGCAGATGCTGTCATCAGAATCACCTCCTTCATTTGTGCCCTAATTATACAATAATATCAGAAAAAAAGGAAGTTACTAGGGCGTCATCATTTCACATACCAGAAAGCCTTCTGCTCCTTGTGAGTGAATCCCTCTAACCGCTTTGCCAGGTCAGAAAGAATCCGAATGCGATTAAAAAAGCACGTAAAACTACACTCAAAGACAACACAGATCGGATTGAAATAGAGCGATATTTTAGCACGGCCAAGCGACGCAACGGCCGGTCTTTAATTGACAGGAAGAGGGAGGATACATCCCTGGCTACTATCGCTCTGTCTATTCTGGTTACGAATATCTTTGGCACTTTCAAGTCTGCTGTAGATGAGTATGAGGCCAAAGCATCTGAGGCCGTCGAAAATTGTTAATGCTGGTCAAAAATGGAGTTGTTGACCAAACACTACTTACGGTAGGTGCTTTTTTATTGCCCGGGAATACCGGGCTTTTTTCATGCCGGAAAGGAGATCGCACCGTGACAAGTCGGATCAAGGGCATCACCGTCGAGATCGGCGGCGACACCACAAAACTTCAAAATGCCCTGAAAAACGTGGACAGGGAACTGAAATCCACGCAAGCCCAGCTTCGTGACGTGAACAAGATGCTGAAACTCGATCCGGGGAACACGGAGCTGATGGCACAAAAGCATAGGCTCCTTGGTGATGCGGTAAAAGAGACGAAAGAGCGTCTGGAGACCTTAAAGACCGCAGCACAGCAGGCAAACGAGGCTCTTGCAAAGGGTGAGATTTCTAAAGAACAGTACGATGCCCTGCAAAGGGAGAAAAGCTGAAAGCACTCGGTGACGGGATCTCTGGTGTAGGAATGAGACTTCCCGGAGACGATTGCTGCGAAGCATTGGAGGCTATCCATTGATCTTTCCGGTTGTGTGGAATCCATGAAAAACGGTCGACTTTTTGCAGATAATATCAGTTACCTCCACAGGAACGGCTCCCCGATCTGTTTTACGAAGGCACCGGCGAAGGATGCGGTCATCACGATGGATGCGGATATCGACCGTCCGATGAAGAACGATAAGTTCATTCTGGATGTGAATCCGACCTTCTCTCTTTGATGGGAGGTTCTTATGGCGTTAACGATAGAAAACACGATAGACCTGACTGCGGATGAGAAGAACCCTGATCCCAAGGTGGTAGAGCAACTCTCCATCATCCATGAAGCGACGAGCGGGGAGCTGGTGCAATATTATGTCCAGCCGCTTAACGAGACGCAGGGGGATAAGGATGCCTACGCTATCGGGATTTATGATAAGGACAGCAGATCATATGACTACCATGAGTACCCGGACATCACATGGGGGCGACCGGGACAGAGAATCTGCGGAAACAGGATCGAGCGGCTCGGGGTGAAGGCATGGAAAGCGGGTACGGAAAGACAGAGCTTGCCCAGAAAGCCAACAACTGCTTCGGGATGAAGTGCTCTTTATCCGGGAACCGCTGGCCGGGGAGTGTATGGGATCAAAGGTCTGTCTATCAGAAAGCCACACAGGAGCAGAACCCGGATGGGTCGTATATGACCGTGGTTGCTGACTTTCGGAAGTACGCTTGCATTGAAGATTCGATCGCGGATCACAGCGCATACCTCACCGGTGCCATGAGCGGAGGTAAGAATCGGTATGAAGGGCTGAAAGGCTGTACGGACTACAGGAAAGCAGCGCAGATCATCAAAAACGGCGGGTATGCCACAAGCCACACCTACGTGGAGAAGCTCTGTGCCATCATAGAAAAATGGAACTTACAGCAGTTCGATGCCGGAGAGGAAGAGGTGTCCACGCTCGAACTCTACCGTGTCCGGAGCACGTGGGAGAATGCCGCGTCGCAGAAGGGGGCATTTTATAACCTCGACAATGCGAAGGCCTGTGCTGATGAGAACCCGGGTTACACGGTGTATAATTCGTCGGGAGGGGAGGTATATACATCAGAATGCAAGGTGCCTTTCACCGTGAAGGTGGGAATCCCGGATCTCGTGATACGCACCGGCCCCGGCGTAGACTACGCTGCTACCGGGAAGTATACGGGGATTGGGTTATTTACGATCGTCGAGGTGAAGGGCAGCTGGGGGAGACTGAAAAGCGGAGCGGGGTGGATCAGTTTAAAGTACACGTCGTGATTTTTGAGAGCTTATTGCCACAGAGCATTTTTCGTCGTATAAAGGAATAGAACACAGGATGTGTTCTTTTTTCGGAAAACAGTTGACCATCATGTACCAAGATGAAGGGAGAACAAACATGAGCGAAGAGAAGAAAAATGCAGTAGAACTGGACGATCAGGCATTAGGTAACAACGAATTAACGGAAGACAATCTGAGCAATGTTGCCGGTGGAACTGATGGGCAGGACAACGCGCCAATAGTGGTTTATGGGCCTTGCCCGTTTTGCGGAAACTCTTATGAGAAGTTGATCGTGGATACCAGAATGCATTCAGTCACAAAATATGGCGAAACATGTACACTTTATATTTGTGATAAAACGAAAAAAGAGTTCTTTGCAAGCCGTGCCGGGTTCTATGATTTAAGCCTTCGCCCAATGTGAGCATATAGAGTCCATAGGATACTGTATGGGTGTATGCCCTACCGGGGGAATTCTTATTTCTTTTTAAAGAAGACACTGGCGAAAAATTCATCTCATAAAGCGTGTGGATAAACATGCCGAAATATGATATGATCCAATTAGAAAGGAATCGCAGCGTGTTGACAGGAGGTGTGAACAATGGCTACGTCAACCATACTTGAACCAATAAAAGTGAATGATGAAAACGGTGCAAAAATCATTGTGGAAGCACTCGAAAAAGCTGAAAATACATCACGCAACAGAAGTGTCAAAAAAAATCTTTTGACAACGGACCCTGAAGCAGTACGAAGAATTGCTAAAAAGGCAATGGACGGGGTTGCAAAACAATGATAAGTGATGTTATCAGTATTGAGAATATGATTTCAGACTATGGAGAGGAGGCGACGCAAGCACTTCTCTCTTCGTTTTCATGTGTGCGTGATGGGATACAGCAGAATCTGGAAGTCGAGACATTTGTACGAAGCAATGCTATTGATTTCTTTAAACGAAAATTGGCTGTTACATATCTTGTGTTTGATGAAAAATCCGATTTTGTCGGAATGTATTCTCTTGCACATAAGGCAATAGATATTCCGGCTGATAAGCTTAATTCAAAATTGAAAAAAAAAGTGGCTCGATATGCCCGTTTGGACGAAGATCGGCAGATTTATTCCGTATCAGCCTTCCTAATTGCGCAGTTTGGTAAGAACTATGAAGGAAATAAGGGAACTACCGTATCCGGCCAGGAATTATTCGAAAATGCCATGGAAATGCTAACAAATGCGCAAACCATTGTCAGTGGTGGTCTTGTTTTCCTCGATTGCGAAATTGACAATAAAAGGGCGCTCGATCTTTACAGTAATAACGGATTTATACCATTTGCAGAAAGAATATCTGATAGTGATGGGCAAAAATACATACAGTTGCTAAGAGCATTTTAGTTGCATGGCGTGCGTGAGATCACTGCTTCTGATCGAGAATCTTCACATGCATCATCGTGATGTCATCAAACTGTGCTTCATCCTTTGAGAAGTCACTAATGCTCTGCATCATGGCGTCAAATACCGCTTCTCCCGGTGCGTCCTGTGTTTCCTTCAATACTTTGGCCACACGATTCGCCCCAAAGAGTTCTTTCTCCGGATTGATGGCTTCTGTCACGCCGTCCGTATAGAGAAAGAGACTGTCTCCTTCCCGAAGCGCAAGTTCCGAATACTCGTATGTCATTCCATCCATACTGGCAAGCGGCATACCGTGCACCTCGTTCAGCGTACGGATTCTTTCTCCCTTGCGAAGGAAGAACGGCTTCGTATGTCCTGCGTTCGTATAGTGCAGCACCATCGTTTCCATATCCAGAATGCCGATCCACGCAGTCGCGAACATCATATCCCGGTTGTTTTCACATAGCTGCTGATTGACAATATCAAACACTTTCTCTGTGGAAATGGACTGCATCGCATGATCCTTCAGCATCGTTTTGGCGGTCATCATAAAAAGCGCGGCAGCAATTCCCTTATCCGAGACATCGGCGATCAGAAAACAGAGCCGTTTTTCATCCAGAAAGAAATAATCGTAAAAATCTCCCCCGACCTCCAGTGCCGGCTTCATGAACGCCCGGAGCGAAACCGGCAGTGATTCCGGAAACGCCGGCGAAGCATCCGGCAGGGCACTCAGCTGGATCGAGGCTCCGATCCGAAGCTCCTTTTCCACGGCAGCGTTCTCCGATTCTTTTCGGATCAATGCAGTGGTATTGACGTACGTGGTCAGAAGGACCAGACCGATCGTCCACCCCAAAGAGAATGTGTAATATTGATCCGAGCCCGTATACTTCATCAGAAGGTGCTGAAGATTGGAGGTGCTGATCGTCAGTACCATAAAGATCAGCAGGATGACTGCTGTTCTGGTGGCTTCTTTTCCGTACTTCCGGTGGTTGATGCATCGGTGCAATGCAAGGGCTGTAACCATCAGTCTGTAAACCGTCATGATCGAAATGAACAGCTGATCAAACAACGGTTTTCCCACTATGTTTCCGTGTGCATCTACTTCAAAAATCAGATGCGTCCAGGGTGTGCTGATACAGATGGGTGAAGAAATATCTGCAAAACTCCATGGTTGCAAACAGATCCTAATCGTGCCGCAGGCTCATATCGGAATAAATATCCGTAAAGCGGGCATGGGCAGAGGGTACAAGCCCTGCTGCATAGAGATGAGAGGTATCGCCGAAGGTGCTGACGCGCCAGCTGGCGATGCCTTTTTTTCGCTCTTCCGTAAGAACCTCCGTCACGGAGGCGGGAGCGGCGCAAAAGCCGTGCCACAGGACCATCGGAGAAACGCCGGTCAAATGGGACAGCGCCACGCAGGTGAGGCCGAAGTGACAGAAAAAGACCAGAACGGCGCGGCTTTCTTTTTCCACGAGGTACAAGGGGACATCCCGTTCTCCACCGTCGCGCGCATAGCCGTGGGCGGCCAGAAGCAGGTCTAATTCGCTGCAGACATGCTCGTATTTTTCTTTCGCATCAGACTGCGCAAACACAGGCGAAAGATTCCAGGAAGCCCTTTGGAAATGCGCTTCCTCCCGCATCCAGTCCCCCGGCAGCCAATCCCAGGCGATGGACTCTTTGTCCGGGGCATCCGGCCGGTTGATCCTGGCATCAAATTCACGGAGCCAGTCCAGGGTCGGGTAAGGGGTCTCCCCGGTTTCCGGCAGCTCCAATGCGATCCGCGCGGTCAGCTGTGCTCTTCCCAATGGAGAAACAAAAATCTCCTGTTTTTTCCAGTCTGCGGCACGGGGAATCAGCGCTTTTGCTTCCTTCCTGCCCCGGTCTGTCAGCGTGTCATGTTCGTAATCCGGTTCTCCGTGCCGGACAAAGATCAGCTTCATGGGAATTGCGCTCCTTTGGCGTGTAATTCATTCGTTTCTTTTATCTTTTCAAATTTCCCGCTTCCTGTCAACGATGATTCGGATTTTGCGGCAGAAACCGGAAAGGGGCGGTTTCGCTGCGTGGACAAAGAGACCGGATTTTTCAATCAGAAATACATCAGCACCATTGTGAAATACGTTCGGGATTATCAGGCGAAGGGCGGCTCTGAACCAAAAAAGAATCAAAACGGGGCAAACCAATAAATGGAGGAAGCGGAGGTGTCCTATTCCCATGAACGTTTTGTGATCAGCCCGGCAGAACTTTCCTCCGCCGCGCTTTTGCAGCATCATCCGGATCAAAAAATGAAAGTCGTGTCATTTCAATCCCCATCTATGAAGCAGTGTATGTGTGAAGCAATCCATAAGCAATCCATAAAGCAATCCGTCGCAGAAAAAAGTGTTCAGGCGGCATTTTTTGTGGTATACTATCTGTTGTTTGAGCCCTAAGGCATAAAAAATAATTTTTGAATGACAGGAGGGAGAAGTATGACTTATGAGATCAAAGGCGGTAACCTGCCTGCAGTGGTCTGCCAGGTAAACGCAGGCGAGACGATGGTGACGGAGAGCGGCGGACTTGCATGGATGACGCCCAACATGAAGATGGAGACCACCACCGGCGGCGGATTCGGAAAGGCACTTGCCAGAACTTTTTCCAATGAGCATATGTTCCAGACCAGATATACAGCAGAGGGCGGCCCCGGGACCATCGCGTTCACTTCCAGTTTTCCGGGAGAGATCCGGGCGCTGGAGATCACACCCGATAAGCCCGTGATCGTTCAGAAAAGCGCATACCTCGCATCGGAGACGGGAGTGGAGCTTTCCACGGTGTTCCAGAAAAAGATGGGTGCCGGCTTCTTCAGTGGCGAAGGTTTTATCATGAGCAAACTTTCCGGACAGGGCACGGCGTTTCTCGAGATCAACGGTTCCGTCGTGGAATATGATCTGGCGGAAGGGCAGGAGATGATCGTTGCCACGGGATATCTTGCGGCGATGAGCGAGAGCTGCACCATGGACGTCGTCCTGATCAAGGGCGTGAAAAACGTGCTGTTTGGCGGAGAAAGCTTTTTCAACACCGTGGTCAAGGGACCGGGCAGGATTCTGATCCAGACCATGCCGATCATGCGCATGGCAGAAGCATTGATCCCGTATATGCCATCAAAGAGTTCATAAATGACAGGCAGGTAGGGAAACTTGGAGAAACAGACACAGGATACCCGGGGCGTGCCGGACATCGAGCAGCTCTATCTGGAGTATCAAGGCCGTGTAATGGCGTATATCAGTAATCGTATTCCCAACAAAGAGGAGGCCGAGGACTTACAGTCCGAGGTCTTCCTCAAAGTATGTAAAAATGCCGATCGCTTCGATACGGAAAAGGCGTCGGTTTCGACCTGGATCTACACTATTATGCGTAACACCCTGACGGATTATTTCCGCGTGCATAAGCCCTCCACGGAGCTTCCGGAGGATCTGGAATGGGAAGTGGATCCTTATGACGAGATCTATCAGGAAGAGACGCTGGGGGAGCTGGCCAAGGCGCTGGAGGAGTTGGACGAAAAGGAGCGGGATCTCATCGTGCTCCATTATTATCACAACGTCCCGCTGACGGATATCTGTGACCGGCTCCAGCTGAGTTATGGGAAAACCAAGCTCCTGCACAATCAGGCCCTTAAAAAGCTCAGAGGAAAGATGGGCGAATCCCCCTTCCGCGTGCTGCAGGGCGGCAAGTGACGGGGGACGTCCTTTTGCAGTTGGCATCAAGAAATATACTGATCATAGAAATGTAAGGCAGGGTACAAGAGATGGAAGCAGAAAAACAGGAAGCACAAAGCGAACAGCAGGCAGTGCAAAGTGAACAACAGGAAGAAAAAAAGGAAAGCGTTTTCCGGGAGAAGAGTCTGGAACGGATCTCGGAGCCGGAGCAGCTCCATGATTACATCCGCGTGACATCGCCCGGAGTATGGCTCGTGCTGCTCGCGGTCATCGTTTTGCTGTGCGGCGTCGTGGTGTGGGGCATTTTCGGAAAGCTCACCCTTCATGATGCAAAGGGCGCCGAGAAAGAAATCGCGCCGATCACACTGGTGACGAACTGAGGTAACAGGCAGTTATGGCCAAGAATGCAGTAATCGGAAAAAAAATGCCCTTCTCCAATGTGGCGAAGGTGCCGGTGGTCATGCAGCTGGAAGCGTTGGAATGCGGCGCAGCCAGCCTTGCCATGGTGATGGCGCATTACGGGAAATGGGTGCCGCTCTCCCAGGCGCGGGAGGATTGCGGTGTTTCCAGAGACGGCTCCAATGCCCGCAACATTTTAAAAGCGGCCAGGAGCTACGGGATGGAAGCCCACGGATACCGGTATGAGCCGGAGGATCTGCTGAACAGCGGCTCTTTCCCCTGTATTGTCCACTGGGAATTCAATCATTTCATCGTATTGGATGGTGTGCGCGGTGACAAGGTCTATGTCAACGATCCGGCGCGCGGCAATCTGACCATGTCGCGCAAGGAATTTGACGAGGGCTTTACCGGCGTCGTGCTGACGATCACCCCCGGACCGGATTTTGTCCCCTCCGGGAAAAAGAAGAGCGTACTCGGATTTGCGAAAAAATCGTTGCGGGGCACAGGCCCGGCGATTTTCTTTGTGGTGCTCACAACGATCGTCACCTCACTCATCACTATCATCGAGGCGGGATTCTCCCGGATCTTCATGGATCAGCTGCTCACAAGGCGGGATCTGCATATCATGCTGCCCTTCATTGTGGCATTGGGCGGCTTTTCGCTGATACAGGTGGTGGCCGCGTGGATCCAGGCGATCTATTCCCTGCGCATCACCGGAAAGATGGCAGTCATCGGCAATGCCACCTATTTATGGAAGGTGCTGCGGCTGCCGATGAAGTTTTTCTCCCAGCGGATGGCCGGAGATATCCAGCAGCGCAAGGATACCAACGCAGGGATCGCGAATTCCCTGATCAATACCATTGCGCCGCTGTTTCTGGATTCCCTCATGATGATCTTTTATCTGACCGTCATGATCCGCTATTCCGTTCCCCTGACATTGGTGGGTATCACCAGTGTGCTTGTCAATCTCGTTGTTTCCCGGGTGATCAGTAAGAAGCGGGTGAATGTGACCCGTGTCCAGATGCGTGATGAAGGAAAGTTGGTGAGTTCCACCGTGACCGGCGTGGAGATGATCGAGACCATCAAGTCCAGCGGCGCGGAGGATGGTTATTTCCGGCGCTGGGCAGGCTTCCAGGCCAGCGTGAATACGCAGGTGGTGCGATATGCGCGGATGGATGCCTATCTCGGGCTGATTCCCTCCATCGTCCAGGTGGCGGCGAACTTAAGCGTTCAGATCATGGGCGTGTATCTGGTGATGCACGGCGATTTCACCAATGGTATGGTTTTGCAGTTCCAGGGCTTTATGTCGCAATTTCTTGCGCCTGCCGCGTCCCTGATCAGCGCCAGCCAGACCGTGACGGAAATGCGGACGCAGATGGAGCGTCTGGAAGATGTCATGGAGTATCCTGCGGCGTTGGATGGAAAAGAGTTGCTGTCAGAGGATGACTCCGGTTATCAGAAGCTTTCCGGCACGCTTTCCATGCAGCATGTGACCTTCGGCTATTCCAAACTGGCGGAACCCTTGATCAAGGATTTCAATCTGGAGATCAAGCGCGGCGGCCGTGTGGCCTTTGTGGGCGCCTCCGGCTGCGGCAAATCCACCCTGAGCAAGCTGATCTCCGGTCTCTATGAGCCCTGGGAAGGAAAGATCCTTTTTGACGGCAAGGAGATCAAGGACATCCGGCGGAGCGTCTTCACCGGGTCTGTTGCGGTGGTAGATCAGGATATCACGTTGTTTGAAGACTCCATCGCAAACAATATCAAGATGTGGGATCATTCCGTGGAGGATTATGAGATGATTCTGGCGGCCCGTGATGCACAGATCCATGAGGATATCATGCAGCGTGACGGCGGCTACAGCTATCAGATCATGGAAAACGGCAAGGATTTTTCCGGCGGGCAGCGCCAGCGGATGGAGATCGCCCGCGTTCTGGCGCAGGATCCCACCATTGTCATTATGGATGAGGCGACCAGCGCTCTGGATGCCCAGACGGAATATGATGTGGTAAAGGCGATCGAGGATCGCGGCATCACCTGCATAGTGGTGGCACACCGGCTTTCCACCATCCGCGACTGCGACGAGATCATCGTCATGGACCGCGGCAATGTGGTGGAGCGGGGAACCCACGAAGAACTGATGGCAAACGACGGTTTATATAAAGAACTGATTACATCCGAATAGGAACGATAGATCTATGAAGAACTGGTTTACAGAACAGATACAACAGAGAGAATTAGCAGACCAGCAGGACTTTGAGGAATCCTTTGACCAAATGGCCGGCGCCGTGATGGGCAAGAGCCTGTATGCGGCCTATGCGAATCAGTGGGCGAGCACAAAGGATGCCATCGGGGAAATTCTGCGTTACTACCATATCAAAGATACGGAAGTGCCGGAGGAAGAAAAGGATCTGGAGGAGATCCTTTCCTATCTGCTGCGCCCCCAGGGGATCATGTGGCGGACGGTGGAGCTGAAAGAGGGATGGAGCAAGGACGCCAGCGGTGCCATGCTGGGCATGATGGAGGACGGCGGCGCGCCTGTGGCGCTGATCCCGAATAATTTTCTGTCGTATCATTACACGGATCCCAAGACCGGGAAACGCGTGACTGTCACCAAAAAGACGGAGAAACTCATTGCCCGGGATGCCATCGCTTTTTATCAGCCGTTTCCGATGCGCTCCATGAAGATGATTGATCTTTTTGCGTTCATTTTCAAGAACATCCGTAAAACGGATCTGATCCGCTATGTGATCCTGGCCTTGATCATTACGCTGGTGGGAATGCTGACGCCGAGACTGACGCATATCCTCTTCTCCGATGTGATCGCGTCCCAAAGCGTCAAAATCCTGATGGCCATCGCCACGTTCATGCTCACGGTTTCCGTCAGCACCCTTCTGTTCCAGGCAGTGCAGGCGCTCATTCAGAAACGGATCTCGACGGGGCTGGATATCGCGGTGGAAGCGGCGACGATGATGCGGATCTTATCGCTCCCTCCGACCTTCTTCAAGAAATACGCAGCCGGTGAATTGTCAAACCGCATGGGATATATTGGCGCACTGGTGGAACAGCTGATCACGGTTTTCTTATCCACCGGTCTGACCTCGGTGTTTTCCCTGATCTATATTTCGCAGATCTTTGAATATGCACCCAGTCTGGTGGGACCGTCTCTCATGGTGACATTTGCGACGATCATCATCACTACGGTGGCGACGTTGATGCAGATCAATATCTCCCGCAAACAGATGGAGCTGGCAAGCAAGGAATACGGCATGAGCTTTGCGCTGATCTCCGGCATCCAGAAGATCCGTCTGGCAGGGGCGGAGCGACGGGCGTTTTCCCGCTGGGGAAAGCTTTACGCGAAGCAGGCCAAGTATGAATACAATCCGCCGCTGTTTTTGAAGATCAACGGCGTTCTCGTGACGGCGGTCTCTTTGACCGGTACCCTGGTGACTTACTATCTGGCGGTGCTGACCGGTGTGTCCGATGCCGATTACTTCTCTTTTAATGCTGCTTTCGGCGTGGTGAGCGGCGCATTCACGACGCTTTCTGCCAGTGTGCTGGCCATCGCGGGGATCAAACCCACGCTGGAGATGGCCCGTCCGATCATGGAGGCGGAGCCGGAGGTTTCCAAAGGGAAGCCGGTGGTGAATTCCCTGTCCGGTTCCATTGAGATCAGCAACGTGACCTTCCGTTATCAGGAAGGCATGCCGAAGATTCTGGACAATCTTTCCTTAAAGATCCGTCCCGGACAGTATGTGGCCATCGTCGGGAAAACAGGCTGCGGCAAGTCCACTCTGATGCGGATTCTGCTTGGATTTGAGCAGCCTCAGCGCGGCGCGGTTTATTATGACGGCAAGGATCTGGCCAGTCTGGATGTCCGTTCGGTCCGGAGAAAGATCGGAACGGTCATGCAGAGCGGCAAGCTTTTCTCCGGAGATATTTTTGCCAATATCTCCATCGCAGCGCCGAATCTGACGCTGGAGCAGGCGTGGGAAGCGGCGGAGATCGCCGGGATGGCGGATGATATCCGGGATATGCCCATGGGCATGTTTACCATGCTTTCCGAAGGTGAGGGCGGCGTGTCCGGCGGACAGCGGCAGAGGTTGATGATCGCCCGTGCCGTGGCGCCGAAGCCCAAGATCCTCATGTTTGACGAAGCGACTTCGGCCCTCGACAATCTTACACAGAAAAAAGTATCCGATGCGCTGGAAAAACTGAAATGCACCCGTGTGGTTATCGCACATCGGCTTTCTACTATCAGAAACTGTGACCGGATCGTTGTGCTGGACGGCGGCAAGATCGTCGAGGACGGCACCTATGACGAGTTGATCCGGCAAAAAGGATTTTTCTCCGAACTGGTTGCAAGACAGCAGGTCAACCAGGGCGAGGAGGAGTAACAACGTGGCAAAGAAGACGGTCATTCAGGTAAGAGATCTTTACCGGATCTATGAACTGGGAGAGGAAAAGGTGCGCGCCTTAAACGGCGTCTCCTTTGACGTGCATAAGGGAGAGTTCTGCGCCATCGTCGGCACCTCCGGCTCCGGGAAATCGACTCTTCTCAACATGCTGGCGGGGCTGGAAAAGCCCACCAAGGGGAAGGTGGTCATCGCAGGAGAACATATTGAGAAGATGAACGAGACGAAGCTGGTGAAGTTTCGCCAGAAGCATATCGGATTCATCTTTCAGTCCTACAACCTGATGCCCACCATGAATGCCGTCGAGAATGTGGCTCTTCCGCTGATGTTTGCAGGGGTTTCCAAGACGGAGCGGAACGAGCGCGCCGTGCAGATGTTAAAGCATGTGGGGTTGGGGAAATACATGGATCATAAACCAACCCAGATGTCCGGTGGACAGCAGCAGCGTGTGGGAATCGCCCGCGCCCTGGTGGTGCGGCCGGAAATTATTTTTGCGGATGAGCCCACCGGAAACCTGGACTCCAATACCACCATGGACGTGCTGCATCTTTTGCAGGACATCGTGTTAAAACAGAACCAGACCCTTGTGATGGTCACCCATGACGACCATCTGGCGCATTTTGCCAACCGGCTGATCCATATCAAGGACGGCAAGATCGAATGGATTGAGGAAAATGAACCCATTACGGAATAGTTTTTTGGATAGAGGAGCAGAGAGATGAGAAGAAAATCAGGAATGAAACGGACAATGCTTGCGATGCTGGCGGCAGGAGTGCTGCTGGCCGGGTCGCCTTCCATGGTGTTTGCGACATCCACGGACCAGACGAATAACAGCAGCCAGTCAAGCTCGACCGATACCAATTCGTCAAACAGTAACGGATCCGGCAGCAGTTCCGGCAATAGTTCCGGAAGCAACAGCTCCGGCAGCAGTTCGTCCAGTTCGTCTTCCAGCGGTACAGGCTATATCGCGCTGGGCAGCACCTATGTGACGCCCTCCGTCTCCGCAGGACAGACCGTGACCCTTTATATCCCGATCGTCAACTACAATTTCTGCCCGTTGACCAATGTGGTGGTGACACCCATCATCTCCAACAAGGTGACGGAGTGGCCCTTTGAGTCCGGCGGTCAGAATTATACCCAGACGGTGCCTTACATGGGGGCATACAGCTATTATGCGGATGTGAATGCCACCGCAGCCATCGTTCCCTTTACCTTTAAGGTGCGGGATGATGTGCTGACCGGTTTTTATCCCATCAGCTTTGAAGTGACCTATCTGCCCAACGGCGAATCCACGGCGCAGTCCAAGACCTCCATCACAGCCTATGTGCAGTGTACCGGAAAAGCCGGCAGCGGACGGCTGGAGGACAATCTTGCCGTGAGCAAGCCGCGTCTCATTGTGACAGGCTTTGAAACGAACCCCGCTGACGTGAACGCAGGAGACACGTTTTCCATTACCGTGCATGTCAAGAATACGTCGGAGACCACTGCAGTCAGCAATGTGCTGTTCAATCTCCAGTCGGATTCCGAGACCACGACCACCAGCAGCTCCGGAAGTTCCAGCAGCTCATCCAGCAGCTCCGGCAATTCCTCCAGCACGACCTATGCGGCGTTTTTACCGACCTCCGGATCCAGCTCGATCTATCAGTCCAGTATCGCACCGGGACAGACCGTGGATCTGGTGCTTGAAATGTCGGCGCGGGCGGATCTGACCCAGAAGCCTTACGTGCTGAATGTAAATACGACTTACGACGCTGCCGGCAAAACCGATATCACGGACAAAGCCAGCGTTTCCATCCCGATCTGGCAGAAATCCAAATTTGATACCGGTGAAGAGTCAGTCACCCCGGGAATGCTCGGGGTAGGAGAAAGCGGAAGCATTTCTTTCTCCATTTACAATACCGGACGTACCACGTTGAATAATATCTGGTTCCGCTTCCGGGATGAAAATGTGACCGGAGATGATGTTTATGTAGGTACGATTACCAGCGGCTCCACCGGATATGTGGATGCATCCTTTGTCGCTGAAGCTCCCAATGATGGCACGGTTCACGGAATTGTGGACTATGAGGACGACCGGGGCAATGTGACTACGGTGGAAAAGGAATTCGCGGTTAATATTGAAGAGGGATATTCTGCCTATACAGAGATGCCGCCGGAAAATGCGGACGACTTTGAAACGACCCCCACCTTTCCGACCTGGGCAAAGATTCTGATTATCCTCGGGATCGTGGCAGCTGCAGTGATTGCGCTGGTTGTGACCCTCAGAAAGGTGAAGGAAAAGAAGAAGGAAAAGGAGCTGGAGGATGACATTACGGATGAGGAGGATGATTTGACGGAAAACGGAGAGGAAACATCCGACGTTGACGTGACGACGCAGAAAACGAAGGAAGAAATTGAAACAGGCGCCGAGGGCACAGCGGATACGGCAAATACCGGGAGCGGATCGGAAGAGGGAAGCCCGGAGGACAAAACGGATCAGGACGGAGAACATCACGCATGAAAATCACCGATATGCTCACCATGAGCCTGAAAAATCTGTGGCAGCGGAAGGCGCGGACGATCCTGACCGTGCTCGGCGTCGTGATCGGCGTGGCGTCCATCGTTGTGATGATTTCTTTAGGCCTCGGTTTGAAGCAATCCATGATGGAGGAAACGAAAAAGTATTCCAATCTGACCACCATCACGGTCAGGACGCCCTATGACAGCGGAAAGGCTGGGAAGGACGCAGAAAAAAAGCTGATTTCCGACAGCACGGTGGAAAAATTCAAAGAGTTGGATCATGTGGTGTCGGTCTCTCCGAAACTGAATATGAATGCGACGCTGAAGTTCGGGAAATATCAGGTGGATGCGCAGCTCAGCGGTCTTCCGGTGGAACGGCTGCAGCGGATGAACATCAACGTAGGAGAAGGCACTCTTCCGCAGGAGGGTGAGGATCTTAAGCTCTTTTACGGGCAATATGTGCTGAACAGCTATTATAATCCCCGGAATTATGTGTATCCCTATTATGACAGCGGACAGCCGTTGGACTGGGATCTCATGGCAAGACCCACGGCCACTTATTTTCCTGCAAGCAGTAACAACAACTCTTCCTCCAACTCGAACGAGATTTCGGGCGGCGGTGGCGGCTCCAATACGACGAGAAAGTACCTGATTCCCACCGCCGGCGTGGAAGCAAGCAGCGGAGAATATACCTCCACCAGTTACGACGTTTATTGCGATATTGACGCTTTGATCACGATGGTCAAAAAGATCTACCGCAATCAAGCGATTCCGGGACAGCCGACCAAGAAAAACGGAAAGCCTTATAAAAATATCTATTACAGCGAGATCCTTGTGGAGGTGGATGATTTCCAGAATGTGACAGATGTGCAGAACCTCATCAAAATCATGGGGTACGATGCGCAAAGCGACGTGGAATGGATCAAACAGACCCAGCAGCAGACCAATATGATCCAGGCGGTGCTGGGCGGCATCGGTGCGGTATCCCTGCTCGTGGCCGCCATCGGAATCGCGAACACGATGATGATGTCCATCTATGAACGGATCAGAGAGATCGGGATCATGAAGGTGATCGGCTGCAACATCCGGGATATCGGCGGCATGTTTCTGATGGAAGCGGCATACATCGGCTTTTTCGGCGGAGTGGTCGGATTAGGTTTCAGTTATGCGGTTTCGGCGATCATCAACCATTTTTCCGCCGGAGGGGACGGTCTGCTGGGACTCGGCGGCAGCAGTGATGTCAGTATTTCCCAGATCCCGCCGTGGCTGGCGATTGTGGGCGTGTTATTTGCGATTGTCATCGGCATGATCTCCGGATTTGTCCCGTCCCAGAGGGCGATGAGACTTTCCGCATTGGCGGCCATCAAGAATGAGTGATTTTTGTCATTTTTTTGTGCCACAGCTCGGTCTTGTTCGTATATAAGAGTAAGAATCATTAATGAAATGATTCTGTAAGAGTTTTTTATCAACCACATCAAAGGAGAAAACAAACATAAGAAATGGAAATCATTGAAGGCGAAGAATTGACGGAAGAGGAAAAGGCGACAGGAGTTGTGGAAATCTCTGCGGATGCTCTCCAATCAGCGGAACCAAACGAGCTGAGCGAGGAGGAACTGGAAGAGATCGCCGGGGGCGCAAACCAGATACAGGTTTATTCTAAACCCAAGAAATATTGCCCGTGGTGCAACATGCTAAAGGCTTGACATACGACTCGCTTTCAAAGAAGCAGGAATCCCCGGCACATGAAGCGCCGGGGATTTTAAAAGGAGTTTATCATTATGCCACATTCAACAGGAGGAGGATCTCATAGCGGAGGTTCTCACGGAGGATCCTTTCACAGCAGTTCCTCCGGCGGCTCCGGATCCCGCAGCAGCGGCCCGAGAGTATCCAGTACTTATTTCGCCGGGGCACACCGCTATGTGTACTACAGCAGGCACCGTCCGGTTTACTATTACAGCACAAAGAAGGTCGACGCCTCGAACTGGAAGAGTACTGTCATCTCTACCGTCGTTCTCATGGTGATCTGGCTGACGATGGGATTCTTGATGTTTGGCACGTCGTTTTTTCCGCCGGAGCCGCTTCCTTTGACTTATGACCAGACGGATCTGCTCGTTGCCGATGAGGCGCACGTCCTGACGGACAGTGAGATCGATGAGCTCGGAGAGGTATTTCGGGAATTTCAGGATAAGACCGGCATTACCCCGGCGCTGCTGACCGTCTATAATGAGGATTGGGATTATTACTATGATTCTATAGAGGCCTATGCTTTTGATACCTATGTCAATTGGTTTGATGATGAATGTCATTGGCTGATCGTCTATTCAGAACCGCAATCTCCCGATCCCGCTTTTCTGGACTGGAAATGGTGGGGCATGGCAGGGGATGATACAGAAGAGATCATCACAGAGAGCGAAGGCGACAAGCTGACCAATTCGGTGCAAAAATATCTTAACAAGAATTCCTATACCGTTGGAGAGGCGGTTGCGCAGGGATTTCGAGATCTCCTGCCCGACCTCATGAAAGCGCATGTGGATTTTGAAACGGTCATTATTATTCTGCTCTTGTTTGTCCTGCCGAGTGTGTTCATGCTAAACCGGATCCTCGAAGCGATCCGCTCCAGAGGACAGGCAAAGGCCGTACAATGCCAGACCGACCAGGGCGCACTCCGGGAGGACAAATGCGACTATTGCGGCGGGATCTACGTCCACGGGCTTCATGAGAGCTGCCCGCACTGCGGTGCCCCGATTCCGAAAGCCTCTGAATAGGTTTTGCTTGACGGCGTCGTATAAGAATGGTATATTAGTTTAGCCGTCGTTTGTGTTCGTAGCTCAGCTGGATAGAGCAACGGCCTTCTAAGCCGTGGGTCGGGGGTTCGAATCCCTTCGAGCACACTTCGCAAATGCATAGATTTTCATGCGTTTGCAGGATGCATATGGTGGGTATAGCGCAGTTGGTTAGCGCGCCAGATTGTGGCTCTGGAGGCCCAGGGTTCGAATCCCTGTATCCACCCTGAGACCGCGGATGATGCGGTTTCGATAGTCGCCGTTTGATACGCGGCTGCCAAAAGGGTAACGCGCGGTGACAGTGGGCTATCGCCAAGCGGTAAGGCACAGGACTTTGACTCCTGCATTCACCAGTTCGAATCTGGTTAGCCCAGCGAGTCGGCGATGCCGGACAAATTTCATACGGGCCACTAGCTCAGTCGGTAGAGCACTTGACTTTTAATCAAGTTGTCTGGGGTTCGATTCCCCAGTGGCTCAGGCAAAAAGAAAGCCCTCAACCGCCTTTCCATCAGGCGGTTGAGGGCTTTTTTGACGGCAATTCATTCTTCTAATGATTTGACACCGTAGCGGATATAATCGATCTCGATATCTTTGCGGTCCATATGGACGCTCATGGCATGGATCAAGTTGTCGATACTCCCGTTTCCGGAGACGAACTGGATCCGGTAGTCTGCGAAGGCCGGGTCATCTTCCGTAATCCGCAGTGCTTTACCGAGGACTGCCATAGTGCTGGTCTTGTCCTTGCTGACCATTGCCGAAAGGAAAAGCGTTTTCGATACGTCATCCTGTGCGATCAAAAGCGCGGAAGAGACGCGACGCTTCTGATCCAGCTTCGCAACGGAGATTCGCGGCTCACAGCGGAAATAATGGGCATCCGGTCCGTATTCCTCAACCAGAAGGTCAAGGAACGACATCTTCTCCGAAGCGTCCAATGCGGAAAGCGCCGAGACGGATTCTTTCTCGGACATTTTTCTCAACAGTCTGGCCTCCGCTCCCTTCTGCAACTCCGAAAGCGAAAGGGTGTATACCGCGTCACCGTCGGTCAGAAGATATCCGTTTGCCGCAAAAAAATCATCCAGTCCCGCGGACTCTCCCGGATATGCCACGGAAAACGAATCCGTTTCTTTTCTTAAAAGATTTTCGATCTGTTCGAGGAGGATACTCCCGGCGCCTTGTCTGCGGTTGTTCGGATGTACAAAAATCCAGTCCAGCGCGGCGTCTCCGTTGGTTCCGGAGATCAGCGCCGCGGCGCAGGGGATGTCATCATCGGTCAAGAGCCCAAGCGCCTCCTGGTCCTGGGTCGCATGTCCCGGTGGCAGAAACATCCTGAAATATTCCAGGTTTTCTTTCGTAATACGTGTCAGCTTCATCTGCTTGCCTCTTTGGAACAAAGGATTACATCGAATTTATTATACATGATTTCCGGGGAAAGTGCACGGGGATTTTATGCCACACCGCATGGCAAAACAATGGGCTGCTGGGTGAACACGGGGCGACAGGGGGTGCATGAATGGAACACCTGAACGCCGGACTTGTGCAGAACTCCTCTGATTGTGAATTATTTGACAGACATTTTGGGCTGATTGTCCATTGAAGAAAAAAATTTCTTCCTTTATAATCGTCGGTGAATGAGAGTAGAAGAGTTGTTTTTTTTGAGTTCATAAGGAGGAAGATTATGGCAACAGTAGCGCAGAAACTTGCGAATCTGTCCCACGCTGCAGAGCGGCAGGTGTTTTCCGTCGCGATCGAGAGTTTTCTGAAAAAGCTGAACAAAGTGGAAGACCGTGACGAAGCTTATCTGAAGCTGGTGGATGCGGTGACGAAGTTCTGGGGTAAAGACGGCGCAAAGAAAGAGACGCTGGATGCAGTTCGTGCAGCGATCAACGATCCGGACAACCGCTGGAAGAAATTCATCAACCGCGTCATCGACGAGACCAATCCGCATGTGGCGAAGATGACACTGTTGAACCTCGGGTATGAAGCATTTTTCCACGGCACGAAGATGATCCGTGAGAACCGTGTGAAATACAACTGCAACATCCCGTGGCTGATCCTGTTCGATCCCACAAGCGCCTGCAACATGCACTGCAAGGGTTGCTGGTCCGGGACTTACGGGCACAAGAGCAATCTTTCCTTTGAAGATATGGATAAGATCGTGACGCAGGGCAAGGAGCTCGGGGTTTATCTTTACATGATGACCGGCGGCGAGCCGCTTGTGCGTAAAAAAGATATCCTGCGTCTGGCAGAGAAGCATAACGACGTACAGTTCGGTATTTTCGACAACTCCACCCTGATCGACGACGAGTTCTGTCAGGAAGTGGTGCGTCTTGGCAACCTCACCTTCATGCTTTCCATCGAGGGCACGCCGGACACCAACGATTCCCGCCGCGGGATCGGTCATTATGACGCCGTGATGAACGCCATGGATCTGTTCCAGAAATACGGGATTATCTTCGGAACCTCCATCTGCTACACGAGAACGAACTGCGAAGCAGTGACGGATGAGAAATTTATCCGCATGATCGCTGACAAGGGCGCGCGCTTCGGCTTCTTCTTCCATTATATGCCGGTGGG
>JAFRKV010000007.1 GCA_017431515.1 Lachnospiraceae bacterium
CGCGCCGTCTCCCGGCGGGGTGCTGCCTTCAATTTCTTTTCCGTCGACCATTCTCGTAAAGTTTTCCCTGGGATACGTGTCATCGTAACCCACAACGCACACCGCATGGTTTGCCAGCGTCCGATTGTTGGTGTACTGCGACCAGGTCTCGGTGTTCATATAGCTCTGCTCGCTGATCTCATCCCCGGGTCTCGACTGATCCGCAAAGTAAGCGAGCACCACGCCATGGCCGTTTACCAGTTCGTTTTTGATGCTCCACAAGATGTCTTCATCCAGCGTAAAGATCCCTGTTGCGGCGCCGGGCGGCGTCTGCATGATGCGGCTCTCCTTCAGGTAAAGGCGGTCGCCGCCAAAGCGGTACCTGGCGTTTAAGGGAAGCGTCCAGTCGTCAAAAGGGGCATAATAATCCAGATCATCAATATAGGTTCCCGGCCGGATATTCTCCTCATAAACACTGTCAAACCAGGTCCTGAAATCCATGTCATCCGTGTATCCCATCCCGCGGACCACTGCTTCCAGTTCCGTTCCGGAATATGCTGAAAACTTGCGGTAATTATATTCTTTCCGGGCTTCCTTCGCCTCGTCAGACTCATTCTGATCCATGATCTTCCAGCCATGCAGCCCCTTGTACTCATAAGGATGATCATCCGCCGCGCCGGGGTGATCCGCGGCCCATCCTTCAACCGTATCCAGCTCATGCACAGGTCCCTGGCCGGACATAAAGAAGACTGAACCGTGATTAACCGTGCCCCCCGCGTCATAGCAGCTGTTCCTGTCCTTCGCGTCCGCTTCCGAATAGTCAAATCCTTCGCCGGCCTGCGACGCGGGGAGCAGGTCAGTCCTTATATCGTCAGCGGTGATGCCGTGATAATAATACCAGGCGAAATCCTTCTCGGAGAGGTCAATATTGTTATTCGGCGTTCCGGCAGGGGTACCGAGATCGTTCCCGAAGAGATAGGATATCTCCGCGGCCGCTATGGTACCATGGGCCCAGCAGGTCCCGAAAGGATGCTGCGCCTTGACCGGGGTCACATAGTTCTCTCCCTTTCCGTCGCCGTCCTTATCGTAGTCGCGCAGATCGAGCTTTTCGGGAAACTCATCCGCAGCCGCTTGCAGCTGGCTTTTGACCTCTTCCGAAATGACCCTGTCGTCTGCGGTTTTTGCCGGTGCGTCTTCAGCCAGGGCGGCTATGTCCGCGGAGATGAGCGACATCACCACAGCAAGCGTCACCGCAACAGCTTTTTTCATTTTCCGCAGTTTTTTCTCCATAAAATTACCCCTCCTGTATATCATTTGCGCCCCGGTTGCGTTGTTGATGTCATTGCGACGCAACTGCTCTGAATATAATTTCTTTGTGCAGTATTCCTCTATCCATTCCTTCCGCTGGATTGCGTCAACCCATTCAGCCGGGATCGCTTCAAAGCCATAGTACAGAGCAGCCAGGCCTCCCGTGATGGCGCCGGTCGTGTCACTGTCGTCCCCGAGATTGACCACTTTCAGAAGCGCTTCCTCAAAGGATCCGGTCGTGATAAGCGCCCAGACAACCGCTTCCAGGGTATCCACGACGTATCCGCTGCTCCGGAACCTGCATTATTCGGAATACGGCACACTGAAATAATCCAGTATCTTTTTAAACTGATCCTGAGCAGTGAGGCAGGTGTCCCGCAGATACCCCTTTTCTGAAGGCCAGTTTTGCAATCCGCGATAATAAAACATCTTCAGATCATCCGAAATAATAAATGGCACAATCCCATTTCTCAGACATTCTTTGAACAGAATCA